>DGIT01000069.1:19889-22453 GCA_002386465.1 Burkholderiales bacterium UBA4615 | reverse complement strand
ATGCTCGCGGGTCTGTACGCCCAGGGCGAGACCCGCGTCACGGAGCCCGCCCCCACCCGTGACCACACCGAGCGCATGCTCACGGCCTTTGGCGTGAAAGTCGATGTGCACGGTTCAACCGTTTCGGTTCGGGGCGGGCAGACGCTCAAAGCCACTGATATTGATGTGCCTTCGGATATATCGTCGGCGGCCTTCTTTCTGGTGGCTGGCGCTATCGCCAGACAATCTGACGTCATCGTGCGTCATGTTGGCGTCAACCCGACCCGAACCGGCGTCATCGACATTCTTCGTCTGATGGGCGCCCAACTCGCGCTTGAGAACCCGCGCACGGTGGGCGGCGAACCGGTGGCCGACCTGCGGGTGCGCACCTCCGAACTCAAAGGCATCCACGTACCGCCCGAGCTGGTGCCACTGGCC
Organism: Burkholderiales bacterium UBA4615; assembly: GCA_002386465.1. Classification (GTDB taxonomy): domain Bacteria; phylum Pseudomonadota; class Gammaproteobacteria; order Burkholderiales; family Burkholderiaceae_E; genus UBA4615. The sequence goes on along the minus strand of DGIT01000069.1, from coordinate 22,036 downwards.
ATCGACGAATTTCCGATCCTCTTCATCGCCGCTGCCTGCGCGCACGGCCGTACGGTGGTGACCGGTGCTGAGGAACTGCGGGTGAAGGAATCCGACCGGATTGCCGTCATGGCCGAGGGGCTCAAGCGCCTGGGCATTGATTGCACGCCTACCGAGGACGGCATGATCATCGAGGGACGGGGCGAGCAGGCGCATGTCTTTTCAGGCGGTGAGGTCGATTCGCATGGCGACCACCGCCCCGCGATGTCCTTTGCAGTGGCGTCGTTGCGTGCATCAGCACCGATCAGCATCCAAAATACCCTGAACGTCGGCACATCGTTCCCCAACTTTCTGGAACTCGCTCGATCGGTTGGCATTGATGTGGCGCGCGTTGATGCGTAGCCAGAGAGCGGGCATGTATCAGCCAAGACGCTGAATCACGTCACAACGGGCCACAACGGGACATCACCACGCTACCGTGAACCGAGTCTTGCGGAACTGTTCCGTTGGCGCAAATTAGCCCAAAGCGTCTCTAAATGCGTGCATCGCGCGTCAACAAACAGCGTTCTTGAGACAACCCGCTTCCTGCATCCATGACCGCCCCGACCATCCTTCCCCCCGTTCTCGCCATCGATGGCCCCACCGCCTCCGGCAAGGGCACCGTCGCCCAGCGTGTCGCCCACGCCCTCGGTTTTCACTACCTGGACAGTGGCGCGCTCTACCGCCTGACCGCCGTGGCGGCTCATCAACGCCAGGTCGATCTGGACGATGGATCGGCAGTGGCCCCGGTGGCCGCTGCCCTGAGCGCACGCTTCACCCACGACGGCCGCATCCTGCTGGACGGCCAGGACGCTACCGACGCCATCCGCACCGAGGTTGCCGGGCAGGGCGCCTCCAGGGTGGCGGTTCACCCCGCGGTTCGCGCAGCGCTCCTGGACCTGCAGCGCCAGTTTCGTCAGCATCCTGGTCTGGTGGCCGATGGCCGGGACATGGCCACGGTCGTCTTCCCCGATGCTCAACTGAAGGTGTTCCTCACAGCGAGCGCCGAGTCGCGCGCGCAACGTCGCTATAAGCAGTTGATCGAAAAAGGAATTTCGGCTAACCTAGCGGCCCTTTTGCAGGGTCTTCAGGAACGCGATGCGCGCGACATGTCTCGTGCATCCGCCCCGCTGGCCGCAGCAAAAGACGCGTTCGTACTGGACTCCACACATCTCGACATCGAACAGACCGTCGCGAAGGTGCTGGAACTCTGGTCGTCGCACAGGTCGCCCGTCACTCAAACACCGTAGGCCCTCGCCGCCGGGTTTGAAAGAGGGGTTTGGTAGTCAACACCGCCGGACGCGGGGTCCAACCCACCCCAACCCCTGATCGCCGCATCGCACCTGCGAGGCAGCGAGCAGGCTCCCGTATCCGGCGAGATCACAGGACGTCAACTTGAACACTGCTGCTCTTCCCGAAACCGAAAGTTTTGCCGCGCTCTTTGAAGAATCGCTCTCTAAACAGGAGATGCGCCAGGGTGAAGTGATCACCGCCGAGGTGGTCCGCATCGATCACAACTTCGTGGTCGTCAATGCCAGCCTGAAATCCGAAAGCTTCATCCCGATTGAAGAATTCCACGATGACCGTGGCCAGCTCGATGTCAACATCGGCGACTTCGTCTCGGTGGCCATCGATTCACTGGAAAACGGCTACGGCGAAACCCGTCTGTCGCGCGACCGCGCCAAGCGCCTGGCTGCCTGGGTCAACCTCGAGCGCGCCCTGGAAGACGGCGAACTCGTGAATGGCACCATCACCGGCAAGGTGAAGGGCGGCCTCACGGTCATGACCAACGGCATTCGCGCCTTCCTGCCCGGCTCGCTGATTGACATGCGCCCGGTCAAGGACACCACGCCCTTCGAGGGCAAGACGATGGACTTCAAGGTCATCAAGCTCGATCGCAAGCGCAACAACGTCGTGCTGTCGCGTCGTGCCGTGATCGAACTCTCGCAAGGTGAAGAGCGCGCCAAGCTGCTCGAGACCCTGGCCGAAGGCTCCATCGTCAAGGGCACCGTCAAGAACATCACCGACTACGGCGCCTTCATCGATCTGGGCGGCATCGACGGTCTGCTGCACATCACCGACATGGCCTGGCGTCGTGTGCGTCACCCCTCGGAAGTGCTCGCGGTGGG
>DGIT01000069.1:0-19752 GCA_002386465.1 Burkholderiales bacterium UBA4615 | reverse complement strand
ACGCGCATGTTCGGCAAGGTCACCAACATCACCGACTACGGCTCGTTTGTTGAAATCGAGCCCGGTATCGAAGGTCTGGTGCACGTCTCTGAGATGGACTGGACCAACAAGAACGTCAACCCCGGCAAGGTCGTGGCCCTGGGCGACGAAGTCGAGGTCATGGTCCTGGAAATCGACGAAGACCGTCGCCGTATTTCGCTCGGCATGAAGCAGTGCCGCCCGAACCCCTGGCAGGAATTCGCCGACAACCATCGCAAGGGCGACAAGGTTGCGGGCTCGATCAAGTCGATCACCGACTTCGGCGTGTTCATCGGCCTGCCCGGTGGCATCGACGGTCTGGTACACCTGTCCGACCTGTCCTGGAGCAAAGCCGGCGAGGAAGCCGTGCGCGACTTCAAGAAGGGCGACGAAGTGGGTGCCGTTGTGCTGGCCATCGATGTCGAGCGCGAGCGCATTTCGCTGGGCATCAAGCAGCTGGATGGTGATCCGTTCACCAACTACGCGACCACCAACGAGAAGGGCGCAGTCATTGTCGGCACGGTTAAGAGCGTGGATGCACGCGGTGCAGTGATCGCAATCGATGGCGACATCGACGGCTATCTGCGCGCCTCGGAAATCTCACGTGATCGCGTTGAAGATGCCCGCAATCACCTGAAGGAAGGCGATTCGGTCGAGGCGATGATCATCAACGTCGACCGTAAGAACCGCTCCATCAGCCTGTCGATCAAAGCGAAAGACAACGTCGAAACCGCCGAGACCCTGCAGCGTATGCAGGCCGAGACGGGCGCAGCCACCGGCACCACCAACCTGGGTGCCCTGCTGCGTGCGAAGTTGACCGATCGCGACGACAAGGCCTGAGTTCTGCTAACAGCAAAAGGGTGCGGGCTTTCGGGCCCGCTGCGCCCCGGCGGCGCAGCCCTGTTGCCAGGTCGGAGCCCGTGCCGGTGTGCGGTGCTTATGGCGATGTCTGTCGCCTTGATGCGCTGCCCGCAGGCGGGTCAGCCGGCAAGTCGTATCAGCTGTTCTGGTTGAGTAGGAAGTAAAAGATTGGGCAGGCCTCGCGTTTGCTCATGATCTGTAACGGTGCCCAGCGCGGCTGACCTCAGGATCCGATGATGGTGTTCCTCGATATCGACGATCAGTTGGCCCCCGGGACGATGACCAAGTCCGAGCTCATCGGACGCTTGGCCGAGCGTTATCCCCAACTGGTGGCCAAGGACGCTGAGTTCGCAGTGCGCACCATCCTGGATGCCATGGCCAGCACGCTGGCCGATGGCCATCGGATCGAGATTCGCGGTTTCGGCAGCTTTGCGCTGTCGCACCGGCCGCCGCGCGTGGGGCGCAACCCCAAGTCGGGCGAGCGCGTCGAGGTTCCCGAAAAGCGTGTGCCGCATTTCAAGCCGGGCAAGGAACTGCGCGAGCGCGTGGACGCCCGGATGCGGTCCGACGACGAGCGCTAAGCCATCGCGCGCCCCCTGAACTTGCACCCATGAGCCTGCTGACCTGGCTGTTGCGTGTGGCGGTCTTTCTGCTGTTGGTGGGCTTTGCGCTGTCCAACACCGAAACGGCCGCGGTGCGCTTTTTTGGCATTCCTCAATTCGAATGGCGCGCCCCGCTGGTGCTGCTGCTGCTCGCATTTTTTGCGCTGGGCGCGCTGCTGGGCGTGTTGGCGACCATGCCGATGGTCCTGCGTCGCAACCGCGAACTGCATGCGCTGCGTCGTGAACACACAGCGCAGCCGGCGCCGCTCATGGCTTCGGGGTCGCGTGCAACCAGCGCCCGATCGTCCTGAGTGCCTGACCAACGCCCGATCGCTCCATGGAATTTGAGCTCTGGTGGCTGCTGGCCGTTCCGCTGTTTTTCTCGCTGGGCTGGGTGGCTTCACGCATCGATACCCGACAGGCTGTTCGCCAGTCGGCGCAGATGCCGGATGCTTATTTTCGGGGTCTGAATTTCCTGCTCAATGAGCAGCCCGACAAGGCGATTGATGCCTTCGTCGAGGTCATGAAAGTCGACCCTGAAACGGTCGAACTGCACTTTGCGTTGGGCAATCTGTTCCGACGCCGTGGCGAGACCGACCGGGCGATCCGTGTTCACCAGAGCCTGGTGGCGCGCAACGATCTGCCTGCAGCGCAGCGCGAGCATGCGCTCTACGAGTTAGGACAGGATTTCCTGCGAGCCGGGCTCCTCGATCGCGCCGAAGATGCGTTCGTGCGTCTGGAATCTGGAGCCTATGCCACCGCTTCCCTGCGCCATCGATTGGAGATTGCGCAAATGGTGCGGGATTGGCCGCGCGCCATCGATCTGGCACAGCGCCTGCGTCAGACCGATGGCACCGATTCCGGGACGCTGCTCGCACATTTGCATTGCGAACTGGCTCAGCAGGCGCTTTCGGCTGCGCCTGCTTCGACGTCTGCGGTCTTGTCAGACCGTCAGGCCGATGCTATGCGTGAGCTCGATCTGGCCACACAGGCTGCACCGGATCATCCACGCCCCTGGCTGATGCGCGGCGAAGTCGCATTGGCCGCCGACGATTGCGAAGCGGCGATCGAGGCCTGGGGCACGCTGGCGCGCCAGCGTCCGGCGCATCTGGGACTGATTGCCGAGCGATGGCTGCAGGCGCACGAGCGTCTGGGAAAGTTGTCCGAGGGACTGACCAGTCTTGAAGCGATGCTCGGCGAGCAACCGCCCGTGGATGCGTTGCGCGCGCTGGCCCAGGCCCGCGCGCGCCATGAGGGTAACGCTGCCGCGATTGCCTGGCTGCGCGGCATGCTCGCCCGTCACCCGTCGCTGCTGGGGCTCGAGCAATTGCTTGAATTGCGCAAAGCGGCTGACCCGACTGCAGACGATGCCGCTGACATTGCACTGTCGGCCGCGCTCATTCAGCGTCAGGCCGCGCGACTAGGCCGCTTCGTATGCGGTCACTGCGGGTTTAAAGCACGTCGCCACTACTGGCAATGCCCCGGATGCAGTCGCTGGGATACCTACGCGCCGCGACGCACTGAGGAATTGAACACCGATACGGCGGCCTGAAGGACCCTCGCGCGCCCGCCCTGATCGGTTCCAGTACGCGCGACGCTCGTGCAGTTTCTCAGGCTCATGCACTCACCGATGCCGCGCGCCGCGTGCCCGTGATCGAACGCGATCGGCACGTGTGCGGCGAACGGCCTAGGCCTGTGGTCGTAGTGCCGGTCCTGCAGCCAAAGCGATGGAGCTATCATCCGTGCACACTCAAGGAGCTCCCCATGTCGCGCTTCGTTCAAACGGCTCGTTCGTTACTCGCTGCCGTCTTCATCACGCTGTGTTCACTGAACCTGGCCTGGGCTGCCGTCAATGCCAACACCGCCTCGGTGGATGAACTGCAGACGGTTCGAGGCATCGGCCCCACCATCGCTGAGCGTATTGTGGAGGAACGGGCCAAGGGCCCCTTCAAGAGCCTGGACGATCTGCAGTCCCGGGTGAAGGGCGTGGGCAATGCCAGCGTGAAGAAAATGGCGGCTGCAGGCCTGACCACTGGCCCTTCAAGCACGCGGGCGTCGCGTTCTGCCAACCCCACGCGCGACACCTCATCCCGAGACTCCACCGCGCGTGATACCCCGCCGTCCGATGCGGCTGCGCGCAATAACGCTCGCAAGCCAGTCCCCACGCTCTCAGGGGCGCGCGCCACCGACGATGCCAGCGCCGCTCGCCCAGCCGATGCCTCCAGCACAGCGGCCAGAGCCGATTCCGGTCGGACCGATTCCGGTCGACCCTTAGTCCAGCCGGTCCCGAAATCCACTACGCCCGGCTCATCTGCGCCGCAGTCAGACTCAGGCAAGACGCCGCGCAGACCGTCGGAAGCTGCCGCTGAAACGCCCAAGCTTTCGCCCAAGGCCTCCGATCAAACGGCTGCGCCCACCGCTAAACCCGGCCAGTGAGCACGGCTGCTCCGGCGGGTGCGCCACCGCGCTGGGTACTCTATGCGCGGCTCTTGCGGCTGCATCGCCCCATTGGCACGCTCCTGCTGCTGTGGCCCACCTTATGGGCGCTGTGGTTCGCCGCGCAGGGCATGCCGCCTGCTTATGAACTCTTTGCGTTTTCTCTGGGTACGCTGCTGATGCGCTCAGCCGGCTGCGCCATCAACGATTGGGCTGATCGCGACTTCGATCGCCATGTACAGCGCACGGCAGACCGCCCCCTCACGGCGGGCTTGATTCGTCCTTCAGAGGCCTTGTGGTTGTTTGCAGGGCTATCAATCGCGGCGCTGATGCTCGTGCTGCCCATGAACCGCCTCACCTGGGCCATGGCGGGCATCGCGGCTTTTCTGGCCGCGAGTTATCCGTTCACCAAACGATTCTTTGCGCTGCCCCAGGCCTATCTGGGCATTGCCTTCGGGTTCGGCATTCCGATGGCCTTTGCTGCGCTGACAAACACGCTACCGGCGCTTGCCTGGGTCCTGCTCGCAGCCAATATTTTTTGGGCGATTGCCTATGACACCGAATACGCCATGGTCGACCGTGAAGACGATCTGAAGATTGGTATTCGCACCTCTGCCATCACATTTGGCCGCCTGGATGTGGCGGCGGTCATGTTGTCATACGCTGCCACGATCGTTCTGCTGGCGCTGGCAGGCTATATGGCCTCACGGGGCCTGGCCTATCACCTCGGTTTAGTTGTGGCGTCAGGCATTGCGCTGTACCACTGGACCCTGATCCGCGATCGCAGCCGGTCTGGGTGCTTCCGGGCCTTTAATCACAACACCTGGTTCGGCGCGGCGGTCTTTGTCGGGCTGGCCATCGACTTCGCTTAACGCTCAGCCCCAGCTCAAGGCGACTGTTCGCGGTCATGGCCCGCTGCATCGCCCGAATTCACTGCCCGAATTCACTGCCCGAATTCATCGCCGAGTTCCTGCGAGCGTTTCTGTGCGGCGGCCATCGCGTCAGCCATCAGGCCCGACACATCGCGCGCCTCCATCACCGCCAGGGCCGCCGCCGTGGTGCCGCCCTTGGAGGTCACCCGCTCGCGAAGCACCGAGGCCGGTTCGTCTGATTGGGCCGCCAGCGTGGCTGCGCCCAGCATGGTTTGCAGGGCCAGCGTTTTCGACTGATCGGCACTCAGGCCGAGTTTCATTCCGCCCTCGGTCATGGCCTCGATCATGCGAAACACGTAAGCCGGCCCGCTGCCGCTGAGCGCAGTCACGGCATCCAGATGCGATTCATCGTCCACCCACACGACCTGCCCGACTGCAGACAGGATCGATTCGGCCAGCACACGATCATCAGCGTCGCCGCCAGGCAGTTGCGCCAGGCCGGTGGCGCCCAGGCCAAGCAGGGCAGGGGTGTTGGGCATGGTGCGCACAATGCGTCGATAACCGCCCAGCCACCGCGAAAGGTCGGCAGCCCGCACGCCGGCCGCCACAGAGATCAGCAGGGGCGTGCCGATAAGACCGCCCATCGCACTGATCGCGTCCTTCATGTGCTGCGGCTTGACTGCCAGGACGATGACGTCGGCAGCCAGGTTGAATGCATCGGGCGCTGCAAAGGTACGCACGCCAAGGCGCGCCTGCACGGCGGCACGCTGCTCGGCCGAAGGGTCGATGGCGCTGAGCGATGCCGGTGATGCGCCGCGCGCGATCAGCCCGCCCATCAGCGCGCCGGCCATGTTGCCTGCGCCCACGAACACAATGCGCAGCGCAGGCGCGGAGTGGGAGGAGCTCGAAGTGGCGGGCGATGACTGACTCATGCGAAATCCTATGCAGTGCGGCGAATGAATTGACGCGGGCGCAGCCCCAGCGCGAAGAGAATGCCCAGATACAGCGCCGCTGCGACGGTGACCAGCCCAAGCGTGAGTGCCATGCGCAGCCAGGGTTGCGCGCGCAGCGCCACCCAATCGACCTGCGGCACGGCCCACAGCAGCAGCGCCAGCATGGCACCCAGCGCCACCACCAGCTGCGCAGCAAAGCGCAGCCACCCCGGGCGCGGGCGATAGATGCGCTTGCGCACCAGCCCCGCGTAAAGCAGCCCCGCATTGACCAGCGCGCCCAGCGCAATCGACAGCGCCAGGCCGGCATGGCCGAAGAGCGGCACGAGCAGCAGGTTGAGCACTTGGGTGAACACCAGTACCAGCATCGCAATGCGCAGGGGCGTGCGCACGTCTTCTCGGGCATAAAAGCCGGGAGCCAGAATCTTGATTGCGATGAGGCCGAACAGACCGACCGAGTACGCCATCACGGCCCGCGCGGTCATGAGCAGGTCCTGGTCATCGAAGCGCCCGTAGTGAAAAAGCAGCGCAGTGAGCGGTTGCGCCATCACTGCAAGCCCCACCATGCAGGGCAACGCCAGCAGCGCACACCAGCGCAGCCCCCAGTCGAGCAGGTTGCTGTACTCATCCATGCGTCGGGCGGCGTTGGCGCGCGACAGGCTGGGCAGCAGCACCGTGCCCAGCGCCACACCCAGCATGGCCGTGGGGAACTCCATGAGGCGGTCTGCAAAGGACACCCAGGACACGCTGCCCGTGGCCAGCCGGGACGCGATATGCGTATTGACGATCAGGCTGATCTGCGCCACCGAGACCGACAGCAGCGCCGGGCCCATCAGCGTCAGGATGCGGCGCACCTGCGCATCGGCCAGCGCCTGACGCAGGTTGCCGCGCAGTCTGGGCAGCATGCCAATCCGCAGCAGGGCCGGCACCTGCAGCGCCAGTTGGGCCACCCCCCCGATCATCACGCCTGCAGCCAGCGCATACACGGGCGGGTCGAAGTAGGGGGACAGCAACAGGGCAGCAGCGATGAACGCGAGGTTGAGCAGCACCGGTGTGAAGGCCGGCACCGCGAACCGGCGCCAGGTATTCAGAATGCCGGCCGACAGCGCCACCATCGAGATCAGCAGAATGTACGGGGCCATCCAGCGTGTCATGCCCACCGCCGCATCGAAGGCCGCCGGCTCCTGTTGCAGGCCCGAGGCCATGAGCCAGACCAGAACCGGGGCACCCACCACGCCCAGGGCGGAGACCGCCATCAGCGCCCAGAAGAGGGCGGTGGCCACATGGTCGATCAGGGTGTGCATGGTCGGACCGCCGCCCCGGGTTTCGCGCACCCCGGCCAGAATCGGCACAAACGCCTGCGAGAACGCGCCCTCGGCAAAGAGTCGGCGCAGCAGATTGGGCAGCCGAAACGCCACGAAAAACGCATCCGTCATCGCCGATGCGCCGAATACGGTGGCGGTGAGGTTTTCCCGAATCAGGCCGGTGATGCGCGACAGCAGCGTGAATCCGCTGACCGTGGCGAGCGATTTGAACAGGTTCAACGCAGCAGCCCGAAGGAGGGTGGGGCAGGCAGGCTTGCAGCCTGGGGCGATGGCATCTTATACTTCAAGGCTTTCCCGAATTCGGGTTCATTATTCGGGGTCATGGTTCAGGCCGTTTCCCCACACCGAGATTTTCGCATGGCCAACATCGCTTCGGCGCGCAAACGCGCCCGCCAGGCAGTCAAACAGAACGCCCACAACTCCAGCCTGCGTTCGCGCCTGCGCACCGCCATCAAATCGGTTCGCAAGGCAGTTGCCGCCGGCGACAAGGGTGTGGCCACCGCGCAGCTGCGTGCTTCCACGCGCGTGATCGACTCCATCGCCGATAAGAACATCATCCACAAGAACGCTGCGGCCCGTCACAAAAGCCGTCTGGCTGCTGCGCTCAAGCGCATGGCCTGATTGACCTCGGGGGCGCACCGCCCCCTGGCAATTTCTGATCTGACCGGTCACCCCGAGCGCGGCGGCCGGCTTCCAAACAGCGCAGTGCCCACTCTCACGATCGTCGCCCCCTGACCGATCGCTTCCTCCAGATCGCCTGACATGCCCATCGACAGGCTGTCGAGGTCGATGCCCTCTGATCGGATCGCCTCATACACGGCTTTGACCCGCGCGAACTGAGCGCGCTGGACCGCCGGATCGTTGCTGGGCGCAGGAATCGCCATCAGGCCGCGCAGGCGCAAGCGGGGCATGACACTGATGGCTCGAGCCAGCACGGGGGCTTCTAGCGGGTCACAGCCGCTCTTGGTGGCCTCGCCACTCACATCCACCTGGATGCACACATTGAGGGGCTCCAGGTCGGCAGGTCGCTGTTCATTGAGCCGTGCCGCCACGCGCTCGCGTTCGACCGAATGCACCCAGTCGAAGTGCTCGGCAATCGGTCGCGTCTTGTTGGACTGAATCGGACCGATGAAATGCCAGCGCAGAGGCCAGGGTGCGCGTGCTGCACAGTCCGCCATCTTGGAGAGCGCTTCCTGCAGGTAGTTTTCTCCAAAGTCCCGCTGGCCGCAGGCCGCCAGCGCCAGGATGTCATCGGGCCCGAAGGTCTTGCTGACCGCCAGCAGATGCACCGATGAGGGGTCGCGGCCAGCGTCACGGGCCGCCTGGGCGATGCGCACGAGCAGGGCGGCATGCCGGGCTTGTGCATCCTGATGTGCGTCCCTGTATGCGTCCCTGTTGTCGGTCAACCCGCCATTCGTCGGGGCGCACGGCAGTTTCGCGGATGGAACGGGTGTTGTGTCGTCGGTGGACATACAGTGACTGGATGGATATCGCGGAACTGTTGGCTTTCGCCGTCAAGAACAAGGCGTCCGACCTGCATTTGTCGGCCGGACTGCCGCCGATGATTCGCGTCCATGGTGATGTCAGACGGATCAACCTGCCGCCGATGGAGCACGAGGCGGTGCACGCGATGATCTACGACATCATGAACGACTCGCAGCGCAAGGACTACGAGGAAAACCTCGAATGCGACTTCTCCTTCGCCATTCCGGGGTTGGCCCGATTCCGGGTGAACGCGTTCATGCAGCAGCGCGGCGCAGGCGCCGTGATGCGGACCATTCCGTCGAAGATCCTTTCGCTCGCTGATCTGAACGCACCCAAGATTTTCGCAGATCTGTCGATGCAGCCGCGCGGGTTGATTCTGGTCACCGGCCCGACCGGCTCGGGCAAGTCGACCACGCTGGCCGCGATGATCAACCATATCAACGAAAACCAGTACGGTCACATCCTGACGGTTGAGGATCCGATTGAGTTCGTGCACGACTCCAAGCGCTGCCTGATCAATCAGCGCGAAGTCGGCCCGCACACGCTATCATTCACCAATGCGCTGCGCTCGGCGCTGCGCGAAGACCCCGACATCATTCTGGTGGGCGAACTGCGCGACCTTGAAACCATTCGGCTTGCGCTCACTGCAGCTGAAACCGGGCACCTGGTGTTTGGCACGCTGCACACGTCCAGTGCCGCCAAGACCATTGACCGGATCATTGACGTGTTCCCGGCGGCTGAAAAAGAGATGGTGCGGGCCATGCTCTCGGAGTCCTTGAAGGCGGTGATTTCGCAAAGCCTGATCAAGACCAAGGATGGCAGCGGGCGCGTGGCGGCCCACGAGATCATGATCGGCACGCCGGCCATTCGCAACCTGATTCGTGAAGCCAAGATCGCCCAGATGAATGCGGCCATTCAGACCGGTGCGTCGGTCGGCATGCAGACGCTCGATCAGTGCCTGACCGACCTCACGCGACGCAATCTCATCTCGATGGTCGATGCCCGCGCGGCAGCGGCCAACAAAGACAACTTCCTGGGCTGAGAGCTCGGGCTGACCACTCGGAGGCAGGATGTCGACAGTCGATCAGGACATGGCAGCCAGCCTGGGCAATGGCGGCGGACGCGCGACCACGATGGAGCGCGAGCAGGCCTCGCGCTTTTTGCGCGACCTGCTGCGCCTCATGCAGACCAAGGGTGGCTCAGACCTTTTTCTGACTGCAGACTTTCCGCCGGCCTTCAAGATCGACGGCAAGCTCACACCGGTCTCCAGTGTGCCGCTGACCGCGCAGCACACGGTGGAACTGGCGCGCGCGGTCATGAACGATCGCCAGGCCGCTGAATTTGAAGCCCGCAAGGAACTGAACTTTGCGATTGCGCCGCAGGGCATCGGGCGCTTCCGGGTGAATGTCTTCGTGCAGTTGGGTCGTGTGGGCATGGTGTTGCGCACCATCCAGAGCCGCATCCCGACGCTGACCGAATTGCAGATGCCGGCCGTGATGCCCGAACTTGTGATGACCAAGCGGGGTCTGATCATCGTGGTGGGCGCAACCGGCTCGGGTAAATCGACGTCGCTTGCTGCGATGATCGGTCATCGCAACGAGCACTCGCATGGTCATATCGTGACCATTGAAGACCCGGTGGAGTTTGTGCATCCGCACGGCAACTGCATCGTGACGCACCGCGAAGTGGGTGTGGACACCGAGAGCTGGGAAGCGGCGCTGAAGAACTCGCTGCGGCAGGCCCCTGATGTGATCATGATCGGCGAAATTCGCGATCGCGAGACCATGGAGCATGCGATAGCCTTCGCGGAAACCGGGCATCTGTGCCTCGCCACATTGCACTCCAACAACGCCAATCAGGCGCTGGACCGGGTCATCAACTTTTTTCCTGAGGACCGGCGGGCCCAACTGCTGATGGACCTGTCGCTGAATTTGCGCGCGATCATTTCACAGCGTCTGTTGCCGCTGGAAAGTGGCAAGGGGCGTGCTGCAGCGGTCGAGATCATGCTCAATTCGCCGCTGATTGCAGACCTGATCTTCAAGGGCGAGATCTCGGGCATCAAGGAGGTCATGAAGAAGTCGCGCGAACTCGGCATGCAGACCTTCGATCAGGCGCTCTTCGATCTGTTTGAGGCCGGACGCATCAGTCTGGCGGACGCGCTGCGCAATGCCGATTCGGTCAATGACCTGCGTCTGAACGTCAAACTCAACAGCAAGCGCGAGCAACGCGATCTGTATCAGGGCACCGAAAAACTCGGCATCGTGTGAGCGGCTGTGCAGCCGTGCTCGCGGCCGCACAGCCTGCAATCAGGTGGGCTGATCTGCCCCCGACACCGATGAGCGGTCTGGCCGCGCCGACCCCGCCACCATCTCGAAGCGAAACAGCCTGCATTCCAGCGCACCGTTGAAAAGCGGCGTGCGCTTGGACGGCTTCAGACGCATCAGCTTGGGGATCTCCAGGTCGCTTGTGAACAGACACACCGACCAGCCGGCAAAACGCTGCTTCAGGATCGTTGCAAAGGCCGGCCAGAAATCTCCGGCTTGTGCAAAAGCCTGTCGCCCCTTGATGTCCAGCCGCTCGCCATACGGCGGATTGGCCAGCAACAGGCCGTTGTCGGCGGGTGCAGCACTCGTTTGCAGCACATCCAGCTGGCGCCACTGCACCCAGCCCTCGGGCAGTCCGCTGCGCGCGTAATTGGCGCGGGCTGCCGCCACCGCGGCCTCGGACACATCGGATGCGAAGATCGTGGGCGCAGCCGGGATCGGTCGGGGTGTGATCGCACGCATGCGGTCCCAGGCTGCGCGATCAAATCCCAGCATGCGCTCAAAGCCAAAGCGCCTGCGCGCCCCGGGCGGCAGGCCAGCCGCCTGCATCGCAGCCTCGATGGCGATCGTGCCCGAGCCGCAAAAGGGATCGAACAGCGGTTGCTCCGACTGCCACCCCGCCAACGCGAGCAGACCTGCTGCGAGGTTTTCCTTCATGGGCGCGTCCACACCCTCACGACGCCAGCCCCGCTTGAAGAGCGACTCGCCTGACCAGTCCAGATACAGCGTGCACTGCTGCGCATCCAGAAACACAAAGACGCGACGGTCGGGGCGCTGTCGTTCAATCGACGGCCGATCGCCGAAGCGATCACGCAGCCGGTCCACGATGCCGTCCTTCACGCGCAGTGTGGCGAACTGCAGGTTGCGCAGTGGCGAGCCGCTGGCGGTGGTGTCCACGCGCAGCGACGTCGTGGGCGAATGCCAGCGCTCCCATTCGGTCTCGAGCGCAAGCCGGTACAGGTCGTCCTCGCTGCGATAAGGGCCGGTAGCCACTTGCTGCAGGATGCGGCTGGCGATGCGCGAATGCAGGTTGGCGGCTAGCCCGGTATGCAGATCGCCTTCGAACTGCACACCGCCCGAGGGTTCGGCCAGGACGCTCGCACCGATGGCCCGCAACTCTGCCGCGAGCGCAGCCTCAAGTCCCCTTGGGCAGGGCGCGAAGAAGCGGATCGGGGTCAAGCTGCGAGTGCCCGCTCGACGAACTCCAGCCGGTCCTGGCCCCAGAACGGCACGCCATCGATCACGTACCACGGTGCACCAAACACCTGCTCGCGCATCGCCTCTTCCGTGTAGGCATCGTAGGCACGTGCAGCATCGTCGCTGCGCGCTGCAAGGGCTTGGGCGTCCAGGCCGCATTCGGAGGCGATCGCTGCGCGGGTGGCGGCATCCGAGATGTCGCGGTCCTGCGCCCACACCGCGCGCAGCAGCGCACCGGCAAGTTTCAATCCGGCATCTGTGCCCAGCGCCAGATCGGCTGCAATGATCAGGCGCGCAGCGTCGTCAGCCGGCACCGGAAAATGTTTGGGATGACTGTTGAGCGGCACGCCGGTGAAATCGCGCCAGCGGGCCAGTTCGTGCAGTCGATAGGCTTGACGCTGCGGAGCCCGTTTGGCCAGCGGCACCCCGCCCGACTGCGGAAATACGCGGCCCAGGTCCACCGGACGCAGCACGATGCGTGCACCATGCCGGCGTGCCATGTCGAGCAAGCGCTCGTGCCCCAGATAAGTCCATGGCGAGACCGGGCTCATGTAATAGGTAAGGGTTTTCATGATGACCTTTGGTAGGTGCGCCCGGCGGTGCAGCGCAGGGCGGGGTGATGGTCTGAGTTCGAATACAGAGATCGGGACAGATTCGGTAGTACAGATTCGGCGGGACAGATTCGGCCAATCCGGCCGCACCGTTTTAAGTGCGGCGCGCCCTCAGAACGGTTTGAGCACCACGAGCAGCACAACGGCTACGAGGATCAGCACAGGGACCTCATTGAACCAGCGATACCACACATGCGAGCGTGCATTGGCGCCACGCTCGAAGCGCTTGATCATCGCACCGCAAACATGGTGATAGCCAATCAGCGCGATGACCAGCACGAGCTTGGCATGCATCCAGCCACCGCCAATGCCATAGCCCAGCCAAAGCCATAGCCCCAGGCCCAACGCCAGAATCATGAGCGGGCCCATGAAGCGATAGAGCTTGCGTGCCATCAGCAGCAGTCGATCACGCTCTGCGCTCGGCTGAGCGTCCACCATGGCCAGGTTCACCAGAATGCGCGGCAGATAGAACAGTCCTGCGAACCATGAGGTCACAAAGACGATATGCAGGGCTTTGATCCAGAGCATGGCTCGATTCCGGCAAAGGTGCGGATGAGGGGCAGGGCGGCTACGACTACACTGTCAGCCTTCATTTCCGGAGTTTACGCATGCCCGCCCCGTACGACATTTCGGTTCCGGTTTTCGACGCCATGCTCGGTAATCTGTCCACGCTACTTGAGCGCGGTGCAGCCCACGCGACTGCCCGCAATTTCGATCCGCAGGCGCTGCTCGATGCGCGTCTGTCGCCCGACATGTTTGCGCTCACGCGCCAGGTGCAGATTTGCTGCGACGCAGCCAAGTTCGGTGTGGCCCGATTGGCGGGCGTGGAGGCGCCGAAGTTCGATGACTCCGAGCGCACCTTCGACGAGTTGCGCGGGCGTATCGAGAAAACCCGTGCGTTCATCCGCAGTGTGCCCCGCGCCGCATTGGATGGCGCGGAGTCGCGCCGCGTGGAAGTGCCGGTGCGCACCCAGACCTACGCATTCGATGGCACCACCTTTCTGATGCGCTGGGCCCTGCCCAACTTTTATTTCCACCTGGTCACGGCTTATGACCTGCTGCGCCACAATGGGGTGGAGATCGGCAAGCGCGACTATTTGGGAACGGTGCCGCAGCTGGGCTGAGTTTCGGGTCTCAGCCAACCCTGGGCCAACCCTCGGGTGCTCGGCCACACAGAGCCGTTTGCCATCACCACAACATGAGGAGCTGACATGCAAGATCTGAAAGGCCGCGTGGCGGTCGTAACTGGCGCTGCCAGTGGCATCGGCCTGGCGATGGCGAGGCAGTTCGCCACCGACGGCATGAAACTGGTGCTGGCCGACATCGAAGACGAGCGCCTGGCTCAGGCGCTCGAGCAGGTGCGCGCGCTGGGCGCCGAGGCCATCACGCAGCGCGTGGACGTAGGGTCTGAAGATCAGGTCAATGCGCTGGCCGATGCGGCGTTTGGACACTTTGGCGCGGTGCATGTGGTGTGCAACAACGCCGGGGTGGCCGCGCCTTCGCTGATGACCAATGCCTGGCAGGCGCCGATTTCCGACTGGCACTGGATGCTTAGTGTGAATCTGATGGGCGTGCTCTATGGTGTACGCGCCTTCGTGCCGCGCATGCTCGCCGCGGGCGACGAGGGGCACATCGTGAATACCGCGTCGGTAGCCGGTCTGCTCACGGGTGCCAATCCGTATCACGTCTCCAAGCAGGGCGTCACTTGCATCACCGAGGGTCTGTACCGAGACCTCAAGCGTGCGGGGGCCAAAGTGTCGGCTTCGGTGTTGTGCCCCGGCTGGATTCGCACCGACATCATGAAAGGCGAGCGCAATCGCCCGGCCGAATTCGGCCCGGCCACTGATCTGTCGCAGATGCCCGAGACCGTGCAGCGCATGGTGGGCGCTTTCGATGAGACGCTGGAAGCCGGGTATGACCCGTCCCAGGTGGCTTCAGATGTAGCTGCCGCGATTCGCGCTGATCGCTTCTACGTGGTGCCTGCGCAGGAGTATCTGCAGGGGCTGATCCGCACGCGCATGCAGGACATCATCGAGCAGCGCAATCCGACGCTGCCGCCGCCGCGGCCCGGGATGCCGGCACGCTGAGGTGCCACTCTTCCAGCGGTCAATTAGGCGACGCGCGTTGAGCCCTGGTTGAATTGAGTTTGGCTGATGACCCGGACGGGGCTTTGTCCGGGACCAGCCGAATTTGAAGTTGGCATCCCACAGCATGCGCATATCTGCGCAGTGTCTCGAGCGATGGCGCGTGTTTGCCTGAGCTCTCAAGTCTAGAGACCGCGCTCTTGGTCGTGCCCATTCTCTCGGCAACATCGCTCTGGGTCAGTCCGGCGCGTGTGCGTGCTTTCAGCAGCTGTCCGATGATTTGATACTCGGCTTCAAGTGACTCATAGGTCTGCGAAAAGCCCTTGCGTGTGCGCGCTCTTGCCAGGAAAGCGGCATGGT
The DNA here is from genome assembly GCA_002386465.1 of Burkholderiales bacterium UBA4615. Lineage (GTDB taxonomy): Bacteria > Pseudomonadota > Gammaproteobacteria > Burkholderiales > Burkholderiaceae_E > UBA4615. The sequence goes on along the minus strand of DGIT01000069.1, from coordinate 4,627 downwards.
CATGCACGATTGGCGTGTGTTTCAGTTCAGTCATCTGCAGCCAGCACATCCACTGGCCAGGATTCAATCTGGGCCAGGACTTTCGGATGAAAATACTCGATGCGGTACGCCATGCGAGAGGTTAGCAAACGCGCTAACGTGCGGCAAGTTCAAAAGCCGCTTGGTTCAAAGCGCCGCGCTCAGCGCGCTGCTCAGGACGGCCAGACCTCTCGGATCGGGTCTTTGCCATCCCAATGTGCGGCCGCATCGCGCACGCCCGTGAAGATTCGCTCACGACCCGCTGTGAGGTCCGCCATCTCGATGACGGTCCCGGGATGGCCCTCATTCCAGAGGTAAACGAAGCGCCCGCGCGGGCTGTCGCCCTGCTGGCCGATGGTGTAGCCACTGGCCAGTGCCTGCTTGAGCTTGGCGTCATAGTCTGCCGGCCAACTCGACCAGTGCTGCATACCTTCCCGCCCGGCCTTCAGAAAGTCCTGGTACATGCTCGGCGTGTTGCAGCGCTGCTGGATCAGCTCCAACTGCACATCGCCCGAATTGGCCAGTGCGATCGAGATGTGCAGGTCATCGTGCCGCGCCCCCCGATAGCTGAATTCGGTGACGGTGAGCTTCTCGGTATAGAACCAGGGCCCCACTCCGCAGACCTCGATCCAGTGCTTCATGGCCGAATCGATATCGCGTACAACAATACCGATCTGGCGGCAGGCTCCGAACAAGCGGCTCATCGAGTGCTCCGTTGGTGACTGGAAGTGACGGGATCCCCGTCAGGAATCAACGCGGTCGATCAGTGAATGAGGACACTCAAGTTCTGATCTGCCCCGATCCGAAGACCACCCACTTCTGCGACGTCAAACCCTCCAGGCCGACCGGCCCGCGGGCATGCAGCTTGTCGGTCGAGATGCCGATCTCGGCACCCAGGCCGTACTCAAAGCCATCGGCAAATCGGGTGGAGGCATTGACCATGACGCTCGATGAATCCACTTCGCGCAGAAAGCGCATTGCGTGCGAGTGGTGCTCGGTCACGATGGCATCGGTGTGCTGCGAGCCCCAGCGCGCAATGTGCTCGATGGCTTCATCCAGCCCCGAGACGATCCGAATCGAGACGATCGGCGCCAGATATTCCGTGGCCCAGTCAGCCTCGGTGGCGGCTACTGCGGGCAGCCCCGCAGCCTTGATCAACGCGCAGGCTTCTGCATCGCCACGCATTTCCACCTGTTTGTCGGCATAGATGCGCGCGATCCGCGGCAACACGTTTGCAGCCATGCTGCGCGCCACCAGCAGGGTCTCCATGGCATTGCACGGTGAGTAGCGCTGCGTTTTGGCATTGTCGGCAATGCGCACCGCTTTCTCTGGATCGGCTGCATCGTCGATGTACACATGGCAGATGCCATCAAGATGCTTGATCACCGGCACGCGTGCTTCACGCGAAATGCGTTCGATCAGCGACTTGCCGCCTCGCGGCACGATCACATCAACCGCTTCGGGGTTGGAGATGAGCGCACCCACAGCGGCACGGTCGGTGGTGTCGATGAGTTGCACCGCATCAGCAGGCAGGCCGGCGGTCTGCAGACCCTCGCGCACTAGCGCAGCCAATGCGCGGTTGCTGTGGAACGCCTCGGAGCCGCCGCGCAAGATGGTGGCGTTGCCCGATTTGATGCAAAGCCCGGCCGCGTCGATGGTCACGTTGGGGCGCGACTCATACACGATTCCGATCACGCCCAGCGGCACGCGCATGCGCCCCACCTGGATGCCTGATGGCCTGAAGCGCAACTCCGACATCTCGCCCACTGGATCAGGCAGGGCTGCGATCTGCTCCAGGCCCAGTGCCATGGACTCGATCACTGCATCGGTCAGCGCCAGCCGATCGACGAAGGCCGCATCATGCCCGGCGGTGCGGGCGGCCTGCAGGTCAATGGCATTGGCAGCGCGCAAGGCTTGGGCTTCACGTCGAATGGCCGCTGCAGCGAGTCGCAGCGCGGCATCCTTGGCGGCTGAGGGGGCGCGTGCGGTGTCGCGTGAGGCCATGCGGGCACGGCGCCCTACTTCAGCCACATAGACCGGCAGATCAATCGGATTCATTGGAAAGCGTCCTGTTCAGCATGCAGAGCCAGGCTCGGCGCACCCGCAAGGCCTAGTGTGATGGCCTCGAGCATTTGCCAGTCATCGCCTGCGCCCACACCTTTGGTGATTCTATCTGCCTGCATGCAGGCTCGCAGCAACTGGCGCAGTCGCGCAGGCGGCAGGCGGCGAAGCGCCTGCGGATACAGGCGCTCGCGTTCACCCCAGATGCGCAAGGCACGCATGGCGCCAGGCAGCGGTGTGCCCGCTGCCGTGGCCTGCGACAGACGGATGAGGTTGCGCACCGCATCGGCCAGCGCCCAGAGCACAACAGGCACGGCGGTGCCTTCAGCGCGCAGACCCGCGATACAGCGCAGCGTGCGCGGTGTGTCTCCAGCCAGCGCGGCATCCACCAGATCGAAGGCATCCCAGCGCGCCACATCGAGCACGGCGGCGCGCACTGCTTCGGCGGACAGACGGCCTGCAGGCAGCACCAGGGCGAGCTTGCGCACTTCCTGGTCAGCTGCGAGCAGGTTGCCCTCTACGCGCTCGGCGATCAGGGTGAGCGTGGCAGCATCGGCCTGCTGACCATTGCGGGCCAGCCGCTCACCGATCCACCCCGGGAGTTGGGCGCGCCCCACTTCCGGGATCGCAACGGCCAGCCCTGCGGCCTCGATGCGCGCAAACCAGGCCGACTCACTGGTGGCCCGATCCAGCCGCGGGCTGGTCACCAGTAAACGCGTGTCCTCTTCCAGACTGTGCGCGGCTGCGCCCAGTCCTTCGCCCAACTCCTTGCCAGGCTTGCCCGGGATCCGCACTTCCAGCAGCTTGCGGCTTGCAAAGAGCGACAGCGCCTGGGTCTGGGCCAGTACGGCGTCGAGCTTGAAGCCGCGTTCGACCTGAAAGACTGTGCGCTCCTCAAAGCCCAGCTCGCGAGCGCAGGCGCGGATGGCATCAGCCGCTTCCTGGCGCAGCAAGGCTTCGTCGCTGGCAATCCAGAAAATCGGAGGCAGGCCTTTCGTGCGTGCGCTTTTCAGCGCGCCCGCAAGCGCCTCGCCACGGATCATGCTGGCACCTTGATCGCCGAGAGGCGGCGCACGATCTGCCTGACCGCGTCCTGGCGCATGTCCGAATAGAGCAGGGCTTCTTCTTCCGGATTCACCACACCCTGTACGTCGAGCACCGTGATCTGGCGGCGCAGCACCAATTCGTTGGCCGGGATCATGTCCTGGTCCTGCGCATTTTTCACCTGCCAGCGCAGGCGCAGGCGCAGCTGAAATTCCCGAGGCCGCCCGCTGGTCGACAGCGCTGTGATCTCACGCTCGTTGAGCTCGGAGAGCAGATCAAACCGGGCCTGCGCGTCGCTGCGCCGATCGGTCAGCGTGACCCCGTTGGCGCGCATCGCGCGCCGCAATTCGGCTCCGAACGCAGACGCCGGCGGCACGCTCGAATAGAAGGTCTTGAAGGGCAGCTCGGCTGCGCCACGCGGCTTGAACCCGCAGCCTGCGATCACCGCCAGGCCAGTCAGGATCAATCCGACGCGCGCACGTTTCATGGCTCAGACCACCACGTTCACCAGCCGCCCGGGCACGATGATGATTTTTTTCGGGGCGCGGCCTTCCGCATGGCGGGCCAGTCCCTCCGAGGCCAGGGCGGCCGCTTCGATCGCCGCCTTGTCTGCATTGGCGGGCAGATTGAGCGCACCGCGCACCTTGCCGTTGACCTGCAGCACCAGCTCGATTTCATCCAGAGTCAACGCGGACGCATCGACCTCCGGCCAGGGCGCATCGAGCAGTTCACCGACTGCACGGGCATAGCCGAGTTCCGACCACAGCATGCAGGCGATATGCGGGCACGCGGGATAGATCGCACGCAGCAGCACCGAGACGCCTTCGCACAGCACGGCCGCATCGCCGTCGCTGCCGTCGGGCTTGAAGCCCTCCAGCGCATTGAGCAGCTTCATGCAGCCCGAGACCACCGTGTTGTACTGCATCCGCTCGTAGTCGAAGCTCACCTGACGCAGGACCAGGTGCACCTCGCGGCGCAGTGACTTGGCCTCTGCGCGAGGCTGCGCAGCGCTCAGGTTCGTGGCGCAGGCGCGCGTCAGCGTGGCGGCATGTTGCGAAGCAAACGCCCACAGCCTCCTGAGGAAGCGATGCGCGCCCTCCACGCCGGCATCGTTCCACTCGAGGGTCTGCTCCGGTGGCGAGGCAAACATCACGAACAGGCGTGCGGTGTCGGCGCCATAACGGTCGATGAGTTCCTGCGGGTCGACGCCGTTGTTCTTGGACTTGGACATGGTGCCCACGCCCTCGTACGTGATGGCGGTTCCGGCTGGCAGCTCGCCTTTGGCATCTTTCAGGCGCGCGCCCACGACCTTGCCGGTGGCATCGGACACGTTCTCCACTTCCTGTGGCCAGAAATAATCGACCCCGCCTTTGTCGCCACGGCGCGAATAGATGTGGTTGAGCACCATGCCCTGCGTGAGCAGGCGCGTGAACGGCTCATCAACGCTCACCAGCTTCAGGTCGCGCATCACCTTGGTCCAGAAGCGCGCATACAGCAGGTGCAG
>DGIT01000013.1:837-4022 GCA_002386465.1 Burkholderiales bacterium UBA4615 | reverse complement strand
TCAGCTCCTGGAACGGCCTGCTTGCGCCGGCCCGCACGCCACCGGCCATCGTGGCCAAGCTGCACCGCGAGATCGTGCGCATCCTGGCCCAGCCTGATGTGCGTGAGCGCTTCGTGTCGCAGGCAGCTGAAGTGGTCGGCAGCTCGCCCGATGATTTCCGTGCCTACATTCGCAGCGAAATCGAGCGCTGGGGTGTGGTCGCTAAAAAAGCAAACGTCGTGCTCGAATAAATCCGGGGCCTGCACCTGATCAGCGGTCCGTCGCTGTGTGACAGATGTAACTCAGGCAACGCGAGGTAAGAACCTTCGCATCCCTGCGCGTATGGGCGCAGGCTTGAACGTCCTTCCCTCGCCCTGCCTGGAGTTCGTATGAACCGTTCCCTGTATTCCCCTTACCGACTGGCTGCATTGGTTACCTTGTTGAGCGGCGCACTGGCCGGCGCTGTGTGGGCGCAGCCCACCGGTGGCGCAGCGCAACCCCTCTCGCCTGCCTTGGGTCAGTCGGCGCCCATGTCCCATAGTGCAGGCATGTCCCATCATGGCCACGGTGGCATGCACCATGGCGGCGGCATGCATCGCGCTCGCATGCTCAAGCACATCGATACCGATGGCGATGGTCAGATCAGCCGCGCCGAAATGGATATCGCCCACGAGACCATGCGCACCCGCTCGGTCACAGCCTTCGAGGCAGCCGACGCCAACCGCGACGGCAAGCTCTCGCAAGACGAGATGCGCGCCTACCATCAGGCCATGCGTGCGTCGGGCGCATCGCAAGGCGCTCGCGGCTCGCGTCCGGATGCTGGCGCGCCCGCTGGCTCGGCGAACCCGGGCAGCTGATGCTCGACGCCGCGCACCCCACCGCGCCCCCTTAAGGGGCGTGCCTGCTATATGGAACTGCGGGGCGGAACCCCTGCAGTTCATTCGATGCATGCGCCGGTGAGGCGTTCAACATCGCGGGTATGAACGCCAAACCTGCCGCCGTCTTTTCATCCCCCACCGGCTCGCCACGGCCCGCCACAGCGCTGCATGAAGTGGGCACTGCAGCGCGAGCTGATCTGAGAACTGATGCGAGAACGGCCGTCCCCCTGGACGCCGACGCGATGATCGCGGTCTATCGCCGCGCCGACCGTCTGCTTCTGGCCGTCCTCGCCACCTGCACGGCCGCGGCGCTGGCACTGTCGATGCACTTCGGTGGCCTTGATATCGCGCTGGGCGTGGGTCTGCCGATTCTGCTCGTAGCTGCCGCACTGGTACGCATGCAGCCGGGCGCGCTGATTACCCGCCTGTACATGGGCTTTGCCTTCATGGCGGTCACGGCGCTGCAGATTCAGGTGGCCCGCGGCCTCACCGAAATCCACTTCGGGGTGTTTGTCAGCCTCGCGTTTTTACTGGCCTATCGCGACTGGCGGCCAATCGCTGCAGCCGCGGCCACCATCGCCTTGCATCATGTCAGCTTCAACGCGCTGCAGCAGTTCGGCTGGAGCACGGTCTGCTTTACGCAGCCGAGCTGGACGCTGGTGGCGCTGCATGCGTCTTATGTGGTGGTCCAGACGGTGCTGCAGACGTACATGGCCCTGAATCTGGAGCACGACGCGCGACTGGGTGCCGAGCTTGCGCGGGTCACCGAATCGATGCGCGCCCAGGATGACCGTCTGCGGCTCGACCTCACCGGGATTCGCGTGGATACGCCGCTGGGACGCGACCTGCATGCCGCCTTGCAGCGCATCGGTGTGGTCCTGCGCGAAGTGGCTGCTTCGGCAGAGTCCGTCCGCACGGCGTCCGGCGAGATTGCTCAGGGCAATGCCGATCTGTCCGAGCGCACTGAACAGACCGCAGCCAATCTTCAGAAGACTGCGGCCTCCATGGAGCAGCTCGCTGCCACGGTACGCCAGACGGCGGACCATGCCAGCCAGGCCGAGCAGATCTCGCTGACGGCTTCCCAGGTGGCCACGCGCGGTGGCGAGGCGGTCGGGCAGGTGGTGGCCACCATGGGCGAAATCACCCAGAGCAGCCGCAAGATCGGCGACATCATCGGCGTGATCGACGGCATCGCCTTTCAGACCAACATTCTTGCGCTCAATGCGGCTGTGGAAGCTGCGCGTGCGGGCGAGCAGGGTCGGGGATTCGCAGTGGTGGCCTCGGAAGTGCGCACGCTTGCGCAGCGCAGCACCGAGGCCGCACGCGAAATCAAGTCGCTGATCGAAGAGTCGGTGGGCCGTGTTGAGCAGGGCTCACGCCTGGTCGGCGAGGCCGGTGCCACCATGTCGCGCATCGTCGAGTCCGTGCGCGAAACCGGCACATTGATCGGCGAAATCAGCCGCGCCACGCACGAACAGAGTGCGGGCGTGGGCCTGGTCAATGAGTCGGTCAGCGAGCTTGATGGCATGACCCAGCAAAACGCCGCGCTGGTAGAGCAAAGCGCGGCCGCTGCGATCAGCCTGAAGGACCAGGCCGAGCGCCTGGCCCACGCAGTCGGTCAATTCGATCTGCCGCTCAATCGAGCTTGATCCCGGTCGATTCGGTCAGCTTGATCCAGATCGGACTCTCATCGCGCCAGCGTTGCTGAGCGACTGCAGTCGTGGTCGGTTTGGCATCGATGGCGAAGGCCTCGCGCAGCGCCAGGCCCTTGGCTGAATCGGCCGCTTCCACGAAGAGATCGCCCATCCGCCTGACGATCTCGGGCGGTGTGCCAGCGGGTGCCAGCATCGCCAGGCAGCCGTCGAGCCTGAAGATCTGGCCATCAAAGCCCTGCGACACGAAGGACGTCACTTGCGGCAGCCTGGGCGACTTTTCGGCACCCACTGAAGCCAGCACACGCACTGTGCCCTTGGCCAGATGCGGCGCCAGCGCGACGTAACTGCCGATGCCACCCTGGACCACACCTGAGACCACGTCGATCCACATCGGGCCTTCGCCCTTGTAGTGCACGACCTCAATCTTCGTGCCGTACCGCGCATTCAGTTCGGCTGCCGCCAGATGCGGCACCGAGGCGGGGTTGTAGCTCGCCATGGTGGTTTCGCGGGTCTTGGCCATCTCCACCCACTCCTTCATGGTCTTGGCGGGTGAGTTCGTCGGCACCGCCATCAGCAGGGGACCGACCGGCAGCAAGGTGATTGGCGTGAAGTCCTTTTCGGCATCGAAGGGCAGCTTGCGATACAGCACCCGGTTCTGCCAGACCGCGCCGGT
>DGIT01000013.1:508-756 GCA_002386465.1 Burkholderiales bacterium UBA4615 | reverse complement strand
GCACGGGTCAGTGCCTCAAGGGCAATGAAGCCGCCTGCACCGGTTCGGTTTTCCACGATGACCGGCACGCCGATCTTCTGGCTCATGTAGTCGCCCAGCATGCGGGCATACGGGTCGGAGGTGCCGCCCGGGGCAAAGCCGCAGTAAATGCGGATCGGCTTGCCATTCGGCCAACCCGACTGCGCGAACGTTGTGGACGCCGGGGCTGCAGCCAGGCCCAGTCCGGTCAGGACGGCACGATTCACGCG
>DGIT01000013.1:0-347 GCA_002386465.1 Burkholderiales bacterium UBA4615 | reverse complement strand
TGAGCAGCATGCGCGTTGCCGTCCAGCAAACGCAAGAGCAGTTGGCCGCTACGCTAGGCGTTGGGCAAGACACGATCTCGCGCCTGGAAAAGCGCAGCGACATGCTGTTGTCGACCCTGCGCCACGATGTGGAAAGCATGGGAGGCCAGTTAGAACTGGTGGCGCGATTCCCTAACCGGCCGCCAGTAGTGATTGAGCACCTTGGGGCGCAAGTCAACTCAGCCCGTAAGGCTCGCACTACTGTTTGAACACATATCCCGACCAGTGCCTCATGTATGTGCAGCGACAAATCGGCTTCGCTGCCCAGGTGGTACGTTCCCTGGACAAAAAGGAGTCGAAATCACCAT
>DGIT01000039.1 GCA_002386465.1 Burkholderiales bacterium UBA4615 | reverse complement strand
CAGGCGCAGCGCGCCCAGGTGCTGCAGTTTGTCTCGCGCGAGCAATGGCGCTCCGGCTCAGTGCCCAAGCAGACTGATGCGCCAGCCACAGATGCGCTCGCGAAGGCCACAGGCCCGGCCTGTCCGCAATGTGGCGCAGTACAGGTGGAATGCGTGTCCGAATACGGATCAACGCCCTGCAAGGCGCTGTATCGCTGTCTGCAGTGCCGTGAACCGTTCGACTATTTCAAACCCTATTGAGTGGCGCTCGCACTGCGCCGCTCAACGCCTGCCGCCCTTTTAACCTCATGGCCGTTCCGCACTTCAATCGCCTGACGATTCGTGACCTGCGCAGGGAAACCGCCGACGCGATTTCCATCGCATTCGATGTGCCGCCGTCATTGCGCGAGGCCTACCGGTTCCGTGAGGGGCAGTTTCTGACCTTGCGTCACACCCTCGCGGGCGAAGAACTTCGCCGGTCCTATTCGATCTGTTCCGGCGTGCCCGACTATGCGCAGCAAGGTGAGCTGCGTATCGGGATCAAGCGCCTGCAGGGCGGGCTCTTTTCCAGCTGGGCACACGAGAGCCTCAAGGTCGGCATGCCCCTGGACGTGATGACGCCCGACGGGCGATTCAACACACCGCTCGATCCGACGCGTGCCCGGCACTTCGTGGGCTTTGCCAGCGGCTCGGGTATCACGCCGATGCTTTCGCTCATTCGCACCGTGCTCGCGACCGAACCCGCAAGCCGATTCAGTCTGGTCTACGGCAATCGGAGCGTCGCCTCGATCATGTTTCTGGAGACGCTCGCAGGCCTTAAAAATCAGTCCATGGACCGTCTGCGACTGATCCATGTCCTGTCTGGCGAACCGCAGGAAATCGAACTCTTTTCAGGGCGGCTCGATCGGAACCGATGCCGGGCATTGCTGGCAACCGTGCTGAGTGATGACCCGATCGACGAAGCCTTCATTTGCGGCCCGGCCTCGATGATGGATGACGCCGAGGCCGCCTTGCGCGAGTACGGCTTATCGGATGAGCGGATTCATACCGAGCGCTTCGGCACACCGGAATTCGCACCGGTGGCGCAGTCCCCTGCAGCCTCGGTCGACAGCGATGCCTGCGCGCAGGTCACGATCGTGATCGATGGCATGCAGCGCACCCTGCAGGTGCCTTTTCACGGCCCCGCCCTGCTGGATGCCGGCCTCGCGGTGGGGGCGCATCTGCCCTATGCCTGCAAGGCAGGTGTGTGCTGCACTTGCCGGGCGCGCGTGCTGGAAGGCGAGGTGCGCATGGATCGGAATTTCACGCTTGAAGCGCAGGAGATCGCTCAGGGCTTCGTGCTGACCTGCCAGGCCCATCCGGTGACGCAGCGGGTCGTGGTGAGCTTCGACGAGCGCTGACGCGGGCGTTTCCGAAGACGGCCGCGATGGCACGCCCCAAGGCTCCTGACCACGAAGCGCAGCGTGAACGCATTCTTGCGCGCGCCATCGAAGCGTTTGCCGAGCTTGGTTATGCCGGTGCCTCGATGGCGCAACTGGCCCAGGCCTGCGGAACATCGAAGGCTGGGCTGTACCACTATTTCCCGAGCAAGGAGGCCATGCTCTTCGAGTCGCTGGACCGCTATACCCGGCGCCTGAGTGAGCGGCTGCACACCGTGCAGGCCGCAGCCCTGCCGGCCCATGCCGAATTGGCGCAACTGGTGCGTGCCCTGCTGACCGAGTATCGCGTCTCCCGCGCTCATCACATCGCCTTGCTCAATGATGTGAAATTCCTGGGCATGGCGCAGCGGGAACAGATCCAGGCACAGGAGCGCGTCGTTGTGCAGGCCGTGGCGCGCAGCCTGCAGCGGGTGGCGCCCGAGCGTTTCACCGGCCCGCATCGCACACCGGCCACCATGGCCCTGCTGAGTATGGTGAACTTCACCTTCGCCTGGCTGCGGCCTGAAGGCCCGATGACTTATGAGCAGTACGCGGAACTGGTGATCGACCTCTGGACCCGAAGCCTTGCTTAGCACCATGCTCTCATCTGTATACGTACCGGATCGCAGCATCCCTCAGACCGCCCCCTTCTTGCCGCCCACCTTCTTGATTGGAACGCCCGATGACCGCCTTTGCTTCCCGTGCCGACCTCGCTGCCAAAGCCGTGACCTTCACGCAGCTGTCCGAAAACTGCTGGGCCTATACAGCTGAAGGCGACCCGAATTCCGGTGTGATCGTGGGTGATGACGCCTGCATGGTCATCGACACGACCGCCACCCCGGCGATGGCGCAGGACCTGATTGCGCGCATTCGCTCGATCACCGACAAGCCGATCAAGTACGTGGTGCTCTCGCACTACCACGCCGTACGTGTACTGGGCGCCTCGGCCTACTTCAAGGAAGGGGCCACTGAAGTGATCGCCTCGCGCGGCACGTGGGACCTGATTGTCGAGCGTGGCGAACACGACATGAAAAGCGAGATCGAACGTTTTCCGCGTCTGTTTGCCGGAGTGGAAACCGTGCCTGGGCTGACCTGGCCCACGATGGTTTTCGAGCGCGACCTCACGCTCTTTCTGGGCAAGCTCGAAGTGCGCATCAAGCACATCGGCCCCGGCCACACCCAGGGCGACACGATCGTCTGGGTGCCCTCGCAGGAGGTGATTTTTTCAGGCGACCTGGTCGAATACAACGCTGGGGTCTATACCGGCGATGCACACCTGGAAGCCTGGCCGCGCACACTCGAGGCGCTGCGCGCACTCAAGCCCAAAAAGCTCGTACCCGGGCGCGGCCCTGCGCTGCTCACCCCTGAGGAATGCGACCAGGGCATCGAATACACCCGCCGCTGGGTGACCGACTTGTATGAAACGGCCCGCAAAGGGGTGGCGCAGGGCAAAGACCTGAAACAGGTGTTTGCCGATGTGCGCAGCGTAATGGACCCGGTCTTCGGTCAGGTGTTCATCTATGAACACTGCCTGCCCTTCGATGTGTCGCGTGCCTTCGATGAGGCCAGCGGGGTCAAGCATCCACGCATCTGGACCGCAGAGCGTGATATCGAAATGTGGAAGGCGCTGCAGACCTGAACGGCTGCTCTCAAACCCGCAGATCAGAAAACTTCTTTTCTGATCTGCGGGTTTGAGGAAATAATGCGGCCTTTCCATGTTCCGGAGTCATGACATGAAGCTGCACAAAGCCCTGCCCGCCTGGCGCACCGCAATTGTTTCAGCCGGGCTGTCCGCGCTGCCGCTGAGTGCCGGGGCGCAACCGGCCCAGACGATCTACGCCGGCGGTGACATTCTGACTATGGAGGGGGCCACGCCGCGATATGCGCAGGCGCTGGCCGTGCGTGACGGTCGCATTGTGCGGGTGGGCAACCGCTCTGCCGTGATGGCACTCAAGGGCGCGCAGACCCAGGTGGTTGAGCTGAAAGGCCGCACGCTGATCCCGGGTTTCGTCGATTCGCACAGCCATTTGTCCGACTACGCGGGCTCGCTCGAGCAGGGCAACCTGAACCCGCCGCCGATCGGAAAGGTGGAGCGCATCACTGACATCATCGCAGAGATGAAGTCGCTCAAGGCGCGCCTGAATGCGCCTGCAGGCACGCTGCTGGTGGGCTCAGGCTACGACCAGGACCTGCTGGCCGAGAAGCGCCATCCCACAGCTGCCGACCTCGATGCCGCCTTCCCGGACGAACCTGTGATTCTGCGACACGCCTCGGGACACATGCTGGTGGCCAACAGCGCAGCCATGAAGCTGGCTCGAGTGAGCGCCGAAACGCCCGACCCTGAGGGCGGGACCATCCTGCGAAAGGCCGGCTCGAAAGAGCCCGAAGGTCTGATGCAGGAAATGGCGATGCAGGGTTTCATGCCCATGATGACTGCACCGCGCCCGATCGCAAAAGAGTTTGAGCTGCTCAAGCGCGCGCAACAGCACTATGCGCAGTTCGGGGTCACGACCGCAGCCGATCACCTCATCATGGAGGACCGGCTGCCGATCATGGAGCAGGCGGCGCGTGACAAGCAGTTCTTTATCGACGTGGTGGCGGCACCAGCGTTCATCTATGCCAACAAGGTGGTCGGCACGGGGCGGATTCGCTGGGGTGAGTACGACAACCACCTGAAGTGGGGCGGGCTGAAGATTGCGGTGGATGGTTCGCCACAAGGCAAGACCGCTTTTGTGTCACAGAATTACCTCACGCCCGTGCCTGGTTGCGAGAAGGACTGCAAGGGCTTTCCAAACCTGAATCAGAAACAGGTGGACGGACTGCTGCAGCTTGCCTACAAGAACGGTGTGCAGTTGTACTCGCACTGCAATGGCGATGCGGCGGTCGACATGATGATCCGCGGCCATGAGCAGGCAGTGGCTGCTGTGGGCGACCCGAAGAAGGACCGTCGCACGCTGATCATCCACTCGCAGATCATGCGCCCAGATCAGCTGGATGCTTACAAGCGTCTGGGGCTGCTGCCCACGTTCTTTTCGGCGCACACCCACTACTGGGGCGATGTGCATCTGGCCAATCTGGGAGCACAACGTGCCGGGTTCATCAGCCCCCTTGCGACTGCGGCAAAGAAGGGCGTGATTCATGGCAATCACACCGACACCATCGTCACACCGATCGATCAGATGAGCCTGCTGTGGACGGCGGTGAACCGGGTGTCGCGCACCGGGCAGGTGGTGGGTGCGTCCGAACGCGTTTCGCCCTACCAGGGGCTCAAGGCGCAGACCACCTATGGTGCGTATCTGTACTTCGAAGAGAAAAACAAGGGGACACTTGCCGCGGGCAAGCTGGCCGATCTGGTGATTCTGGATCGCAACCCGCTCAAGGTGAAGCCGATGGCCATCCGCGAGATACGGGTGCTTGAGACGATCAAGGAAGGGCAGACCGTTTACCGGGCGGGCAGCTGACACACTGTATGGCTTGAGCCGGGCTGCCTGCCTGTCGCACTTCTAACGATCACGCCTTCTGGAGCATCCATGTCCCTTCCGAGCCGCCTCCGTACGGTCTGCTTGACCCTCGCACTCCGGGCCCGGCTACTGCCGGTCCTCGCCGCGTTAAGCACTACCCTAGGCGCCGCGCTCAGCCCGGCAGCACATGCGGCCAACGATGCTGACCTGGCCAAGCAACTGGCCAACCCGGTGGCTGCGCTCATCAGCGTGCCGGTGCAGCTCAACTTCGACCGCGAGATCGGGCCTGCGCGAGAGGGCACACGCGTGACTGCGAATATTCAGCCGGTGGTGCCGTTTTCACTCAATGAAAACTGGAACATCATTTCGCGCACGATCCTGCCCGTCGTGCATCAGAGCGACATCTTTCCGGGCGCAGGCACTCAGACCGGATTGGGTGATGTGCTGCAGAGCGTGTTCTTTTCACCCAAGGCGCCGGGGCCCGGTGGCGTGATCTGGGGCGTGGGGCCGGTCTTCCTATTGCCCACTGGCACCAACAGTCTGCTCACCGCCGACCGCTGGGCCGCTGGCCCGACCGCCGTGGCGCTGCGCCAGACTGGCCACTGGAGCTACGGCATTCTGGCGAACCACCTGTGGTCGATGGGTGGCGGCAATGGCCGCGACATCAATCAGACCTTTTTGCAGCCATTCGTGAGCTATCTCGCCGGAGACGGCTGGACCTTCGGCGTGAACATGGAAGCCAGCCGCGACTGGGAGCGCGAACAGTGGTCGGTGCCGATCAACTTCAGCGCCTCCAAATTGCTGAAGGTAGGCAACCAGATGCTCAGTGTGGGCGCAGGGGCGGGCTACTGGATGGAGTCGCCCGAGTCCGGGCCGCACGGCTGGCGCTTTCGAGCGGTCGTGACCTGGCTGTTCCCGAAGTAAGGCGGCTCTGTCGGACCCTAATGTTGGTCGCTAAGGTTGGTCGCCGCAGCCCGGCTTAGTCCATGGTGACCCGGGCGCTGCGAATGACCTCCGCCCAGCGGGCAATGTCCTGCTGAAGAAAGACTGCGAAGGGCCCTGCTTCTTTCACGTCGACCGCCATGCCCTGCTGAGTCACTGTCGCGCGTACGCTGTCTTTTTTCATGGCGTCGGTGACCAGCTGGCGATACCGGGCCAGCGCGGCGGGTGGTGTGGCTGCTGGTGCGAAGAATCCAAGCCAGGCATCGGCCTCAACGCCCGGCACACCAGCCTGGGCCAGCGTGGGCAGATCGGGCAGGTGCGGCGAACGGTTGGGCGAGGCGACCGCCAGTGCGCGCAGTTTGCCTGCCTGCACCTGCGCCAGCACCGTGGGCGTCGTGGCAAAACTAAGTTTCACGTGGCCGCCCAGCAGGTCCTGCAACAGCGGGGCCGAACCTTTGTAAGGCACATGCGCCATGTCGGTGCCACTGCGCGCCTTGAACAGTTCGAGTGCCAGGTGCGATGCTGAACCAGGGCCAGTGGAACCTGCGGTGAGCTTGCCGGGCTCGCGACGCGCCAGCGCCACCAGTTCGGCCGTATTGCGCACCGGCACATCATTGCCCACCACGACGATGTGCTGAAGCGCTGCACACAAAGCGATGGGGGCGAAATCCTTGATCGGGTCATACCCGCCGCCCTGCGGCAGCAAAGACACATTGGTGGCATGGGTCTGGTTGTTGCCCAGTGCCAGCGTGTGGCCATCGGGTGCGGCCTGCGCGGCACGCCGCGTGCCGATGGCGCCGGCGCCCCCGGGGACGTTCTCAACCGTCACCGCCTGACCCAGTTCGCGCGCGATGTCTGCCGCCACGGTGCGCGCCAGAATGTCGGTCGGGCCTCCGGGCGGATAGGGCACGATCAGGGTCACCGGTCGGGTGGGCGACCAGACCGGCTGGGCCACGGCAGGCCATGAAGAGGCCGCGCTGAGCGCGGCAAGTGAACGGAGGATCTGTCTGCGATCGGTCATGTCGGGCTCAGAGGGGCTTGTGCGGACGCAATGAAGCAAGCGTAACCGATCATCTACGTGAGGGGCTGACCCTGCCGCAGCCCTGCGTCGTGTCCCTGGGATCATCTGCTGGTCGGTCGGTGGCGTGTTACCGTGGAGAAAATCATTTTTCTCGATTGTGGATGAACGTCATGCAGTGGAAGTTTAGGGCGCGTGCGCTGCTCAGAGTCTGCGCACTCGTGTGGAGTCTGCAGTGCGGTGCGGCGTTGGCTTGTCCGGTGTGCGCACCAACCAGCTCACTCACCCCGGCGCAGGTGCTGATCAACGCGGATCGGGCCCTGCTGGTACGGACGGACGCGACCGGCGTCCTGCGAATCGACACCGTCATCCGCGGCCCGGGTGCAACCGGCGATCGACTTGAATTGAATGTGCCAGCCAGCCAGATGCCGCGACGCGACGGCAAGCCCATGCTGATGGTGCGCGATGGCCTCAGTCGCGAGTGGTCGGCGCTAGCCGAGATAGATGCATCGCATGCCGATCTGCTGCGTGAGATCACACAGCTCACCCGCACCAGCGAGATGACGGCCGCCGACTGGCAGGCGCGGGTCGCACGGTTCGTGCCGCTGCTGGAGCATCCAGAGCCGCTGATCGCCGAGACCGCTTATGGCGAGGTGGCGCGGTCAC
>DGIT01000099.1:36431-37109 GCA_002386465.1 Burkholderiales bacterium UBA4615 | reverse complement strand
TCATATCGACGGATTGAACAGCAAATGCCCAAATGGGCGGTTGCTTTGACTATAAGCCGAGGATCCAAGAGCTTTTCTCCCGGTTGGCATCAAGCTTGCTCGGTGCACGCTCAATATCCCAAGGTGCCCGAATCCGCCATCCGGCCTTCGGTCGCTTTGGGCTCGCGAACACTGTTGGAGAGCAAGATGAGAGCGCTTTACACCGTTATCGGACTGATACTTGGGTTGGCTGCAGCCGCTGCGCATGCCACCCAATTTAATTTTTCGTATTCAAGCAGCGATCCGCAGATCTCCTTCCAAGGGGTGCTGACGGCTGATTTCGTGAATGGCGATCCATCGTATTTCGAGATCACCGGCATCAGCGGAACCCGCAACGGCGCTGCCATTACTGGCTTGCTTCCCATTGGCACGACGATTGTGGACGGGTACCCGCTTGATAACCAGATGAGCTTCAACACTGAGTTCAGTGTGTACGAGTTCAATTTCAATGGAATGGGTTTTATCGTTGGAGAAGACCGCTTCAACTTGTACGGCGGGCTATACGAAGCTACAGCGGAATATCCAGATGGATACTTGGTCGACTATCTGATTTCCGAAGTTGCGGTGCCAGTGCCTGCATCCATCGCCCTGCTTGGCCTTGGGATGGTTGGCATTGCCGCCGTGCGGCGTCGCGCATGA
>DGIT01000099.1:7546-36389 GCA_002386465.1 Burkholderiales bacterium UBA4615 | reverse complement strand
AAGCTCTCCGGCTTCATCGAGGTTGTGAACGCGACAATGTCGCGACGCTGACGGTCATGAAACTCCTGGGGCGTGGACGTTTGCAGGCCTGTGGCTGAGCAAGGTTTGTCAGGCTTGCTTGCGATGTGTTGCCACCCGATGATAGAGACTAGTCTGACTAGGCAATTGCACACCCATGCATACTTGGCAATGACAGGAAGCGAAGAGCCGATTCAGCGAGGTCGTTGATCTCACCCTGAAAGAGGGCCCTCAGATGGTGACCCGACGCGGGGAAGAGGCTGTCGTGATCTTGGCGGCAGATGAATACCGTCGACTAAGTGGTCAGACACCGCGCTTGATGGATTGCCTGCTCGACGCTCAGGTGCTTCAGTGGGTCAGGACGCGCAAACCCCTTGCGCTTTGCATCAGTGCGATGACTTGGGGCGAATTGCAACGCGGCGTGACCAGGCTACCGGAATCGAAGAGGCCAAATTCACTTTATGGCTGCAGCAGCCAAGGAGGCTGCTGTTCCTGGAGGTGACGGGTCCAATCCGGTAGGGTGAGCGAGAGACACGCAAGTCAATGCCCGCTAGCCCCGCACCCATTCGCCGCTCTTGCCGCCGTGCTTTTCCATCAGCTTCACATCGGTGATGGTCATACCGCGGTCCACGGCCTTGAGCATGTCGTACACGGTGAGCAAACCCACCTGTACTGCCGTGAGCGCTTCCATCTCAACGCCTGTGCGGCCCTCGCATTCCACGGTGGCGGTGCATTGCACCGCGCAGGCGTCTTCATCGATCTGAAGGTCTACGGCCACGCGGGTGAGCGCAATCGGGTGGCACAAGGGGATCAGGTCGGCGGTGCGTTTGGCGCCCTGAATCGCTGCAATGCGGGCAATGCCCAGCACGTCCCCTTTTTTTGCCGTGCCCTCGCGTACTCGCGCCAGGGTCTCGGGCAACATCAGGATGCGACCGCTTGCAACGGCCACACGGCGCGTGATGGCCTTATCGCCCACATCGACCATGTGGGCCTGGCC
Source organism: Burkholderiales bacterium UBA4615 (assembly GCA_002386465.1). Lineage (GTDB taxonomy): Bacteria > Pseudomonadota > Gammaproteobacteria > Burkholderiales > Burkholderiaceae_E > UBA4615. The sequence continues at coordinate 35,374 of DGIT01000099.1, read as the reverse complement.
GGCGGCATCGAAATGCGTCAGCCCTGAATGAGCTACCTTGTCGGTGGGTTGCTCGGGTGTGACGACGGATTGCGGGACGTCGGTACGGCTGGGCGCAGGGCGTGAGCCAGGCGCAGAGGAAGGGGGGCTTGGTTGCACGGGCTTACATCTTCACAGTGGCGGGCGCGTAGAGGGCGCTAAGGGTCGGCCTATCATAGCGTCATGACCACTGATCTTCGGCCACGTTCCCGCTCTGTGCGCTGGTGTGCGGCGGCGCTTTGTGCGGCGCTTGCTCTGGCGCCGCCAGCGGTGCTCGCCCAGATCGACAATCTCCCCAAGCTGGGCGATGCGTCGGGCGACGAGCTTTCGCCCGCCAAGGAGCGCGCACTCGGCGAATCGATCATGCGTCAGATCCGGCGAGACTCAGCCTATCTGGACGACGCCGAACTGGTCGATTACCTGAACCGTGTAGCGGCCCCCCTCATGGCCACCCCGGCGGCGGCAGGGCATGTCTTCGAATTTTTTGCAGTGGATGACGGCGCGATCAACGCATTTGCCCTGCCTGGCGGATTCATCGGGGTGCACAGTGGCCTGATCATGGCGTCGGAATCCGAATCGGAGCTGGCCTCGGTGCTGGCGCACGAAATCGGCCATGTGACGCAGCGGCATGTGGCCCGCATGCTGGCCCAGCAAAAGCAGATCTCCATGGTTTCCATGGCGACCATGATCCTGGCCTTGCTTGCGGCGCGATCCAATCCGCAGGCGGCCATGGGCGGCGTCATGCTGGGTGACCAGCTGTCGCGCTCGAACATGCTCTCGTTTTCGCGCGATGCAGAGCGCGAAGCTGACCGGGTGGGCTTCGAGATGCTCCGCCAAGCCGGTTTCGATGTGCAATCGATGGTCTCGTTCTTCAACCGACTGCAACTGGCCAGCCGTTTCTACGAAACCAATGCGCCGGTCTACATGCGCACGCACCCGGTCACCGGTGAGCGCATCGCGGATATGCAAGCCCGTTTGCGCGAAACCCGTTATCGCCAGCGCCCGGATTCGTTCGAGTATTTGCTACTGCGCGCGCGGCTGCGCACCACAGCCGATGAAAGCGTGGATGGTCGCAGGGTGGCGCGCGCTTCAGCTGAACAGTACCTGGCCGACAATCCGCAGGCTGAGTCGCAATCCTGGTTCGGCTTGGCCAGTATTGCGGCTGCACAACGGGACTGGCCCCGCTTTGAAGAGGCGCTCGCACGTGCGCGCACGCTCCACGGAAAGCCGCATCCGTATTTTGATCGGCTGGCGGCCACGTCACGGCTTGAGGCGGGCGACGCGCGCGGTGCAGCCGAGCTGGCCCGCCAGGGCCTGCGGCAGTTTCCAGATTCCCGTGCCCTGGTGCGCGTGCGTGCCGAAGCTCTGATCGCTGCGGGCCAGTCGGCCGAGGCCGCAGCGTTGCTTAAGGACCAGCTGGTCGTCTGGCGCTCGGATGCACGGCTGTGGCAATTGATGGCGCAAGCGCAGGGCAAGCTGGAGCATCGCGCTGAGGCCCACCGTGCTGCCGCCGAGCGCTTCGTGTTGCTCGGCTCTGCCGTGGCTGCGGTGGATCAGTTGCGCATCGCGCAGCGTGCCAACGACACCGACTTCTATACGGCATCGATCATTGATGCGCGCCTGCGAGAACTGGAGCCGCTTGCTCGGCGGGAAATCGAAGAATCCAAACAGATGCCGCGTCAGTAGCGCGGCCTGGGATCGAATGCAAAGGTTGATTCAGGCGGCGCCGCCATCGGGGTGATCCTGTGTTCGCCCATCAGCGTCAGCCAGCCAGTGAATGCGTTCGGCGATTCGGACTCATCGAGATCGAGTGCCAAGGCGCCGAGGTCTCGATCATCGATACAGCCAGGACCATGCTCGGTCAGCAGCCACACGTTGCCCTGCGCATCGGAGACCACACGCTCGATGCGCTCAACCGGGTAGCCGGTATGGGTGATGAGCGATTGCGTCGGGGCTTCGCCCATGACGCGCAACAGGAGGGGCGCTAGGTCCAGGTCGACATAGACCCGCTGTGGGCCGTTTTGCCAGTACCAGCGGCCTTGCGCATCAGACTGATAGTTGCGCCCGATGAAGTCGATGATGGGTGGGCTGGTGATTTCGCTGCCTGCGCCATGCACGGCTTCATCGAAGCCCGCCACGCCCCGGTCGACAAGCATCCAGCGTCCGCGGCGATCCAGCCGCAGCCAGCCTTGCACTGCAGGCACATTAGGCCAACGTGCCATCGCTTGTCGTACCTGATCATCCATGGGCATGGGCGTGACCGCTTGCGCGGCCCAAGTAATTGAACAGGCGTGCAGGCAGCCAATCGAGGTGCCCTGGAGGCCCGCCTGTGAGGAATCCGACATGACCACCCTGGCGCGGATACTCGAGGGTGACAGCGCGCGACACTTCGTGTGGTGCGGCCAATGCGTCAGGCGGCAGGAAGGGATCGTTCAGCGCATTGATTACCAGCGTGGGCACCGTGATACCGCCCAGGAACTGCCGACAGGATGACCGGGTCCAATAGTCCATGGCACTGGCAAAGCCATGCAGTCGCGCCGTGACCTCATCATCAAACTCGAAAAAGTCCCGCGCAAGGGCAACGCGTCGGGCATCGAAGAGGCCCGGGTGCCGCTTGAGCATAGCCAGGCTTTTTGCCCGGAGGGTGACCAGGAAATGCCGCGCATAGATCCGATTGAAACCGCGAGCCAGGCGCACGGCTCCGGCATGCAGATCCTGGGGCGGCGACACCGCAGCGGCTGCTGCGACGAAGCCAGCCGCCTGACCGCGCTCCCCGAGCCATTTCAACAGCACATTGCCGCCCAGTGAAATGCCGACTACCCACAAGGGCCCAGTGTGGCCCGTCGCGGCACGTTGACGGTCCAGACGACTCAGCACCCAGTCGGCCTCCTCGGAATCACCGGAGTGGTAAGCGCGGGGCAGGCGATTAGGTTCGCCGCTGCAACCCCGAAAATGAATGACCACCCCATCGCAACCTTGCGCACCGGCACACGCCATCAGCGCACGCGCGTAATGGCTGTTGGAGTCTCCTTCCAGGCCATGGAAGACGGCCAGAAGCGGCTGGTTGCGCTGCGTCCCTACCCCGGTCCTGGGGCCTGATACCGTTGACGACCGGACCCAATCCAGGTCGATGAAATCGCCATCGGGCGTATCCCAGCGCTCACGTTGATAGCGCACCTGCGGGCGCGGTGCCGCGAGCGATGGCCAGATCGTTTGGGCATGTGCGCCCGGCAGCCACAGCGGGCTGCGGTAGCCGGTCAAGGACGCGCCGGAGCTTGCGCGCACGGTGGTCCCGTGCATAGCCTTGCGATCAGTGCAGTCGACCAGGGGGCGGCCGACGCGGTTCGGTGTCGGCACCAATGTCCTCGTCGCTGTCGTCGCCGCGTTCGTCCGGCTGATGGTCTGTGCCCCAGATCGACAACTGCAAGGACTCCGGGCCCTCTTCGTCGGACTCCAGATCGGCATCGTCCGGGCCGTCGAACACCCCGGCGTGATGAACCAGAATGCGCCAGGCATTACCAACGCGCACAAAGACGTTGGTCACGATCACTTCGATGATTTCGCTGCCCCCCTGACCTTCTACCGCAATGCGCTCGATCAGGCTGTGCACAGCCACATCGGTGGTGCGAAAGGCTTGCAGCTCGGCCGTGGCGATATTTACGCCGCCATTCGAGAAGATGTCGCGAAACGATGCCCGGATTGCATTCAGACCGATCAGACGCGGCCCGCCCGGGTGATTGCAGACGATCGCGTCATCGTCGGCCCACAGGCTCATCATGCCCTCGAGGTCTCCGGCGGCCATGGCGGCATAGAAAGCCTGTTCCGCGGCTTCGGCTGTGGGGCAGGTACGGCGCATGCCGCCAGTTTATCGGATGTTGCGCGACATCCGTTTCAGTGCGGCCCGCAACGCTTTGGTTGCGCTATCGGGGGTCAGTTCACTCATGCAGTGACCATGGCTGTGGCGACAGACCGACTCGTTGCACGGGCTGCATTCCAGCGCCAGCGACTGCACCTGTACCTGCGCGCCCAGCGGGGCATGGCGGTGCGGATCGCGGGGGCCAAACAGACTCACAAGAGGTCGACTGAACGCGCCAGCGACATGCATCAGATCGTTGTCCAGCCCCACGATCGCATGCGCCTGAGCAACCGTCGCGATCGCATCGCCCTGAGAGAGTTGCCCACACCAGTTGCGCCCGGATGCGCCCGACAAGGCAAAGGCCTCGGTAGCGGTTGCGCGCACTGAGGTATCGCCAACCGCCGCTATGATCGCTTCGGGCCAGTGCCTGCGGATCTGACCGATCAGCGCGGCCCAGTGACGGACAGGCCAGCGGCGCGAGGCATGGCCCTGATCATCGAAACAGAGCACGATCAGCGTGAAACCCTCTGCGGGCAGGCCGTTGCGCTGCCGTGCGGACGCCTCGCGCACTGACGAGCGCCGCAATACCGGCGCCTGAACACTGGTATGCATCGGCGCCGGGCCATGGAATGCCAGCCGCGCAAAGTGTTCGATGCGCGCGCGCTCTGCGGTATGTCCGCTCTCGGGGGCGCGTCCACGCTTGTCGGTAATCAGCCCCCAGCGTGCACGCTGATCAAAGCCAACGCGCACCGGAGCTCCGGTCAGCCACGCCAGCAGTGCAGCACGATGGCTGTCGCCTAGAACATAGGCGCGGCGGTATCGCATTTTTCGTAGCTGTCGGGCCAGCGTCAGCAAACCCAGTGTGTTGCGATGGCCTTCCAGGCAATCTGTCGACCAGACCCGTTCGATGCCCGCCATGCATTCGAACACCGGCGCCACGTCGGCGCAGGCCACCACATCGATGCGATCCTGCAGTCGCAAGCGCGAGAGCGTTGCCACGAAGGGTTGCGACATGACGGCGTCGCTCAGGGAATGGGGGGCGAGGATCAGGGTGCGCATGGGAGAGCGGCCATCAATCAGGCCGTCCCGCATGATCTTTCAGCGTATCCGAAAGGATGGGGAACAAAGTCACACATACATCGCCGCATGCCTGCCCAAAAGGGCAGGCAGCGCAACCTGCGGACTGTGGTGAGGCTTAGTGACTGCCCGCGCTGACACCCGGCTTGAGCCGGTATTCGGTGCTGCAATACGGACAGCGTGCATGGCCGCCATGGGCCATGTCGAGAAAGACCCGCGGGTGGGCATCCCAGGCGCTCATGCGGCGGTTGGGACAGAACGCGGGCAGGTCCGACGCCTCAAGTTCCACCACGCGTGTGGTGGCGCTTGAGGCGCCGGAGGGCAGGGGCGGGTTCTTGGGGTGCGAATCGCTCATGGCCGGGTCCTGGTCGAACGATGAATCAGACCTGTGTCAGCCACGACTGGTAAGCCGGCGCTTTGCCCGCCACCACGTCAAAGAAGAGGGCCTGCAACCGGCCAGTGATCGGCCCTCGGGAGCCGCTGCCGATTTCGCGGTCGTCGAGTTCACGGATGGGGGTGATCTCGGCTGCCGTGCCCGTGAAGAAGGCTTCATCGGCACAGTACATTTCATCGCGCGTGATGCGTTTTTCCACGACGCTGTAGCCAAGGTCGCGGGCCATCTGGATCACGGAGTCGCGGGTGATGCCATCCAGACACGAGGCGAGGTCAGGGGTGTAGAGGGTGTTGTTGCGCACGATGAACACGTTTTCGCCGGCGCCCTCGGACACATAGCCTTCAGTGTCCAGGAGCAGCGCCTCGTCGTATCCATTGGCAGTCACTTCCTGGTTGGCCAGGATGGAATTGATGTAGTAGCCGCTCGCCTTGGCCCGCACCAGCGACACATTCACATGGTGACGGGTGTAGGAAGAGATCTTGACGCGAATGCCTTTGGCCAGTCCGTCTTCGCCGAGGTAGGCACCCCACGGCCAGGCCGAAACCGACACATGAATGGTGTTGTCGCGCGCCGAAACGCCCAGCTTTTCAGAGCCGATCCAGGCGATCGGGCGCAGGTAGCAGGACTCGAGCTTGTTGGCCCGGACGACTTCCTTTTGCGCCTCGATAATCTGCTCGGCGGCAAACGGCATCTTCATCTGGAAGATCTTGGCCGAGTTGAAAAAGCGCCGCGTATGTTCATGCAGACGAAAGATGGACGTGCCCTGACCGGTCTTGTAGGCCCGCACGCCCTCGAATACCGCCATGCCGTAGTGCAGGGAGTGGGTGAGCACGTGGATCTTCGCGTCGCGCCAATCCACAAGCTTTCCGTCAAACCAGATGAATCCGTCGCGATCGGCCATTGACATGGCTGCACTCCTCGGTTGCCAGATATTCGAACCATCAATTCTAGCCGCAAAGCCTGCCTGCAAAGCCTGTGCGGCCCGGTCTGCGGTGTGACACCCATGCCGGTAAGGCTAGAATCGGGATTCCCTCATGTGATCAGGCCTATTCGTGATGCGTGCATCCCTGCGAACGCAGGTCGGGTTGCTAGCCCTGCTGCAGGCGCTGCTTCTCACCAACAACGTCACGCTGATCGCGGTGAACGGACTGGCGGGCGCCACACTGGCGTCCGACCCCCTTTACGCAACGATGCCCGTGACCGGGTACGTGTTGGGCTCTGCAGTCACCAGCATGATGGCTGCACGCGTCATGCGCTTGTACGGGCGGCGCACCGGCTACACCGTCGGCGCGCTCTTTGCCATTGTGGGAAGCTTGCTGGCCTGGTGGGCAGTCACGGTCCACAGCCTGTCGCTCCTCGTTTTTGCGACCTTTGTGCTGGGTGTCTACAACGCCTTCGGGGCCAGTTACCGGTTCGCGGCAGCCGACGCTGCAGATGTCTGGCGGCCCGATTTCAAGCCCAAGGCGATTTCGCTCGTGCTTGCCGCAGGCATTGTGGGCGGGGTGCTTGGGCCGCAGTTGTCCAAGTTCACGCGCGATTGGTTGCCGACCCTCTTTGCCGGCTCGTATCTGGCGCTCACCGTGTTTGCCGTGCTCTCTCTGGTGCTGGTGCAATGGTTCAGGGTGCCTGAATCAAGCGCCTCGGCCGCGCAGGGGCCAGAGCGCCCCTTGCGCGAGATTCTTGCTCAACCCGCAGCCTGGAGTGCTGTGCTGATTGCTGCCCTGTCGTACGGCATCATGAACCTGGTGATGGTGGCAACGCCACTGGCCATGCAGGTCTGCAGTCATCCGTATTCGGCGGCGGCCACGGTGCTCGCCTGGCATGTTACCGGCATGTTCGCGCCTGGCCTCTTTACCGGCTCGCTCATCACGCGCTTTGGCGTGATCCCGGTCATCGTGACCGGCTGCCTGCTGATGCTGGCGTGTGCTGCCGTCTCGCTCGGAGGTGTCGAGATCTGGCGGTTCACCGTGGCGCTGTTTGTGCTCGGTGTGGGCTGGAACTTCATGTACACCGGAGCAACCTCATTGCTCACGACAGCCTATCGGCCCTCTGAGAAAAACCGCGTGCAGGGATTCAACGACGCCGTGGTTTTTGCAGTCATGGTCACCTCGTCGTTGTCATCGGGCGCGCTTCTGCATGTGCAGGGCTGGTACACGATCAACGCGATGTCAATCCCAGTGGTACTCGTGGCTCTGGGGGCGGCGCTGTGGGTGGCACGCATCCGGGCTCGCACGGCCCAGCGACCGGCGTGACAGCGCGCGGGACTGAATCGGGCGTGCGGCATTCGGGGACCGTTTACCGTGCAGGCTGATGACGTTCCTGGCGAAGGCAGCCTGAAGCCTCGCTCGCTGATGCATCTGTTCCTGGTGTTTTCCGGACTGGCCTTGCGCGGTTTCGGGGGTGTGTTGCCCTGGGCGCAACGTGTGCTGGTCGAGGAGCGTCGCTGGCTGAGCCGCGAACAGTTCATCGAGACCCTGGCATTTGGGCAACTGTTGCCAGGGCCGAATATCTGCAACGTGGCGATCATGATCGGCGACCGCTGGTTCGGCTGGCGCGGCTCGGTGGCGGCTCTGGGCGGCATGCTGGCTGCGCCGATGCTGCTTGTGCTGGGCGCGGCGGTGCTTTATGGCCAGGTGGCTGATGAGCCTGTGGTGCGTCGCGCGCTGGCGGGCATGGGTGCGGTGGCGGGCGGCATGATCCTGGCCACTGCATTCAAGCTGGTGCTGGCCTGGCGTGCCCACCCGGCCTGGTTGGCCTGGGGGGTGTTGGCATTCATTGGCGTGGCCCTGCTGTACCTAAAAGTGTTGCTGGTGCTGGCGGTCCTGGTGCCCCCTGCCATCGGCGCGGCGTGGTGGCACCTGCGTGCGGCGACTCGGCCCGGAGACGCGCCATGAATACAAGTGAACTGATCGATTTGCTGCTGCATTTTGCATCGCTGTCGCTGTTGGCCATTGGCGGCGCGCTGAGCATGGCGCCCGAGATGCGTCGCTACCTCGTGGATGAACGTCACTGGATGGACGGATCGCAATTTACCGATGCGATCGTGATTGCCCAGGCGGCGCCGGGTCCGAACATCCTCTTTGTCACCCTGCTGGGTTGGCAGGCGGGCGGCGCGGTCGGTGCCCTGGCGAGCACAGTGGGGCTGCTGCTGCCATCGAGCGTGGCGACCTGGTGGGGCTGGCGACTGAAGCGGGCGCGCGAGGATTCGGCCTGGGTGGCTTCCATTCGGCTGGGGCTGTCACCGATTGCCGTCGGACTGACGGCCGCCGCGGGCTGGGTCGTGGCTGACTCCAACAACCATGCTGACTGGCGCTTGTGGGCCATCACGGCGCTCACCACGGTGATCGTGGCACGCACGCGCTTGAATATGCTCTGGCTGATTGCTGCCGGGGCAGTGCTCGGTCTGACAGGCGTGATCGGTTGAGCGCAGTGGCATGATTGCGCCTTGGCGCGTGCAGGCTGCGCGCATCCTTTAATTTGGATATGCGATGAAGAAAACCGTATTCGTAGACGGACAGGAAGGCACCACCGGGCTCCAGATTCGTGAGCGTCTGCAGGCGCATCCTGGTGTTCAAGTGCTGGAGATCGAGGCTGAACGACGTAAAGACGTCGAACGGCGTCGCGAACTGATTAACGCGGCCGATGCGGTGTTCTTGTGTCTGCCCGATACCGCCGCCAAGGAGTCAGTGGCTCTGGTGGCGCCCGGCAACACGCGCACGGCAGTCATTGACGCCAGCACCGCGCACCGTGTGACCGAGGGCTGGGTCTATGGGTTGCCAGAGCTGCGTGCCAGGCAGCGCGAGGCGATTGCACACTCGCGCCGCGTGGCGGTCACCGGCTGCCATGCAGCCGGATTCATTCTGGCTGTGGCGCCGCTGGTGGCGGCCGGCCTTTTGCCTCGCGACTACCCGATCGCCTGTCACTCCCTGACCGGCTATTCGGGTGGCGGCAAGTCCATGATCGCCGACTATGAAGCCGCTCGCGACAGTCGGGCTCTGGATGCAGCCAGACTTTACGCACTGGGCATGGCGCACAAGCATCTGCCTGAAATGCAGGCGTATACCGGACTTGCCCAGCCGCCGGTGTTTTCGCCGATCGTCGACAACTTCTACAAAGGCATGGCGGTGTCGGTGCCGCTGCAACTGCGCGCCATGAAGGCGGGCACCACGCGCGCGCGCATTCATGAGGCTCTGTCGGCCCATTACGCGGGCGAACGCTTCGTACGTGTCATGCCCCTGGATGCGACCGACAATACGGTTGGCGGGTTCTTCGATCCCATGGCCTGCAACGACACGAACCGCAACGATGTGTTCGTGTTCGGGAACGACGAGCGGGTGATGGTGGTGTCCCGCCTGGATAACCTGGGCAAGGGCGCCTCAGGCGCTGCGGTGCAGTGCATGAACCTGGTACTGGGCTTTGATGAGGCCACCGCGCTGAGCGCCTGATCCGGTGCGCGGTCAGCCGCCCAGCAACTGACCCCACAAGCCGCGCACGGACAGACGTTGCGCGGCGAACGCCTCGGTGGGTACGCGGGCATAGCGTGCGTCGTTCAGCCGCATCATGTGTTGCTGGCGCCGATAATCCCGATAGGCTTGAGCGCACGCGCTGGCTGCGGTCGCATCGATCAGCCCGGCGCTTGCTGCACGCTCGAGCAATGCAATGTTGCCGGCGTTGTCGAGCAGTTCCGGATGGGTCTGCGCATGCGCAAGCACCAGGAACTGAACCATGAACTCGATGTCCACGATGCCGCCTGCGTCGTGTTTGATATCGAACTCGCCACTGCGGTTGGGATGGCCTTCGAACATGCGGGCGCGCATCGCCAGAATGTCGGCCCGCAGTGAGTCGATGGACCGGGGCAGCGCCAGCAATGTGCGGCGCAAGGATTCGAACTGCGCGCCTAGACTGCCATCGCCTGCGGCAAAGCGTGCCCGGGTGAGCGCCTGGTGTTCCCAGACCCAGGCGGATTCACGCTGGTAACCCTCGAAGGCCTTCAGGCTCGAGACCAGCAGGCCTGCATTGCCATTGGGTCGCAGTCGCAGGTCGATCTCGAACAGCAGACCAGCCGCAGTGCGCGTCGAGAGCCAGGCAGACAGGCGCTGAGCCAGTTGCGAATAGGCCATCTGAGCCTGAGGGTCTGCATCTTCGTAGATAAAGACCAGATCCAGATCGGAGGCATAGCCGAGCTCCTTGCCGCCCAGTCGGCCATAGGCAATGATCGCAAAGCGAGGCGTCTCGCAATGCCGGTTGCGTACCTGCAGCCAGGCGCGGTCGAGCACGATGGCCAGAACCCGATCGGCCAGTTCGCTCAGATGGTCGGACAGGCGCTCGACAGTCAGCTTGCCGGCCAGATCCTGCGCGAGCAATCGAAAGAGCTGAGCATGATGAGCTTCGCGCAGCTGGTCCATGTGACGTTCGATATCAGGCTCACCGGACAGCAGCGGTGTGGCATCGATCATGGTGCGCAGCTCGGTCTCCCAGAGCGCGTAGTCGGTGGGCAGCAGCATTTGCCCGTCGAGCAGTTCGTCCAGCACGACCGGATGGCGGGTCAGATAATCCGCCGCCCAGCGCGCCTGGCTGATCATCCTGAGCAATTGCCGGTACGCCCCGGGAAACTGAACGAGCAAGGCCAGATAAGCCGGGCGACCCGCGATGGTGTCGAGCAGATCGATCAGCCGGCCCAGCCAGGCGGGGTCTGCTTGCGCAGGGGCGTCTGTGCCAGCTCCGGTGCCCGGGGCCAGACACCCGTCGCCCAGCTCCGCTCCTTCACGCAGACCCTGCTCGATGAGCTGGTCGATGCGTTGACGGGTATCGGGCCTGGCGAGTCGGTAGCGACGACCCTGACGCATGGCTTCGATGCGTGCTGCCCCGGCTTCGTCGGGCACCAGACGGTTCTCGCGTGCCGGGTCGATCACCGATGCCGGCGCAGGTGATTCAGCCAGCAGTGCATCGAAAACGGCCTCTACACGCATCCGTGCGTCGGTCAATGCGGTCTCGAAGGCCGCATGATCCATGCCCAGCATGGTCGCGACCCGCGCATGTATGGCGGGATCGTCAATCAGCCGATGCGTTTGCGCATCATCCTGGTATTGCACGGCATGCTCGATGCGCCTGAGCAAGTGATAAGCCATGGCCAGCGCCTGTGCCGCATCGGGCTCGATGAGACGGCGCTGTGCAAGCGTCTGGAGCGTGACCAGCGTGCGCCGGTCTCGCAATTGAGGGTCGCGCCCACCGCGTACGATCTGAAAGAGCTGGGCGCAAAATTCCACTTCCCTGATCCCACCGCGACCCAGCTTCACATCGATGCCGCCCCCATCCCGGTTGTCGTGCCTGCGGTCACGTCGGGCGGCTTCGGCTCGGATCATGCCGTGCAGATTGCGCATGGCATCGATTGCCGCGAAGTCCAGATACCGTCGAAAAACGAAGGGCTCGACGATTTCTCGCAGCGCATGTTCATCGGATTGGCGTGGTGGGTCGCCAGCCAGACCGGAGTCCGCGACGACGCAGGCCTTGAGCCAGGCAAAGCGTTCCCATTCGCGGCCCTGGTCGTAGAAGTACTGCTCGAGCATGGGTAGCGTCACCACCAGCGGGCCGGAGTCGCCATTAGGGCGCAAGCGCGTGTCAACCCTGAACACGAAGCCGTCTTCAGTCAGATCCGACAACATGCCGCACAGTCGTCTTGCGGCCCGATGAAAAAATTCACCCGACGCAATCACCCCGCGGCCCTCGGCATTGCCGCGGGTTTGCCCGCTGTCACGATGCACGAATACCACGTCGATGTCCGACGAGACGTTCAGTTCATCGCCACCGAGCTTGCCCATCCCTACCACCAGCAGGTCCTGGGGTTGCCCTTGCGTATCCAGGGGCAGGCCGTGCGTCGCGACCAGATCGGCTGCAATGGCGCGCAACGCAATGTTCAAAGAGCGGCGTGCCCACTCGCTGACGGCACCGCAGACTTCCGCGAGGCTGGCCTGCTGGCGCACATCGCGCTCGATCAGCGCTAGCAGAAGCAGTTGACGGGTCCGACGCAGTGCAGGCCCCGGGTCAGTCGGCCCGTCCGAATCGACCGGCAGACCCGACAAGGCTGCAACGGTCTGCCAGCAGCGGGCGATCGCCTGGGCGTCGATGGCCTCTTGGCTCAGCGGGCCCAGCAGCGCGGCCGCGGCAGGCAATCGCCGCTCAAGTGCGTCGCGCGTGCGGGCGTACCAGGGCGACAGAGAGCGGATGTCGATGGAGGGCGTCATGGCTCAGGCTGAGAAAGTGACCCCTATGCTACATTCGGACGAGCGTCGGCTCGATGGCGGTCGTGCGCTGCGCTGACGGCCCGCGAACCCTGGCTGTGAAGCAAGACGATGCCGACGCCTGCCCCGCCGCGTCATTCTCGGCTCAATCACTGGTTGCTCCTCACTCTCGCAAGCGTGCTGTGCACTGCATGCCTGGGGTATTTGGGTGCGCGCCACCTGATCTGGCCGCGCCTGGCCGATTGGCGACCCGAAATCGTTGCCCATGTCGAGCGCGCGATCGGGCGCCCGTTAGCGATCGGTGCTCTGCGCCCAGGCTGGCAGGGGCTGCATCCCACGCTGCAGTTGGATCAGGTGCGGCTCGATGGCCAGGATGGCCGCCCTCGACTGCATGCCGAGTCCATTCGGATGCGCTTGTCCTGGCGCTCCTTGCTGCAAGGCGCGCCGCGCCTGGCCGAACTGCATCTGCAGGCGCCCCGCGTGGAATTTGAGCGTTTGGCCAACGGCCGGTTGCAATTCGCGGGCTTTTTGCTGCCCGATGACGGCAAGATCAACGAGCCACTGGTCGACTGGCTGATGAGCCAGGGTGAGCTCACCGCGCGTGATGCGACCATCGTTTTGCATGATGCACGCCGAGCCTGGCCTGATCGGGAACTGTCCGCAGTGAGCCTGGATGTGCGCAACGTCGGGCGGCATCATGAACTGAGCGTCCGCAGCGATCGGCCTCTCAGCCCTGATGCCACCGCCTCGCTTGCCCTGGCCTTTGATCGACCGGCGTTTTCGCGCCGACCTGATTGGCGGCAATGGGACGGCGAACTGCATCTGTCGACACAGGGCGTTCAGCTTGAGCCTTTGATGCAGATCGTTGCCGCTTTCTCGGAACCGCTTTCGCGTGCCCGCGTTTCAGCGCAAGGTGCGATCGATGAGCTCTTCTGGATGCGCTTTCGAGAAGGACGCATCCAGGACACCCGACTCAAATTTGCGGCTGCACGCCCGGGTCTCGCCTGGCAGCGTGGCAGCGCATCGCTCAAGGCGTTGGAGGGCGAGGGTGAGCTGTTTGAGAACGCATCCGGCGGCTATGCAGTCAGGCTTGATCGTGCTGTGCTGACCGATGCAGCCGGCGTGCTCTTGCGCGCTCAGGGCAGTGCACAGTTCGATGTTTCAAGAATGCCTGTATTGCAGCGCCTGCAGTTCAACCTGGAGCCGTTTGAGGTCGCCCCGGTTCTGGCATTGGTCAAGCGTGTGCCGCTGCCCGACCCGCTGGCCCGGATGATCCGTCCCGTCGATTTGCGCGGTCGCCTGAGTGGCGTGGCGCTTGGCTGGAACGGATCAAGCGGGGCCAAGGGTGTGGGCGAGCCCGCGCCATGGACGGTACGCGCTGACTTCGAACGGCTGTCGATGCAGGTTCAACACAGCACGAGCCCCGCGTTGCCTGCGTTTTCGAATTTTTCCGGCAGCCTGCAGGCCACGCCCTTGCAGGGCACGGTCAAGCTGCAGGGACAGGGCGCGCTCGTGTCCCTGCCCAGAGTCTTTGCTGAGCCTGATCTGCCGCTGAATCAATTGCGCGCTGAGCTGCAGTGGTCCCGACAAACCCTGCAGGGCATCACCGTGTGGCAGGTACATGTCCCGAGCCTTGAGGTGGCCAACGCTGATGTGAGCGGTCAGTTCGCAGGGCATTGGCGAAGCGCGGCCGCCGGCCCCGGGCATCTCCAGTTGACGGGGCGTTTTGACCAGGCTCAGGCGTCCAGGGTGGCCCGATACCTGCCTTTGGGCATTCCTGTGCGCACCCGTGAATGGGTGGCCCAGTCTTTGCGCGAAGGCGTAGGTGAAGACCTGGTCGTGGATGTGGAAGGCGATCTGCGGGACTTTCCTTTTCGAGACCCGGCCCGTGGCCGGTTTCGTATTGCCGGGCGTTTGCGTGACGCCACGCTTGGGTACGCGCCGCAGTGGCCCGAGATCGAGCAGATCCAGGCCGAGCTGGATTTTTCCCGCGGCGGCTTCAGCATCCAGGCGCAATCAGCCAAGACCGGCAACGTGAAGCTGAGCGAAGTCCGGGCCAGGATGGCCGAATACCGGGAGGCGCTCCTGCTGATTGATGGGCGTGGGGTTGGCGCGGCAGCTGACATGTTGCAGTTCGTGGACGACAGCCCCTTGCAGGACACCGTGTCCAGGCATACCCGTGATCTGAGCGTGACCGGCGAGGCGAAGCTGGGCCTGTCCCTGGTGCTGCCTCTGGCTCAACTGTCCGCCACGAAGGTGCAGGGCAGCGTCGACTTCACGGGCAATGAAGTGCGTGTCGATCAGACATTGCCACCGTTCTTTAACGTGACCGGGCGTCTGGGCTTCTCGGAGACAGGGATTGAACTCTCGGGGCTGCAAGGGCTGCTGCTGGGCGGGCCGATTCGGGTCGACGGTCAGGCCGATCCGTCGGGGCGCTTGCGTCTGGCCGCGCAGGGGTCGATCGGGGCGCAGGGCATGCGCAGGCTGGTCGATAACCCGCTGACGCGCCGGCTCGATGGTGTTGCCCGCTACACGGCAAGGGTGGATGTGGATGGCCGTGCTTCGACGCTGACGCTCGAGTCCGATCTGGTCGGCCTGTCGAGTTCCTTGCCTGCTCCGTTCGCCAAAACTGCCGGTGAGCACTGGCCCTTGCGGGTGGTGTCTCAGCCCGGGGCTCCCACGGCCTCCGACGGGCGCCCGATGGGCGACACGCTGGATGTGCGCCTGCGCGATCGCATCGCGCTGGTGCTTGAGCGCGAACGCGATCCCGGCACGCAACGGCTGCTGATCCGGCGCGCCGGTTTTGCGGTCGGTGATGAGCCGGTGTTGCGTGACGCGGGCTTATCGGTGCTCGTGCGCACGCCAGAGCTCGATTTCGACGCATGGCGTGCGCTGCTCACGGATGGAGAACTGGAACGGTTGCAGCGTGACGCAGGCGATGTCGTGGTACCGGGCATGGGACTCGTCCCGGACCTGGTCTCGGTGGTGGCCGATGACCTGCGCATCGGCGGTCGCGCGCTGCACGAGGTGGTGTTGGGAGCATCGCGAGGCGAAGGGCGCTGGAGCGCCAACATTGCTGCACGCGAAATCGTTGGCCATTTCAATTGGCTCGATGCGCGGCCTGGCGAGCGGATCGGCACGCTGACGGCGCGTTTCGATCGGCTTGAGCTGCCACGCTCGCGCGAGACCGAACTTGAATCCGCCCTGTCCGGCGCGCCTGAGCAGTTGCCCGCTTTGGAGGTCACCGTCGAAGAGCTCGTGCTGGGCCGTGTGCCGGTCGGACGTCTGACCCTGTCGGCGGCCAATGAAGGCAGTGTCGAGCAGCCCGTCTGGCGCCTGCGCCAGTTGCGCATCGACAACCCGCAAGCCAGGCTCGATGCTGACGGCGCGTGGTCATTCAGAAGCCCAGGTGCCCAGGGATCCACCACTGCCGGGCAGGCTGGCCATGAGCCTGCGCGTGCCACGTCATTGAATCTGGAGCTCAGTGTGCGCGATGCAGGTGGGCTGCTTGAGCGTGTGGGCATTCGCGATGCCATGCAGGGCGGACAAGGCCGTCTGGATGGACGCGTGAACTGGAATGGCTCGCCGCTGGGGCTTGATCTGCCCACGCTTGAGGGGGATCTGCGTCTGGATCTCGCCGATGGGGCGTTCTTGCGCGTGGATCCCGGCCCTGCGCGCCTGATCGCCGTCCTGAACCTGCAATCGCTCCAGAGACTGCTGAGCGGTGAGCTCAATCGCGTTTTTGGCCAAGGCTTCGCGTTCGATGCAATTGGCGGGGACATTCGCATCGCGTCGGGTATTGCCCGCACCGATGCTTTGCAGATGAGCGGTGCGCAGGCGCAGGTCACACTCAGCGGCATGGCCGATCTCAAGCGTGAGACCCAGGACTTGCATGTGCATGTGACCCCCGAGCTCGATGCCGGGTTGGCTT
Organism: Burkholderiales bacterium UBA4615; assembly: GCA_002386465.1. GTDB lineage: Bacteria > Pseudomonadota > Gammaproteobacteria > Burkholderiales > Burkholderiaceae_E > UBA4615. Next base: position 18,860 of record DGIT01000099.1, on the reverse strand, counting down.
CGATCGCAGTGGGCGCCATGGTCAATCCGATCGTTGGTATTGGCTCGCTGGCTGCGCAGTACGTCTTGCGCAAGCCCTTGCAGGATGCGCTCGGCTTTGATGTGCAGATCACCGGCTCATGGTCTGATCCGATGGTCAGCGAACGGACCCGGCGTCCACCGGCCGCGCCAGACGCCACGCTGCTGCCCTGACACCGGCCACTGCTTGCATCAGCGCATGCCCTGGGCGGCTCGCAGCGGGTGCTACGCTGTGCGCACTGCCGTTTGATCCTTTCCGAACCGGACCATGACCGAGCCCCTTGTCGACCGATTGCCGCTGGCTGCCATTCAGATGGTGTCGGCCACCACCGTTCAGGCCAATCTGGAAAGCGCCCATCGCCTGATCCTGCAAGCGGCCGCCCAGGGCGCCAGGCTGGTCGTGCTGCCTGAATTCTTCTGTCTGATGGGTCAGCGCGATACCGACAAGGTGGGCGTGAAGGAAGCGCCGGGCGAGGGCCCGATCCAGCGCTTTCTGGCCGAGATCGCCCGCGAGGCCAATGTCTGGCTGATCGGTGGAACGGCTCCTCTGGCCTCGCCTGAACCCAGGCGCATCTGGAATGCGAGTCTGGTTTACCGGCCGGATGGGACGCTTGCCGCCCGCTACGACAAGGTCCATCTGTTCGGCCTGCGCCGCGGCGAGGAGCACTTCGATGAATCCGCCACGATTGCGCCGGGGCGCACGCCTGTGGTCTGTGATGTGAAGCCTGCGAACGGTGCGCGTGCGTGGCGCGTGGGATTGTCGGTGTGTTACGACGTGCGCTTCCCTGAGTATTACCGTGCATTGGGTACGGTGGACCTGATCGTCGTGCCCTCAGCGTTCACCTACGGGACTGGCCAGGCGCACTGGGAAATTCTGCTGCGCGCACGCGCGATCGAAAACCAGTGTTATGTGCTGGCGCCCGCGCAAGGCGGCCTGCATGAAAATGGTCGTCGCACCTGGGGCCACAGCCTGCTCATCGACCCTTGGGGCGAAGTGCTGGCCTGCCTGCCGGAAGGTGAAGGCATCGTGGCCGGAGAACTGTCGGCTGCGCGCCTGGCCGAGGTCCGCGGGCAGCTGCCTGCGCTGGCTCACCGCACCATGTAGTGCGCCGCATGAGCCCTTTTAGCCTGAGATAGACTCACCCCATGAATACTGTTGCAGACCCTTCGCTGTCCCGCCTGGCTCTGGCCCGCGGCCTGTTGCTTGAACCCTTCGACCTGGACGAATCCAGCCTGTCGACGGCGCTTGGAGAGGTGTTTCGGCATCGCGTCGATTACGCCGACCTGTACTTCCAGTACACCCGAAATGAAGGCTGGAGCCTGGATGAGGGGATTGTGAAGTCGGGGAGCTTTTCCATCGACCAGGGGGTTGGGGTGCGGGCGGTCAGTGGTGACAAGACCGCCTTCGCCTATTCCGATGCCATCGGGTTTGATGCACTCATTTCGGCAGCTCGGGCCACACGCACCATTGCGCGCAGCGGCTCGGGTCGGGTGCGGGTTGCAGGTGCCATGGCGCCATCGGGCGGGCGCGCCCTGTACGGCGCAGCCGACCCGATCGCCTCGCTTGAAGCCGGGGCCAAAGTGGAGTTGCTGCACAAGGTCGAAAAACTTGCGCGTGCCCGCGACCCGCGCATCGTGCAGGTCATGGCCGGACTGGCAGCTGAGTGGGACGTCGTGCTGGTAGCCCGTTCGGATGGCCTGCTGGCCGCCGACGTGCGCCCGCTGGTGCGACTGTCGGTGAGTGTGATCGCCGAAAGCAAGGGCCGTCGTGAGCAAGGCAGTGGTGGCGGTGGCGGGCGCTTTGATTTCGCCTACTTCACCGATGCCATCATCGAAAGCTACGTCGACGCCGCCGTGCATGCAGCGCTGGTCAATCTGGAGTCGCGCCCGGTCCCGGGTGGCGTCATGAGCGTGGTGCTGGGCCCGGGCTGGCCGGGCGTGCTGCTGCACGAGGCCATTGGCCACGGGCTGGAAGGCGATTTCAATCGCAAGGGATCGTCAGCCTTCGCCGGGCGTCTGGGTGAGCGCGTGGCCGCACCGGGCGTCACCGTGGTTGACGATGGCACCATCGCCGATCGTCGCGGCTCGCTCAATGTGGATGACGAAGGCAATCCCACGCAACGCAATGTGCTGATCGAAGACGGCATCCTGAAGGGATACATTCAGGACAGCCTCAATGCACGACTCATGAAGGTTCCGGTCACCGGCAATGCGCGCCGCGAGTCTTATGCGCACTTGCCTATGCCACGCATGACCAATACCTACATGCTCGATGGTGATCGCGATCCTGCGGAAATCCTGGCGTCGGTCGAGCGCGGTCTGTACGCGGTGAATTTCGGCGGCGGGCAGGTCGACATCACCAATGGCAAGTTCGTGTTTTCGGCCAGCGAGGCGTATTGGGTGGAAAACGGCAAGGTGCAGTATCCGGTCAAGGGCGCCACGCTGATCGGCAATGGCCCCGACGCGCTGACCCGGGTCACCATGATCGGCAATGACATGCGCCTGGATACCGGTGTGGGCGTGTGCGGCAAGGATGGGCAGAGTGTGCCGGTTGGCGTGGGCCAACCCACCTTGCGCATCGAAGGCCTGACGGTCGGCGGCACGGCCTGAGGCACAGCGCCTGAGCGCATCACCTGTGTCACTCTGGAGATCCTGAATGTTGAGTGCAAAACTCGCTGTCAGCACCTTGGCTCTGGCTTGCGCCAGTGTCTCCAGCCCGGCCTGGGCGCAGACGTCCACCTCCTCACCCGGGAGTCCGCACGCGGGGTCCCATCAAGCGGGTAGCCAGCATCCACCGTTTGCGTGGGAGGCTGGTCTGTCTCTGGGGCATGATTTCGGGACGGACCAGACGTTGTGGGCGATCTCGCTCGCCCGACAGCTTGGCGGTGGCATGAAGGCCGTTTTTGAGTATGCAGATGGCCGACATGGCCATGAAGGCTCCAGAGTCACCTCTGCCAAACTCATGAAAGAGGTTCACCGCTGGGGTCACGTGGAGTTCGGCCTGGGGCTAGGTCTTGCCTACGTGAGTGAAGTGCATGAGAACGGCTGGGGAGTCCTGGCTGCGGCTGAGGCGGTGTACCCGATCACTCATCGCTTGGCCGCCAAGCTCGAAGTGTCGAGGCTGTTTGGCGTGGGCGGCTTCAATGAGACAAGGGCGACTGTGTTGCAGGGCGGCGTCATCGTCAGGTTTTGACCTGATGATTGCGCGCGCAATCATCAAGCAGGGTACCTAGTGGAGGGCATGCCGTGTCTACGGTAGATTTCCTGGTCATCGGCGCTGGTATTGCCGGCGCCTCCACCGGATACTTTCTGGCACCGCATGGGCGCGTGGTGCTGCTCGAAAGTGAGTCGCAACCTGGGTATCACAGCACAGGCCGCTCGGCTGCGCTGTTTTCCGAGACCTATGGTGGTGAGCAGGTGCGCATCCTGTCGCGGGCCAGCCGGCCCTTTCTTGCCCATCCGCCGGCAGGATTTTGCGATGCTCCGGTCCTCACGCCGCGAGGGGCCCTGATGGTGGGCGGCCCCGATGATGATGCCCTGATCGAAACGGAACTCGCCGCGATGCAGCGCATCACGCCTGAGGTCAGTCGGTGGGAGGCTGCGGAGGTCCTGGCGCGTGTACCAGTCTTGCGGGCCCAGACCACCGGCCGCGCGATCTTCGAACCCGGGGCCTGCGATATCGACGTGCACACGCTCCATCAGGGTTTCTTGCGTGGAATCCGTGCGCAATCGGGGCAGATCGTGTGCGATGCGCCCGTGGATCGGATCGAGCGCGTTGCGGGGTTGTGGCACGTGTTCAGCGGCACCCGCGCCTGGAGCGCGCCGGTCCTGGTCAATGCGGCAGGCGCCTGGGCTGATGTGGTGGCACACATGGCCGGCGTTCGCCCCATCGGTCTGCAACCCAAGCGACGGTCAGCCTTCACCTTTGCAGCGCCCGATGGCCTGAACACCCGGGATTGGCCGATGGTCATCGCACTGGATGAATCCTGGTATTTCAAGCCGGACGCAGGCGCGCTGCTCGGTTCCCCGGCCAATGCCGATCCGGTGGAGCCGCATGACGTACAGGCAGAAGAACTTGATATCGCCATGGCGATTCATCACATCGAAGAGGCGACCACGCTGTCGATCAGGCGACCGACGCGGGTGTGGGCTGGACTGCGTTCGTTTGTGCATGACGGCGCACTGGTTGGTGGGCCTGCGCCCGATGAGCCTTCGTTTTGCTGGGTGGCCGCGCAGGGCGGCTATGGCATTCAGACGTCGGCGGCGATGGGAGAAGCCTGCGCGGCGCTGGCTCGGGGCGTGCCCATCCCGGCATCGCTGGCTGCGGCTGGAGTGACCGCCGAGATGCTGTCTGCAGCGCGCTTGTTGCCCGCATAGACAGGAGCCTCCTGATGAAAGTGTTCAGCGCTTCACTGGCCACCGAAACCAATACCTTCGCGCCATTGCCCACAGGTCTGGGGTCCTATGAAGCGGGAGCCCGGTTTGCGGCGGGCCAGCATCCTAATGCGCCGACACTGTTTAGCGGGCCGTTGTGGGCTGCGCGACAGCGCGCGGCAACACATGGGCTCACGCTTGCCGAAGGGCTGGTGGCCTTTGCCATGCCTGGAGGGGTCACCACGCGCGTGGCACACGAAACCCTGCGTGATGAACTGCTGGCTGATCTGCGTGCGGCCATGCCGGTCGATATCGTGTTGCTGGGCTTGCACGGCGCGATGGTGGCCGATGGCTGCGAGGACTGTGAGGGCGACCTGCTGGCGCGGGTGCGTGCGATCGTTGGCCCGAAGGTGGTCATCGGCGCTGAGCTCGATCCGCATACCCATTTGACCGACACCATGGTGCGCAGCGCAGACCTTCTGCTTGCTTTTCGCGAATACCCGCACACCGACGCAGTTGAACGCGGCCTGGAGCTGGTCGATCTGTGTGTGGCCACTGCACGCGGCCAGATCCGTCCGGTGCCCGGTGTGCACGACTGCGAGACCATCGCCGTGCTGCACACTTCGCGCGAGCCGATGCGCGGCTTTGTCGACCGCGCACATGCGCTTGAGGGTCACGGCGCGATCGTATCGATCTCGGCGATTCACGGTTTCCCCTGGGCAGATGTGGCCGATCTGGGTACGCGCGTCCTGGTGTACGCCGATGGCAACGCTGATCTGGCACAGAACACGGCCGACCGTCTGGGCCTTGAGCTGCGCGACATCTGCGAGACCATGCGCATGCGTGGCCCCACGGTGGATGAGGCCCTGGATCAGGCGCTGGCCTGGACTGCCGGTGGCCCTGTCGTGATCGCCGATGGTGCGGACAACGCAGGGGGCGGGGCGCCTAGCGACGCGACCTTCGTGCTGCGCAGACTGATTGAACGCAGGATCGACTCAGCAGTGTTGGGCCCGCTGTGGGACCCAGGCGCGGTGTCGCTGGCCTTCGAGGCCGGAGAGGGCGCGCATCTGGCGCTGCGGATCGGTGGCAAGGTGGCGCCGGTATCAGGCGATCCGGTGGATGCCGAGGTGCGCGTGCTGGCACTGCGCCGCGATGCGCACCAGACGGGTTTGACCGGCGCGCGTGAACCCCTGGGCGATTGCGCACTGGTGGCGGTGGGCGGTGTGGAGGTGCTTCTGAATACGCGTCGCACCCAGGCCTTCGGAACCGACCTGTTCACACAGTTCGGGGTTGACCTTCGCGCGCGGCGCATCGTGGTCGTCAAGTCGTCGCAGCATTTTCATGCGGCGTTTTCGAAGGTGGCTTCGCACATCCTGTATGCCGATGTGCCGGGTACGCTCACCTCCGACCTCACGACCCTGCCTTTTCGCAAGGCGCGCCCGCAGGTGGTGAAATCCTTTCGCGCCCGGGTCTGAGCGGCCCGCGCATCGACTTGCGACGACTCGCCGATCCGGCTACAGTGCGACCGTCATGAAGAACTTCTGGTTTTACGCGTTTTACTTTTTTGGCTTTCCGGCCGTTGGCGGAATGAGTCGAGAGCGCGTTCAACCCTAAAAACACCTGCCCCGACACAGCCGCCAGCCTGAAAAGCCTGGCGGTTTTTGTTTTCTGGGCTGAGCCGACACGACGATACAAGCGCGACATGCGCACTGCACAGGGAGCCGCACCGATGACGACCAAGCCGACGACCGATGATGTAAGGATCCGTGAGATGAAGGAACTGACCCCCCCGTCTCATCTGCTCAGAGAGTTTCCAGTCAGCGCAGCGTCTGCCACGCTGGTCCATGCCACCCGTCATGCTATCCATCGCATCCTGCACGGCATGGACGATCGACTTCTGGTGGTGGTGGGGCCCTGTTCGATCCACGATACGCAGGCTGCGCTGGAGTACGCGCGCAAGCTGGTCGAGCAGCGTGAGCGTTACAAGGACACGCTTGAAATCGTCATGCGGGTCTACTTTGAAAAGCCCCGCACCACGGTTGGCTGGAAGGGCCTGATCAACGATCCGGATCTTGATGGTCGCTTCGACATCAACAAGGGGCTGCGCATTGCACGTCAGGTTCTGGTCGACATCAACGCGCTCGGTGTGCCTGCCGGCAGCGAATTCCTGGACATGATCACGCCTCAGTACATTGCCGACCTGGTGTCCTGGGGGGCGATCGGGGCTCGCACGACTGAGTCTCAGGTCCACCGGGAACTGGCGTCAGGCATGTCGTGCCCCATGGGATTCAAAAATGGCACCGATGGCAATGTGCGGATCGCCCTGGATGCAGTGAAGGCAGCCTCGCAGCCGCATCACTTTCTGTCGGTCACCAAGGGTGGGCATTCGGCGATCGTGTCGACCAACGGCAACGAGGACTGCCACATCATTTTGCGTGGCGGAAGGGCGCCCAATTACGATCGGGACAGTATCGAAGCGACCTGTCGCGAAGCCGGGTCCGCTGCCATGGCATGCCGGCTCATGATTGACGCCAGTCACGGCAACAGTCAGAAAAAGCCCGACAACCAGCTGCTGGTGGCCAAGGACATTGCTGACCAGATGTCGGACGGCGAGTCACGCATCTTCGGTGTGATGATTGAAAGCCACCTGGTGGGCGGACGTCAGGACCTGGTCGCCGGCCGATCGCTGGCTTACGGGCAGAGCATTACCGATGGATGCATTGCCTGGGAGCCGACGCTTGAAGTCCTGCAGGCCCTCTCGGACGGCGTGGCCGAGCGTCGGGTGGCGATTGCCCAGTAAGCCGCAGTCATGGGCGGATGGGGGGTCAGCCCTTGGACCGCCCTTTTTGCCACAGCACATCCAGACCTCCCGCGTGCCGGTTGAGCACGCGGGACAGCACAAAGAGCAGGTCTGACAGGCGGTTCACGTACTGACGGCATACGGGCCGCACGGTCTCGGCATGACCCAGCGCCACGATCGCGCGCTCGGCGCGCCGGCACACCGTACGCGCCACATGTGCCAGCGCGGCCCCGCGCGAGCCGCCCGGCAGGATGAATTCCTGCAGCCTGGGCAGGGTGGCGTTATGTTGCGCCAGCAATGCATCCAGTTTCAGGACCTGTGCGTCTGAGACGTTCTCGAACCCCGGGATGCACAGTTCGCCGCCCAGGTCGAACAGGTCGTGCTGAATGTCGAGCAGCGCGGCGCTGACATCGTCGGGCAGGGCTTCCGTGAGCAGCAATCCGATCGTTGAATTCAGTTCATCCACATCACCCATGGCGGTGACGCGCAGGCTGTCCTTGGCGGTGCGACTGCCATCGCCCAGTCCGGTGCTGCCGTCATCCCCGGTGCGGGTGGCGATTTGTGTGAGTCGGTGACCCATGCTGCTCCTGATTACTCGTAGCGCGATTCAAGACCGCGCATTGTAGTGGCCCCGCCGGCAAGCCTGCTGGCATGACCTTCAGCGCGAGACCGGTTCGGTCGGCGATGAATGGGCGCTGCGGTGCCGTGCGTTATCTGCGCCCAGTCTGGGGGCTGGGCCTGCAATGGCCGGCCGTTCGCCATCGAAGCTCAGTGGCAGACCCGTCAGCCGAAAATCTTCGCCAGGCACATGTTGCACCAGGCCCAGCGCCTGAACCTGAGTCTGCTCCATCGCTTCGGGCAGGGTGTACAAGGGCGCGCATGGCACGCCTGCGGCTTCCAGCGCATCGATCCAGACGTCGCGTGTGCGCGTGGCCATGAGGGCGCGAATCTGCCCGAGCAGGGCATCCTTGTTCGCGAGTCGATCGCGGTTGCTGCGAAAGCGCGCATCCTGCGTCCAGTCGGGCCGGCCCATCACCTGCGCAAATTTCACGAACAAACGATCGTTGCCCACGCAGATCAGCAGCGGCGCGTCACTGGCATCGAAGGCTTCGTAGGGAACAAACCCCGGGTGTCCGCTCGCATGGCGCTGGGGCAGCGCGCCTTCATTGAGCCACGCGTCGCTTTTCTGGGCAGACCAGGTCAGCGCGGTCTCGAGCAGCGAGCCTTGCACGATGCCGCCGCGGCCCGTGTGGGCGCGTCGTTGCAGCAGGCTCAGGGCTCCGATGACGACCCACATGCCGGTGCCCTGGTCGCACACTGATGCGCCGATGCGCACCGGCGGGCCATCGGGGTCGCCATTGATGCTGGACAGGCCGCTGTAGGCCTGGATCAGCGGCTCGTAGCCGGGGCGATCCGCCATCGGCCCGAGGTGACCGAAGGCCGACATTTCCGCATACACCAGCCTGGGATGTCGCGCGCACATGGATGCGCCGTCGATCCCCAGGTCTGCCGGCACGCCGGGACGCAGGTTATGCACCAGCACATCGGCATCGGCCACGATCGCGTGCAGCGCTTCGATCCCGTCCGCGGACTTCAGGTCGAGTGTCACGGACTGCTTGCCGCGGTTAAAGACCTGGAAGGTGAGCGAGTCGCCATTGCGAAATGCTCTGCCCATCAGGCGCGCGTCGTCGCCCACCTCGGGGCGTTCGATCTTGATCACCTGCGCGCCCAGGTCGCTGAAAATTGCGCCTGCGAACGGGCCGGCCAGCACCTGACCGATTTCAACCACCTTGAGTCCAGCGAGTGGGGCCATGTCATTCCACCTCGAGTTTCGATTGAGCGACCACGCGCTTCCATTTGTCGATTTCGCTGTTCACGAACTGCCCGAGTTGCTGCGGCGTGCCCGGTGCAAAATCGGAGGTGGCACCCGCCTTGGCTCGAAATTCGGGTGAGCGCAGGATCTCGCCAATCCGGGCATTGAGTCGGGTGATGATCGGCTCCGGCGTGCCTGCGGGCACAAAGACCGCGGTCCACGCGATCATCTCGAAGCCGGGCACTCCAGACTCTGCCACGGTGGGCGTCTCGGGCAGCGCGCTCGCGCGCGTCAGGCTGGTCGCGGCCAGTGCGCGCACGCGGCCCGCGCTGACCTGTGGCGTGGCTGTGCCGGCATCGCAGAACATCACCTGGACCTGACCGGCCACCAGATCGGCGATCGCCTGCGGATTGCCTTTGTCCTTTGTAGGTGACGTTGGTCATGTCCACGCCGGCCATCGTCTTGAACATTTCGCCAGCCACCCGCGATGAGGCGCTGCCGATAGCCGCTCGCCAATGAGCCTGGCATTCACATCGGTACCGCTGCCAGCCGGAAAAGGCACGATGAAACGGATCGGCCCGCTGGGCCAGTCACTGGAGGTCTGGGCCAGAGAGGCGACATGATGCGACGCAGCCAGGATCAGGGCCGCGGCAAGTGCCCACCGTCGTCGGGTGTGATGTGAGCTGAGCATGGTGGTGGTCTCCCGTGATCTGTTCTTGTCGGTTTGCGCTGCGGTGATGCGACAGGCTTAGTCGCTGCGCGCCAGTGCCAGCGCCTGGTCCAGAAACATGAGGCGATCCTGTCCCCAGAAGCGCTCACCTGCAAACACGATCGTGGGTGCACCGAAGACGCCCTGAGCATGCGCTTGTTCAGTGTTCTGTGCATAGGCCGACTGCACTGTATCGGACCGCTCCATCGCCTGCAGCGCCGCGCCTGGGTAGCCGTTCTCGTCGGCGATCGCGATGCGCGTGTTCGCATCGGCAATGTCACGCTCCTCGGCCCACAGTGCACGCAGCAGCGCATGCGAAAGCACGAACGCATCGAGCCCTTGCAATTGCGCTGCGATCACCATCCATCCTGCCTGCTTGTTCCACTCGGGCGGCTGACCATCCTGGCGGTAATGCCGGGGCGTGAGGTTCAGCGGCAGGCCCAGATGACGTCGCCAGCGATCGAGTTCGAGCGCGTGGTAGGTGCGTCGTGCCTCGGGCCGGGTGCGCAGAGGTACGCCGCCATTGCGCGGCGCCACATGCTGAAAGTCGTAGGGCCTCAGCACGAGCCGGGCCTTGTGGCGTCGCACGATGTCCTGCAACTGCGGGCCGCCCAGGTAGGCCCAGGGCGAGGACAGGCTGTAGAAGCAATCAAGAAGGAGGGCAGGCATGGATGAAGGATGAAGCGAATCGTTCGCGCCAGGCGAAAGTGCGTTGGCGTGTCGTGCCGCACCATGGGCACAATGACGGGATTATGGCCGCTCCTGATCCGAACCCCTTCCCGACCGAGCTTGGCTGGGTCGCGTCATCAACCGGTGCGCACGCGTTGCGTGAGAAGCGCACCGAGCATCCACAGGCCTTGCAGGCGCTGGAAGCTCGCGTTGCGCACGACCTCGCCTGCCTGAATTACCCGCCTGCGAACTGGGTGCCCCCGAGTGATGGCCCGGACGGCGCACCTCTGCTCGATGTACTGGTGGTGGGCGCGGGCATGTGCGGTCAGACGGCGGCTTATGCGCTGCGCAAAGAGGGTGTGTTGCACCAGAGGGTGATCGACGCGCGCGCAAGCGGTCTGGAGGGCCCCTGGGCAACCCATGCGCGCATGGAGATGCTGCGCTCGCCCAAGCATCTGACCGGGCCTGATCTGGGCGTGCCTGCGCTGACGTTTCGCGCGTGGTACGAGACGCGTTTCGGCACCGATGCCTGGCATTCCTTGCACAAGGTCTGGAAACTGGACTGGCGGGACTATCTGCTCTGGGTGCGCCGCATGACCGGTGTGAGGGTGGAGCAGCAGGTTCGGCTGCTCGCCGTCGAGCCGGCCGGGCCGCAGGCCGTGTGCGTGACGCTCGACGATTCGCACGGCAGCCTTGCGCCACGTCGCGTGCATGTGCGCAAACTTGTCCTGGCTTTGGGTCGAGAAGGCAGCGGCGGCGCGCGCTGGCCGCGCTTTGATGCGCTGGATGCTGACAGGACCGCGGCTCGAGCTCGCGTGTTCCATTCAAGCGATGAGGTGCCTTTCGCAACGCTGGCGGGTGCACGGATCGGCATTCTGGGCGTCGGCGCCTCGGCGTTTGACAACGCCGGCCTGGCCCTTGAATCAGGTGCT
>DGIT01000099.1:807-7530 GCA_002386465.1 Burkholderiales bacterium UBA4615 | reverse complement strand
ACGGTGTTCGCCCGCCGCGCTGTGCTGCCGCAGGTCAACAAATCCAAGTGGACTTCCTTTGCAGGGTTTTTCCGTGGGTATCCGGCCTTGCCCCCCGAGCGCCGTCTGGCCTTTTATCGACATGTGTTCGAAGAGCAGGTGCCGCCGCCCTTTGAATCGGTCTTACGCTGTGATCGACATGATCGGTTCACGCTGCGCCTGGGTGAGCCCTGGCTCGATGTGGCGCCCGATGCCCAAGGCGTGACTGTGACCACGCTAATCGGGGTGCACCGGTTCGATATGGTGATCCTTGCTACCGGATTTGATGTCGACCTGCTTGATCGGCCGGAGTTGCGCGGGCTGGTTCAGCATGTGCGAACCTGGACTGATCAGTCGGTCGCCGGCGCCCATGACGCGAACGCGCTCAATCGCGAACTCGGTCGATTTCCTGATCTGTCAGACGGATTCGCGTTGCAGGCCCGCGAGGGCACGCCAACCGGAGTGGCCTCGGCGCTGGCGCGCATCCATCTGTTCAACTGGGGCAGCACCATCAGCCACGGTGCGGTCGCCGGCGATATCCCTGGTCTGGCCACAGGCGCGACCCGCCTGTCCGCTGCAGTGGCGCGTGACCTGTTCGTTGAGGACGCGGACCTGCACGAGGCGCGCATGCATGCGCACGACGAGGCCGAACTCAAGCCCACCCGCTGGTGGGTGCCGACGTCCGGTGGCGTCAGTCGAGGGTGACGCCTGCCTGTTTCACTACCTGAGCCCAGCGCGCACGGTCGGCTTTGACCGTGGCACGAAACTGCTCGGCAGACTCCACGCGTACCGTGTTGCCCGCCCCGGTCAGTTTGCCTGCCACCTCCGGCATCTCGAGGACCTTGCGCACGGCGGCATTCAGGGTCTCGACCACCTTCGGGTCCATGCCCCTGGGGCCCAGCAAACCGAACCAGATATAGCTGTTGAAGCCGGGCAGCCCTGACTCGGCAATGGTCGGGATGTCCTGCACCACTGCAACACGTTGAGGTGTGGTGACGCCGAGCAGGCGAACCTTGCCTGCCTTCCACTGTCCGATCACGGTCTGGATCTGATTCATGATGCAGCACACCTGGCCTTGCAGGACAGCCTGCATCGCTTCAGGCCCGCCCTTGTAGGGCACATGGACCAGATCCAGGCCAGCCCGCGCATTGAATTCGGCAAACGCCAGATGGGTCCCGGTGCCATTGCCTGTCGAGGCGAAGTTGTACTTGCCCGGTTCAGCTTTGACCTTCGCGATGAATTCCTGCACGGTCTTCACGTCGATGACCTGCGGGTTGATGGTGAGCACGTTTGACACATCGTTCAGGGTGGCCACCGGGGTGAAATCGGCTTCGACGTCGAAGGGCATTTTGCGATACAGCGCCGGGTTGATCGCGTGGGTGCCTGATGTGCCAAAGACCAGCGTGTATCCGTCCGGCCGTGCACGTGCAACAAAGTCCGAGGCGATGTTGCCGGCAGCCCCGGGTTTGTAGTCGATCAGCACCTGTGTGCCCAGCACGCGGCCAAGGGGCTCCTGGATCAGTCGGCCCACCACATCCACGCCGGACCCGGCAGGAAAGGTCATCACGATGGTGATCGGTTTGCCGCCTGGAAACTCAAGCGGCTGAGCCTGTGCGACCCAGGGCGCCAGACACAGCGCCAGCAGGCATGTGCCTGTTTGTCTAAGCAGGCGTTGGAGCAATGTAGTGAGTGTGGGGTTCATAGTGGTGATCATCCGTCAGAGATTCAATTGACCAGCGACGACAGGAACTGGCGCAGCTCAGGGGTTTGAGGATCCCCGAACATCGCGCTGGGCGGGCCCATTTCGTGGATACGCCCAGCGTGCATTACGGTAATCCAGACGGTCACCTTGCGCGCGAACGCCATCTCGTGGGTGACCGTCATCATCGTCATGCCTTGTGCGGCGAGCGACTCCACAACGCGCAGCACCTCGCCTAAGAGTCCCGGGTTCAGGGCAGAGGTGATCTCATCGCACAGCAGCACAGCCGGCTCCATGGCCAGCGCCCGAGCGATGGCCACCCGTTGCTGCTGCCCACCCGACAGCTTGTCCGGGTAGGCGTCAAACTTCTCAGCCAGACCCACGCGTTCCAGCCAGCGCTGCGCGCGGGCATGGGCATCGGTGACAGACAAGGACTTCACCAGCGTGGGCGCCAGCATGACGTTGCGTCCCGCGCTGAGATGAGCGAACAGGTTGAACGACTGAAAAACCATGCCGACTGGCTGGCGCAGCGCGCGTATGGCCTTCGGGTCCTGATGCGCGAGGGCCTGGCCTGCGACCTCGATGCTGCCGAGATCGAAGGTCTCCAGGCCATTGATGCAGCGAAGCAGGGTGCTCTTGCCCGATCCGCTGCGCCCAATGATGGCGACCACTTCGCCTGCGCAGACCCCAAGTCGATGCCCTTGAGCACTTCGTTGTCACCGAAGCCAGAGCGGTGCCTTTGACGACCTGCACGAGAAAGCCCGCGGTGGGCGGCACCGCAATGCGCAAGGCCTGGGGCAGGATGACCCAGCGCAATTGCTCACGCAGCGGCAGTCCAGGCCGACACTTTCCAGCCCAGGAGCGCAAGGCCGAAGCAGGCCAGAAACAGTTGCATCAGCAGTGGCGTGCCCTGAAACACCTGAACATAGGCGCTGACCACGCGCTCACCCCCAGCTTGGTCTGGCAATGCGCAGCACCAGCAGGGCACCACCCACCAGAGCGCCCCCGGCAAAAGCGATGAGCGAGAGCACGATGGTCCAGCGCGCCGCAAGCAGCAGGTTGCGCAGGATGTCCCAGGTTGAGAATTCGACCATGTCACGGTGCAGCGCTGTGGCGACTCAGCGAGCGAAGAGCAGTGGTGGCCCAGCCTAATCGAGGGCACGACGCAGCACGACTGAAAAACCGAGGTACATCAGCGTAGCGACGACGAACGATCCGACGTCCAGTTCCTGGGGCTTGAGATCGGTGCCTACGAACTCGTACGGCGGGAAGTCGGTGGGGATCGCTATCTGGCGTCTTTTTGGCCAGCACATCGTCCAGAGCGGTCTGAGGTTGCGCAGGTGCGCCGGCAATCAGAACACCGAGTGACAGCGCGCTTGCAATCCGTCCGATCGTGGTGCGCAGGTTCAGGAAACGCATGAATGAGACTCCCTAAAACGCGGCTTTTGCCCGATCTGAGTGCGTAACGCCCATCCATGGATGCGGGCGAAAGGGCCTGGAGGACTCGTGGTGTGGCGCAAACCGCGTGCCAGCCGTGGCGATCTCACCCCGGGATTGGCCGCCCCCATGGCCTTTCACTCCGAAGCGATCGGCGAGGCAACACATCCGTCAGTGCCCCTCCCAAGCGATGCCACATTCGCGACATAATGCGAGGGTTGGTCGACAATGTTCTTTGACTATCTCGCCACATCGTCTTGTCCGGAGTGTACTGATGCGCGCGTTTATCCGTAATTACTCGGCTGCCCTGGCGGTGGCTATCGGTCTGATTCAGGCTTCACCCGCCAATGCGGCGGAGTATCGGTTTTCGCCAGTGAACCAGTACGGCATCAAGCTGACCGCCGAATACTGGAATCCCATCATCGACTATGTTTCCGAAAAGAGCGGGGTCAAGCTGGTGCTGAAAATCGGACGCACGTCGGCCGACACCACCGCTTATGTGCTGGCCCAGGAGGTTGAATTTGTCTTTTCGAACCACCTGTTCAGCCCGGAGCGCGAAAAGCTCGGTTGGCGCGTGACCGCGCGGCGCAATGCTCCGCCGATTCGCGGCCAGATCGTCGTCCCTGCCGAATCGTCGGTGCGTGACCTGTCCGATCTGAATGGCCAGGAAGTGGCATTTGCTGGCCCTGAGGCGCTGGTGGGTTACAAGTTTCCTTATGCGCAACTGCTGTCGCGCAACATCGATGCCCGCCCGGTCTTTGCGGGCAATATGGATGCAGCATTCAGCCAGATGTTCAGCGGCCGCGTTAAAGCCGCCGGAGCGAATTCCCAGCTGATCGAGGGATACTCGAAACGTGAAGGGCGACCCTACCGGGTCATCTGGACTTCAGAAGCACTGCATGATCTGGCGCTGATGGTGGGGACCAATGTGCCTGAGGCAGATGCCCGCGCAGTGACCCAGGCTTTCGTAAATATGGACAAGGATCCCAAGGGGCGCGATATCCTTGTGAAGGCCTCGCAGGCGGTTGGTTTGCCTGTGGATGCCAACTTCATCGCCACCGACGGGCGCGAGTACTCGGCGTATCGCACTTTCTACCGCACCGTACCTGCGTCCTTGCGTTAAGCGCCCGCCAAAGCCGCACAGGTCTTCGCTCATGTTTCGTGGACTCAAATCGCTCCTTCCCGGATCGCTGGGTCTGCGAGTCTTTTTGCTCTACGCACTCAGCTTGCTGCTGACGCTGACCGTTGGTCTGACCGCGTTCATGCTCATGCAGTTCTCCCGTCATATCGATGACGCCGAGGCCGCAGCGACCACGCTGTCGCAGGTCATGGTGCAGACCATCGCCGACAGTGCCGTGATCGGCGATTACGACACGATCGAAAAGACCTTGCGCAAGGCTTTGTCGCGCTCACCCTTCGACAACG
Organism: Burkholderiales bacterium UBA4615; assembly: GCA_002386465.1. Lineage (GTDB taxonomy): Bacteria > Pseudomonadota > Gammaproteobacteria > Burkholderiales > Burkholderiaceae_E > UBA4615. The sequence continues at coordinate 2,951 of DGIT01000099.1, read as the reverse complement.
CGTCGTTCATCGATTTGAAGGGCGGGCGCATCCAGGTGGCCGCGCCGAAAATGTCTTTTGACAGTCAGCCGCCTGAATGGGTTGTGCGTCGTGCGGCGGCCCGTCTGGAGCCGATCAATACGATCATCAGTGCCGGTGGCCGCGACTACGGCGTGCTCAGACTGATCTTCGCTTCCGAACGGATCGCCGCTGAAGTCTGGGATGTGCTGCGTGCCACCCTGCTGTTGGGCCTGGGCGGTCTCGCCTTCGGTTTGGCGGTGATCGGCATTCCGATCTTTCGCTGGATGCGCAACCTCAAGCGCATCGATGACTTCGAGGCCGAAATTCGCGACGGTCGCATCGATCCGACGCGCGTGATTGACGCTGATGCGCCCATCGAAATCCGGCGCGCATTCGACGTGCTGAGTCGCACGGCGGCCACCTTGCAGGCGCAGCGCGAAAAGGCCGATGTGACCTTGCATGCGGTAGCTGATGGTGTGCTGACACTGGATGCCCAGGGCATCGTCGTATATGCCAATCCGGCCGCAGCCGCCACGCTGGCCAGGCCGGCGGTGGCACTGCTGGGGGCACCGATTGCAGAACTGCTGCCGGGCGCTGACATCAGCGGCAGGCATGCAGCGGGCTGGCAGCACCGTCGGTTCAGGGTCCCTGCCCAGAAGGACGCGGGCCAGTCGTCTGCTGATGCTGCCGCAGACCGGCAGACCGATCGCATGCTCGACACCAGTCTTGCGCCGATCGAAGCAGGCGAGGGGCAGCCCGCCGGGTACGTATTGGCTTGTCACGATGTCACCGAGGCGTATCGCCTGGACCTGCGTTTGCGCGAGGAATTCGCCAGTCGCCAGCAGGCACTGGAGTCCTTGCGCGGGTTGCTGCTGCGTCTGGTGCCGGCCTCCCGTCGGGCATCGATCGAGCGCGACAGTGATGACATTACGGCGGTGTCTGAAATGCTGTCGGAGCTTGTGCGTGAACGGGAGGCGAGTCGCAGCTCGCTGGTGCGGGCCAAGCTGGATGCCGAAGCCTCCAATCGCGCCAAGAGCGAATTTCTTGCCAACATGAGTCACGAGATTCGCACGCCCATGAATGCCATCCTCGGGCTGAGCGAACTGGTGCTCTCGACGCCGTTGTCCGAGCAGCAGCATGAGCATCTGTCGCTGGTCAAGACATCGGCCGATTCGTTGCTGGGCATCATCAACGACATCCTCGACTTCTCCAAGATCGAGGCCGGGCGTATGGATATGGAGTCGATGCCTTTCGAACTCGAGCCCATGCTGTCCGAGTTGCTGCGCCCCTATAAGCCACAGGCGCAAGCCCGGGGCCTGAACCTGGAGTTCAGTATCGAAGACGATGTGCCTGCGCGTGTCATCGGCGATCCGTTGCGGGTGGGGCAGGTGCTGACCAATCTGATCGGCAATGCGCTGAAATTCACCAGGCATGGCTCGGTCCGGCTGCAAGTGCGCGCGTATCGGGCCGGCGAGGGTAAGGCTGGCATCCGATTCGAGGTGGTCGATACTGGGATCGGCATTGAACCGGTCAAGTTGCAGGGAATTTTTGAAGCCTTCTCCCAGGCCGACAGCTCCATCACACGACGCTATGGTGGCACCGGCCTGGGGCTGACCATTTCCAGGCGCCTGGCACTGGCCATGGGCGGTGATCTGCGGGTCGACAGTGCGCTGGGCCAGGGCTCCACGTTCACATTCGATGCACCCCTGAGCGTGGCGCCGCGTACTGAAGCGCTCGCCAAGACAGAGATGCCGCATGGGGCGAGCGCTGCGCAGGCGCTGCAGATCTTGCTGGTTGAGGACAACGTCATCAATCAGAAGCTGGCTGTCGCCTTGCTCGGGCAGGCCGGACATACCGTGACAGTGGCTTCAGATGGCGAGGAGGGCGTCGCACGTTGGCGCGAAGGGCGCTTCGACGCCATTTTGATGGACGTGCAGATGCCGGTGCTGGACGGGTTGCAGGCCACTCGGCGGATTCGCGAGCATGAGCGCAACACCGATCATCACGCCTGGATCATTGCCATGACGGCCAATGCCATGGCCGGAGACCGTGAACGCTGTATTGCGGCCGGCATGGACGACTACCTGGCCAAACCGTTCAGGCGCGCTGACCTGCAGGCGGTGCTCAACAAGGTGCCCAAGCAG
>DGIT01000099.1:0-691 GCA_002386465.1 Burkholderiales bacterium UBA4615 | reverse complement strand
TGCGCAGGGCAACGCTCGGCGCGAAGGCAGCAGTCAGTACAGGCAACTGCTCCTGCAGGTGGACCCGGACATCGTTGACATCATCGGGGCAGCATTCCTGAGGCAATATCCGCAGGCGATGAGCGATGTAGATCGGGCAGCAGCCAGCGGCGAGCGCAGCAGTCTGCTGCGCAGTGCGCACAGTTTGAAGGGCCTGTTTCGGACCTTCAACGCCGAAGAGCCAGCGCGCCTGGCGATGGCCATCGAGCAGATCTGCTTGCGCCCCGATGCCGATCTGTCGAAGGTGCCCGAGATCACTCAGTTGCTGCGTCGTGAAGGCGATGCGTTCTGTGGCGCCCTGTCGGTTCGCCTGAACGACTTGAGTGTGGTGTCGGAACGCCGCGCCCGGGCGTAAGGCCCGGACTCGGACTCAGGCCGAGGGTTCCTTCGGTGGCCGGGTCCTGACCCATCCTGTGACCCGATCGTAGGCCAATGCAAGCTGCAGCACGGACAGATCATCCTTGGGGCGACCGATAAGCTGCAGCCCCAGTGGCAAGCCGCGCGCATCAAATCCGGCTGGAACGCTGATGGCGGGCACGCCGGCTAGGGTGACCGGGGCCATCACCTCCATCCAGCGGTGGTAGGTGTCCAACTTTCGACCGCCGAGCTCGGCAGGCCAGCGCAGCGACACATCGAAGGCAAAGCACTGCGC
>DGIT01000126.1:32574-41850 GCA_002386465.1 Burkholderiales bacterium UBA4615 | reverse complement strand
TGCCTTGCGCGAGCGCTGCCCGTACGGCTGAGCTGGAAATGCGCAGGCCGGCATCGGCCACGGTGGGCATGCTGTGCACCTCAAACCCGAGCGGTCCGGCGGCCTGCTGGAGCGCGGCAAAATCGCCTTGCCGACGCGCACCGAAGCGGAAGTCATCGCCGATCAGCAGCCACCGCGTGCGCAAGCCATCCACCAGGATGCGCCGGATGAAGTCCGAAGGCTCAAGTGAAGCGAACCGATCGTTGAAGTGCACCACGCAGGCGGCGTCGATCCCCACGTCGCTGAGCGCCTGCAGCTTGTCACGCAAGGTGGCAATGCGCGTGGGCGCTTGCAGGCCCGGCTGCCTGGCTGCAAAGAATTCGCGCGGATGCGGCTCGAAGGTCAGCACGCAGGCGCGCAAGCCCCGCTCGCGGGCGACATCCCGCACCCGTTCGAGCAAGGCACGATGGCCGCGGTGCACGCCATCGAAATTACCGATGGTCAGCGCACACGGCAGACGATGCTCGGTGGGCGGAAAACTGCGAAAGACCTGCATGCACTCGGACGCAAAACCTTGAAGGATAAAGCATCGGCGTCCGAATGCGGGGCGGGCTCACGTGCCGATGCTAAAGTAGACGGCTACAAGGTGCCCAGTGAAGACATTCGCGATCCTGATTTCCGGCCAGGGCACACACATGGCCAACCTCGCCCGGGCCTGTCGCGAAGCGCAGCTCCCCGGGCGTATCGGACTGGTGCTCAGCAACCGCGACTCCGCGCCCGGCATCTCCCTGGCGCGCGAGCTGGGCTTGCCGGTGGAGACGCTCTCCCATCGCGATTTCGCCTCGCGCGAAGCCTTCGACGAGGCGTTGATGGCCCGTCTGAATGCCCATGGCATCGAGCTGGTTGTGCTGGCCGGATTCATGCGTATCCTCACCGATCCCTTTGTGCGTCACTACGCAGGGCGCCTGGTCAATATTCATCCGTCGCTGCTGCCCGCGTTCCCCGGTCTCGATACCCATGCCAGGGCACTCGCAGCCGGCGTGCGACTGCATGGCGCCACCGCGCACCTGGTCACGGCCGAGCTCGATCACGGCCCGATCCTGGCCCAGGCTGCAGTGCGGGTCACCGACCACGATGACGCAGCATTGCTCGCGGCGCGCGTGCTGTTTGCCGAACATCGCCTCTACCCGCGTGCGGTGCAGTGGTTGCTTGAAGGCCGCGTGCGGGTCATCGATGGGCGCGCTCTGATCGATGGCGTGACCGACGCGCAACGACTTATCCTGGAGGACGCGCCATGAGCGGGTCAGCACGCAAGGCATCACCCAAACCCGCTTCAGGCAAGTCCGCTTCAGGCAAGCCCCCGGGCCCCGGCGCACGCAAGCCGCGTGATGCCCGCAGCGCGCCGCGCCGGCCCGCCGGCGGCTCAGCCGCTTCTGCACGTCAGGCACGCGCCACGCCCCGTCCAGTCGCTGCGCCTGCGTCTGTAGACGGGCCGCTGCTGCGCGTGCATCCCGATGTCATCGAGGCCGGCGTATCGGCCGTGCTGCGCCTGGATGGCCCCGCAGACCTGGTCTTGCGCGGATTCTTTCGAGAGCATGCCTATCTGGGGCGTCGCGATCGCGGTGTGGTGGCCGAAACCGTCTTCGATGTCCTGCGCCATCGCAGGTTGTATGCGCACCTGGCGCAGGGCCTGGGCGGTTCGCTGGCCCGTGCCTGCACGCGTCTGTCGATTCTGCGACGCTTTGGCGACGCGGCGGTGCCTGGGCTTGATCTGCCGGCGCCTCTGCTCGAGGCCTTGCAGCGGGTGCTGACGATCGACCCTCAGTCGCTGGCGCAACCCATTCGACTGAGCCTGCCCGATTGGCTGCATGCTGAACTGCTGCAGCAGGCAGTCGCAGCGACTGTTGTGCCCTCGGTCAGTCCTGAGTCCGAAGGCGCAGTGCGCTCGCCTGCCGAGGCCGCCGCATCTGATGCCATGCCTCTGACCCCCGAGCAGCGTGTTGAACGCCTGGGCCAGGTGCTGCTTCAACCTGCCCCGCTCGATTTGCGTGTCAACGTGCTCAAGACCGATCGCACGGCTGCGCTGGCTGCCTTGCATGCGGCCGGCATCGAGGCGGTGGCGCTTGATGTGCCCACCACGGCCATCCGGGTGCAGGGCAAGCCCGCCCTCGAACGCGTCCCGGCCTTTGAACAGGGCTGGTTCGAAGTGCAGGACGCGGGCAGCCAGCGACTGGTGGAGTTTGCGGCGCCCAAGCGGGGTCAGACCGTGGTCGATTTCTGTGCCGGCGCAGGGGGCAAGACGCTTGCGCTGGCCGGTGCCATGCGCTCCAGCGGCCAGATTTATGCCTGCGACGTCTCGGCAGCCCGGTTGCAGCGACTGCGACCGCGCCTCACCCGATCCGGTGCGACCAACGTCCAGCCCTTCGGGCTCGACAGCGAACGCGATCCCAAGCTCAAGCGGCTGGCGGGTCGGGCCGACCTGGTGCTGGTCGATGCGCCGTGCAGCGGCACCGGAACATTACGTCGCAATCCCGAGCTCAAGTGGCGCATGCAGTCACAAGACATTGATGCCCTGAGCGTATTGCAGTCCTCGATCCTTGCCGCGGCTGCAGCACTGGTCAAGCCAGGCGGTACGCTGGTATACGCCACCTGCAGTCTCCTGGAGCGCGAAAACGAGGCAGTGGTCGAGGCCTTTGACGCTGCGCGCCTGGGCTTCGATGCACCGCAGTTTCTGCGCTTGCATCCCGACGAAGTGGATACCGATGGATTTTTTGCCGCCCGCTGGGTCAGGCTGCCCCGACCGGCGGTGAGCTGAATCGGCTTGAATCCGAGTGACGCCGCCTCCATACCTCTTTAGAATGTGGCGCGTCTTCCAACGGAGCAGACATCTTGTTCGATCATCCCGCTGTCCAGGCGGTACTGTCCTTCCTGAATTCAGGCCTGCTTGATCTGAGCGGCTGGCAGATCCTTGCCTACACGCTGATCACCACCCACATCACGATCGCAGCGGTCACGATTTACCTTCATCGCTGTCAGGCGCACCGCGCGCTGGAACTGCACGCGAGCGTCTCGCACTTCTTCCGCTTCTGGCTCTGGCTCAATACCGGCATGGTCACCCGCGAGTGGGCGGCCATTCACCGCAAGCATCACGCCAAGTGCGAGACCGCCGAAGATCCGCACAGCCCGCAAACTCGCGGGCTGCGCAAGGTGCTGCTCGAAGGCACCGAGCTTTATCGTTCCGAGGCTGCCAATGCCGAGACCATCGCAAAATATGGCCACGGCACGCCAGACGACTGGATCGAGCGCAACCTGTACAAGCGCTATTCCATCGTTGGCGTGTACCTCACGCTGGCCATTGATCTGCTGCTGTTCGGTGTCATTGGTCTGACCGTGTTCGCGGTGCAGATGATCTGGATCCCTGTCATGGCCGCTGGCGTCATCAACGGGATCGGCCACTTCTGGGGCTATCGCAACTTCGAATGCCCGGACTCCAGCCGCAATATCCTCCCTTGGGGCATCCTCATCGGTGGCGAAGAGCTGCACAACAATCACCACACCTTCGCCACTTCTGCGCGCCTCTCGAACCGCTGGTATGAGTTTGATATCGGCTGGATGTACATCCGCATCCTCGAGATGCTCGGGCTGGCCACAGTGCGCAAAATTGCGCCAGTGCCGCGGCTGGCCACGCCACGTGCGGCGGTCGATGCGCACACCCTGCAAGCGGTCATCGCGCATCGCTACGACCTCATGGCAGCGTATGGGCATTCGCTGGCTCGCACGCTGTCCGAAGAAGTCAACCGTTTGCGTCCTGCCCAGCCTGCTCAGGCCAGCGCGCTGAAATCGGCCCGGCAGTGGCTGCCGATGGATACCGCCACCTGGACGCCACAAAATCGTGAGTCGGCGGGCGAGTTGCTTGCCATGTCAGCGCCCTTGAGCAAACTCGTAGAAATGCGCAGCGAGCTGGCAGCCATCTGGGAGCGCTCCAACGCGTCTGCCGAGCAGCTCCTTTCACATCTGCAGGACTGGTGTCGCCGTGCCGAAGAAAGTGGCGTGAGCGCACTGCAGGAACTGGCACTGCGTATGCGCAGCTACAAGGCGGCCTGAAACCAGGCCGAACACCAGCCAGGGAGCGCTTGCACAGCGGGCGCTTCAGCAAAAGAAAACGCCCCGAAAGGGGCGTTTTCTTTACGTGCTTAGAGTCAAGCGAAGTGAAGTCTCGCGAAGAGGCCTCTCACCCAATCACTTGATCTTGGTTTCCTTGTAGGCCACGTGCTTGCGCGCAACGGGATCGAACTTCTTGATCTCCATCTTTTCGGGCGTGGTCTTCTTGTTCTTGGTGGTGGTGTAGAAATGGCCGGTGCCGGCCGTCGATTCCAGCTTGATCTTGTCACGCATGATTCAGACTCCGGATAAGCAGTGCAGGAACAACTCAGGCCTGACCGCGTGCACGCAGGTCGGCCAGGACGGTTTCAATGCCGAGCTTGTCGATGGTGCGCAGGGCAGCAGTGGTGACGCGCAGACGCACCCAGCGGTTCTCGCTCTCGACCCAGAACCGACGCGATTGCAGGTTGGGCAGGAAACGGCGCTTGGTTTTGTTGTTGGCGTGAGAAACGTTGTTGCCAACCATCGGGCCTTTGCCGGTCACGAGGCAGAACTTGGCCATGGCGAACTCCTGAAATATCGGTGCCGATAACGGCAAAGCCCTAGATCATACGCCAAAAGCCGCGGGCCTGACAACTGCGCTGAGGCGGCCATGCGCGGTCGGCGGGACGGTCACTGGAGCAGTCCGTGCTCTGCGAATGAGAACCGCTGACCGCCGGCCACGATGACATGGTCGAGTACAGGGATATCGAGACAACGCAGTGTGCGCTGCAGGGTGTTGGTCAGTTCCCGATCGGCCGGGCTGGGTTCAGCCACTCCGGAAGGGTGATTGTGCGCCAGGATGACCGCCGCGGCATTGCACTCCAGGGCACGCCGGGCCACCTCGCGCGGATAGACCGCGGTCTGGCTGAGGGTGCCCTGAAACAGTTCCTCGGCAGCCAGGAGTCGGTTGCGGGCGTCCAGGAACATCACCGCGAAGATTTCGCGCGGCCGATGCTGCAGGCTCAGGGCCAGGTATTGGGCCACCATGTCGGGGGAACACAGCAGCTTGCCTTGCCGCAGGTGCTGGGCCACGCTGCGGCGTGCCAGTTCGAGGGCGGCCTGCAGTACCGACCAGGCGGCTGGGCCCAGGCCCGCACGGGCCAGCTGCGTGGGCGGCGCGGCGAACAGACCCCCCATGCCTCCGAACTGCTCCAGCAGCGCCGCGGCGGTCAGGGGAGGGGGTGCGCGCCGCACGCCCAGTCCCCAGGCCAGGCCGAGTAATTCGGCGTCGGACAGCTGGCCTGGGCCCTCCGCCAGCAACCGCCGCTGGACGTCACGTCGATTGGTACGGGGCACCCCAGGACGGCCGGGCGGCAAGGCAGCGTGTCGGATGCCGGAGGAAGAGGGCATGCCAGAGGTTCCTGTGCTTACAATCGGGCGTTGAATGGGAGTGGCAATGACTCAGAGCGCCATGGCGGCAAACGGATCGGATGAGAACGGGGCGGCGCCGACGATCGGCCCGCAGGCCCATCTCACCTTGCATTACCGCATCAGTCTCGCAAGTACCGGGGCCGATGTCATTAGTACTTTCGGCGATCGTCCGGCCACCCTCACGCTCGGGCACGGCCAATTGGCGGAGCCTCTTGAGCGCTGCCTGCTCGGTCTGCATGAGGGCGCTGCAGCCAGTTTTGATCTGGCGCCCGACGCTGCGTTCGGACCGCGCAACCCCGAGCTGTTGCNNCCCGATGCTGCCTTCGGGCCCCGTAACCCCGAGCTTTTGCAGCGCATCTCGCGGGCCATGCTCAATGCCCATGGCGAGCTCGGTGCCTCTTATGCACCAGGCGACCTGCTCGACTTCGCTGCGCCCGATGGTTCGCGCTATGCGGGGGTCATCAAGGAGCTCGATGCCACCGGCGCCTTGCTCGATTTCAACCACCCGCTCGCCGGCCAACCGATCCGGTTTGAGGTTCGCATCCTGGGAGTGCTTTGAATGTCAGACTTGCAGTCAGGCGTGCCCGAAGCCGTGCTCGCGCAGCCCCGCGGGTTCTGTGCCGGCGTCGATCGGGCCATCGAGATCGTCGAGCGTGCGCTCGAGCGGTTTGGTGCGCCGGTGTATGTGCGCCATGAAATCGTGCATAACGATCATGTCGTCGGCGATCTGCGCAGCAAGGGCGCAGTCTTTGTGGATGACCTCGCCGAGGTGCCGCCGGGCGCCACGCTGGTGTTCTCTGCACACGGCGTGTCGCGTGCCGTGCGCAACGAAGCGGGCGAACGCGACCTGAATGTCTTCGATGCCACCTGCCCGCTGGTCACCAAGGTCCATGTCGAGGTGGCCAAACTGCGCCGCGATGGCCGCGAGGTCATCATGATCGGCCATGCCGGTCACCCCGAAGTCGAGGGCACGATGGGACAGGTCGATGACGGTATCCATCTCGTCGAGACCGTGGAAGATGTGCAAAGTCTGCAGGTGCACGCACCCGAGTCGCTCGCCTATGTCACGCAAACCACCCTCTCGGTCGACGACTGCCGATTGGTGATCGATGCCCTGAAGCGTCGCTTTCCGGCCATCGCCGAACCCAAGAAGCAGGACATCTGCTACGCCACGCAAAACCGCCAGGATGCGGTCAAGTTCATGGCTCCGCAGTGCGATCTCGTGCTGGTCATTGGCAGTCCCAGCAGCTCGAACAGCAACCGCCTGCGCGAGGTGGCCGAAAAGATGGGCAAGGAGGCACGACTGATCGGGTCAGCGGCCGAACTCGATCCCGCCTGGCTCGAGGGCAAGCGGCGCATCGGCATCACGGCCGGCGCATCGGCGCCCGAAGTGCTGGTCACCGCGTTGCTCGAGCGGCTGCGGTCACTCGGGGTGCAACGTGTTCGCAAGCTCGATGGCATCGAGGAGCAGGTGCATTTTCCGCTGCCCAAGGGCCTGGGTGCGGGCGCCGCCTGAGCAGAGCGCCGGGCGGACCATGTTGGCCGTGACCGACACCCCCGATCGAGGCCGGCGTCACTGGATGATCAGCGGCGCAGCGGCTGGCCTGGGGATGCTTGCCGGTGGTTGTGCCCTCGCGCCGCTGGGCACCCCTCCTGCTGCGCCGGCCGCCTCCGCTGTGGCCACCGACCCGTCGCTTGCGCTGCATGTGCTCAACCGATTCGCCTATGGACCCCGCCCGGGCGATCTCGACGCCGTGATGCGCATGGGTGCTGAGACCTGGATCGAAACGCAGCTTGCGCCCGAGCGGCTGACCCAGACCGCAACGCTTCAGGCCGCGCTCTCCGAGCGGGCGCTATTGAACCAGCCCCATGCCCCCACGCTCGCGCGTTTTGCGCGACTGCAGGGCGATGCGCTCAGCGCCAGACTCACGCAGGAAGAACGCGACGCCGCCCGACAGCAGCTCACCAAACTGCTGCAACAGGTGCAGGGCGACGCCCGCGATGCGCGCGTACTGCGGGCGGTGTACAGCACACGCCAGCTTGAAGAAGTCCTGGTCGAATTCTGGTTCAACCACTTCAATGTGTTTGCCGGCAAGGAATCGGTGCGCGCCACAGCCGGGTTTTTTGAAGCCGAAGCGATTCGCCCGCATGTACTGGGACGTTTTCGCGATCTGTTGGGGGCCACCGCGCGTCACCCGGCGATGCTCAACTACCTCGACAACGCTTCCAGCGTGCGTGCAGGCTTTCGCATTCCGCCGGGCATTACGCTGCCCGATGGTTTTCTGCCGCCACAGGGCCTGAACGAAAACTACGCCCGCGAGTTGCTGGAGCTGCATACGCTTGGTGTGGACGGCGGCTATACGCAGGGCGATGTCACGGAACTGGCCCGCATCTTCACCGGATGGTCCTTCGATCGACGTAATCCGGGTGCAACCGATGCCTTTCGCTTTTATCCGGCGCGTCACGACGACGGGCCCAAGCGCCTGCTGGGGCAGGACGTACCGGGCCGCGGCCAGCGGCAGGGCGAATGGGCGCTCGATCTGCTGGCCCGTCATCCGGCCACCGCCCGCCATGTGGCGCGCAAGCTCGCCGGCGCCTTCGTGGCCGATGTGCCGCCCGCGACTCTGATTGAACGCCTGTCCGCCACATTCGTGTCCACCGATGGCAATCTGCGCGAAGTGATGCGCACACTGGCCCGCAGTCCTGAGTTTCTGGATCCCGCGGTGCGGGGTGGCAAGTTCAAGACGCCCTATCGGTATGTGGTGTCCGCGGCGCGAGCCTGTGACCTGCCAGTGACATCACCCCGCGCGCTTGTGGGCACCATTGCGCGCATGGGCATGCCGATCTATCTGTGCCCCACCCCTGACGGCTGGCGCGATGTACGCGAGGCCTGGCTTAGCCCCGAATCATTGCGACAGCGCGTGGTGTTTTCTGCAGGTGTCGCAGCGCCCACGGTCCTGCCTGAACCGGTCGTGGCGCAACTCAGCCCCGAGGCCCGTGCAGTGGTCACCGAACTGCCGCCCAGCGAACGCCTCGCGATTGCGCTGGCCAGTCCTGACTTCATGAGGCGCTAAGCCATGTACCGCAACTTCAACACCGGACGCAGACACGCCTTGAGTGCCGGAGCGGCCGCAGGCACGGGTCTGGTGAGTGCACTGCTCCCCTCCTGGGCGCCAGCCGCCACAGCCGGTGGCACCTCGAAGAAACTGGTGGTGGTCATGCTGCGCGGAGCGGTCGATGGTCTGAGCGTGGTCGTGCCCCATAACGATCCCGACTATCGCCGCAACCGCCCGGATATAGCGATTGCTTCACCGGGTGCCGCCGACGGTGCCCTGCCGCTCGATACCCGGTTCGGTCTGCATCCGGCTTTGCTGGGCCTCATGCCCTGGTGGCAATCGGGGCGGCTCGGTTTTGTGCATGCGAGTGGATCGCACGATCTCACCCGTTCGCATTTCGATGCGCAGGACCATATGGAAAGCGCCACACCGGGACGCCGTTCCACCCCGGATGGCTGGATGAACCGGCTGCTCACCGAGTTGGCTGTCAGCCCAGGCGACCCACAGGTCCACGGCGTTAATCTGGGCACGGCGATGCCGCGCATCCTGGCTGGTCCGGCACAGGTGGCCGCTTTGCCGCTGGCGGTCAACGACCGCCCGGGCAGCACACCCAGTGCGGCACAGGCCGCCGCCCTCGATCGCCTGTATGCCGCCCAGCCGTCGACCGAGCGCGCATGGAGCGCGTTGCGCCAGACGCGGGAGACCATCACGCAGGCCATGGCGCAGC
>DGIT01000126.1:7924-32562 GCA_002386465.1 Burkholderiales bacterium UBA4615 | reverse complement strand
CCCGCCATGACCGCGTCCGGCATGGGTTCATCGAACATGAATCAGCCGCAGGGCATGGAGGCAGGCACTGCGCCGGGTGCGGTCCCGCTCGTGGGGCTCGCCAATGAGGCGAGCCGGCTGGGCAAGCTGCTTCGCCATGAGCCCGGCCTGCGTGCAGCCTTCCTGTCGGTGGGCGGCTGGGATACGCATGCAGCGCAGGGGGCAGCGCGCGGGGCGCTGGCCGACCGGCTGCGCGGGCTGGCGGGCGGATTGAATGCGCTGGCTGGCCAGCTTGGCGAACAACTCGAGCACACGGTGATCGTGGTGCTCTCGGAGTTCGGTCGCACGGTCAGACAGAACGGCACACGTGGCACCGACCATGGGCATGGCAATGTGATGTGGCTGCTGGGTGGTCCGGTCCAGGGCGGGCGCGTGGCGGGCGAGTGGCCAGGCCTGGAGCAGTCGGCCCTGCACGATGGCCGCGATCTGGCCGTCAGAACCGATTTCCGTCAGGTGCTCGCCGAAATTCTTGAGCGGCACATGCGGCTCGATGAGCGCGCGCTCTCCAGGGTTCTGCCGGATGGCCCGGGTCCCGGCACGCGCCCCGGCGTCATCATGGGTTGATCCGCGCACCGCACTGCTTCGCCATTTCACATTCGATCGTCCATTTCAGGAGTTCTGTCCGTGTCGCACACCCCTGTTTCAGTCGCTCCCTTTTCCAGCGCCCTGGGTGCCGTCATCTCGGGCGTGGATCTGTCGCGCCCGATCGCTGCGCCGGACTTTGCGGTCATTCGACAGGCCTTTCATGACCATGGCGTGATCTTCTTTCGCGACCAGATCCTCACGCCCGAGCAGCACATCGCGTTTGCCAGGCAGTGGGCGCCGATCGACATCAACCGGTTCTTCAAGGCCGTACCCGGTTATCCCGAAATTGCCGAGGTGCGCAAGGAGCCTGAGCAGACCACCAATATTGGCGGTGGATGGCACACGGACCACAGCTACGACACCGTGCCTGCGATGGGCTCGATCCTGCTGGCCCGCGAAACCCCGCCCAGTGGCGGTGACACCCTGTTTGCCCACATGGGGAGGGCCTACGATGCGTTGTCAGAAGGCATGAAGCGCACGCTGGAAGGCCTGCAGGCAGTGCACGGCAGTGCGCATATTTTTGGTGACAAAGGGCATCACGCCAGGAAAACAGACAATTCGGGGCGCATTGGCAATGAGGCTGCAGCCACGCAGGAAGTCGTGCACCCGGTGGTCATCCGCCACCCCGACACCGGCCGCAAGACGCTGTATGTGAACCCCGCGTTCACGCTGCGCTTTGATGGTTGGACCATGCAAGAGAGCGAAGGTCTGCTGCAGACCCTCTATCGGCATGCAATGAAGCCCGAGTTTTCCTGCCGATTTTCCTGGGCCCCGGGGTCGATCGCATTCTGGGACAACCGCGCCACCTGGCACTATGCGCTAAATGACTATCAGGGTCAGCGCCGCTTGATGCACCGGATCACAGTGCAGGGTTCACCGATTCCACCGGCTGCCTCTGTTTCGGCCGCTCCCCAGTCGGCAGCGCATTGATCCGCTAATTGTTCAGTCTGCGATAGGGTGTGAGCGTGAAGGCTTCCGGTGCAGGGGCGCACTGTGACAGCTGATAGATCGATTCCTTGTCCAGAAAGAAGACCTCGCCGCAGTCGCCCGAGCCCATTTCTTTTTCGGGCGAGTTGGTCTGAATCAGCCGGAACGTGTCATTTGAGATGCGCGCCATGACTTGCCTGTTGCGCCGGAACTGCTCCTGCACAGACTTCGCAGTCTTCGCGTCGGCCCCCTGGCGCAGCATGTTTTGCGCGTACTTCTCCGACTCATCCAGTGCCTGCTGGATCTGCGCGCGGGTGAGCGTGCCTTCGTAGTACGCGTAGCAGCGTTTGACCTGCCTGGGCACCGTCGTGCTCCACAGACAGGTGGACTGGCTGATGGCGAATTGCCGCTCACTGATCACGAGCCGCTCCGTGCCGTGCTCGTTCAACCAGGTGCCGGTCCAGCGCGCGTTGATCGCCTGCGCCTGAACCGGGTCGCCCATGAGTGCGCCGATCAGAGCCGATACGCCGATCACGGCGCCCAGCGCGCGGCCTGCGTGTGCTCGCCATGCGCCTAAGAGTTGGCGCGGGATCTGCAGACAGAACATGAGAACTCCAAGGCAACGGGGAAAATGACGTGCTGACGCGAAAGTGTCGCATCGCGTGATAGCGTGCCGTGCAGGCCGCCCGCCAGGCGGCAGGAGACCGACCATGAACGCCCTGAACGAGAGCCGCATCCTGCATCGCACCCTGGCCACCGTACCGCCTGTCGTGGTGAGCGGACAGGGCATGGAACTGATCGACGCACAGGGGCGCCGTTACCTGGATGCCTGTGGCGGTGCCGCGGTGTCGTGCCTGGGTCATGGTCACCCCGATGTGCAGGCTGCCATGCACGCCCAGATCGATCGGCTCGCCTGGACGCATACCGGCTTTTTCACAACTGACGTGGCGGAACAACTCGCTGCCAATCTGGTGGCCGGTGCCCCGGCCGGCATGAGCCATGCGTATTTCGTGAGTGGCGGTTCTGAAGCGATGGAGGCGTCGCTCAAGATGGCGCGCCAGTATTTTCTTGAGCAAGGTGAACCGCAGCGCAGTCATTTCATTGCGCGTCGGCAGAGCTATCACGGCAACACGCTGGGTGCACTGGCCATTGGCGGCAACCTGCCTCGACGCGAGGCATTTGCTCCGCTGCTGATGCCGGCCACGCATGTGTCGCCCTGCTATGGCTACCGTGAACAGCATGAAGACGAAACCCCCGAGGCATACGGGCTCAGGCTGGCTGCAGAACTGGAAGCGGCCATCGTGCAGGTGGGAGCGGATCGGGTCATCGGGTTCGTGGCCGAGACAGTGGGCGGTGCAACGGCGGGTGTGCTGATGCCGGTGCCCGGCTATTTCAGGGCAGTCCGCGAAGTCTGCGATCGCCATGGCGTGCTGCTCATCCTGGACGAGGTCATGTGCGGGATGGGCCGCACGGGCAGTCTGCATGCCTGTGAGCAGGAGGGTGTGGTGCCCGATATCCTGACCATCGCCAAGGGCCTGGGCGGGGGGTATCAGTCCATTGGCGCGGTGTTGGCTCAATCACGCATCGTGTCGGCCATGCGTGAAGGATCAGGCTTCTTTCAGCATGGCCACACCTATCTGGGCCACCCGGTTGCCTGCGCGGCCGCATTGGCGGTGCAGCACGTCATGGCCCGCGACGGTCTGGTGGCTCAGGCCGCAAGCCTGGGGCAGCACCTTGAGCACTCGATGCGAACAGCCTGGTCCGATCATCGACACATCGGCGATATCCGCGGGCGCGGTCTGATGTGGGGCATTGAGCTGGTCGCCGATCGTGCCTCCAAGGCAGCTTTCGATCCGGCTCACAGACTGCATGCGCGCATCAAGCAGCAGGCCATGCAGCGCGGGCTCATGGTCTATCCGATGGGCGGCACGGTCGATGGTCGCCAGGGCGACCATGTGCTGATTGCACCGCCTTTCATCGCCAGCACCGCACAACTCGATGAAGTGGTGCAGCGCCTGGATGCGGCGATCAACGCGGCGATCGACAGTCTGTAGCGTCGGGTTCCGGCGTCTTTTGTAATGCTGCTTTGTTGCGTCGCTGCGCGCGCGGGTCAGCGCATCCGGCTGTACGGCAGCGGGCGCAGCAGCAGGCTCTCGACGCGATCCACCAGCGGGGCCCAGCGTTCGCGCAGCAGGCTGCGCAATGCCGCATCGGTGTCCTGCGCTTCACGCCAGCGCTGCCATGTCGCCAGGTCAGGGAAGCGACGCAACTCGATGCTGCGGTGTGAGCCGGCATTCATCGAGCCAGGACCGATCACGGTGTCGAAGAAGCCACTGAGCGTTGCGCCTTCGCGTTGCAGCGCAGGCATCACGGCATCGAAGTACAGCGCATGATGATCGCGTACCGTGTCGGGCCGCAGATGCAAAATGCGCTGCTCGAAAAAGCCGCGCGGCGCAGCCCGGACGGCCTCGATACCAGGCCAGCTCGAGGGTAGCGCAGGTGCACGCTCGGCTGACCGCACGATCGCAGTATCCACGGCATCCAGTGCCGGATAGAGCTTGCCCTGACGCCCTGAATGCTGCCGGTCGCGGCGCACATTGTCCTGGTGTCGCTCCCAGGCGCTCAGGTTGTCGAACTGGCGCACTTGATACACGCCCGAGCCGCTCTCCGGGCCGATGAGTACTTCCCATGCACCAATTAGCACAGAGCCATGCTCGTCCAGTGCCGCGAGCATCTCCTGCTCGAATACCGCGTTACGCTGTTCCAGCCGACCGCTACGGGCCACGATGAGCCTGTGCTGATAGATCATGCGGGATCGCTTTTAACGTACCTGGCCCGCCTGGCCGCCATACCAGTCTTTCACCGCAGCCACGTACCGCTGCACGCCTTGCACCACGCTGGCAGCATCCAGCGCGCCATAGGACAGTCGCTGGTAGTTGGCCGCACGCGTGTCGGTCAGGCCAAACGCAAACCCCGGGATGGTCGCCACGCGATGCCGCTCGACCATCGCGCGGTTGAAGTCGAGCGGATCCCCAGCCAGACCCGGCAGCTTCATCAGCACATAAAACGCGCCATCTGTCCGGGGGAATTGAGCCAGATCACCTAGTTCACCGAGCGCCTCGTAAACCGACTGCCGCACGCGTGCGAGGTCGGCCACCCTTGGCCCGACCAGCTCGCCCCCGCGCTGCAGGGCCTGCAGCGCCAGCAGCTGAGAGGCTACTGGCGCACAGATCAGGTTGGTGTCCTGGACCTTGTTCATGGCTTCGAAAAGATCCGCCGGGTAGACCACGTAACCCACCCGCCAGCTGGCCATGCCGAAGCTCTTGGAAAACGAGAAGAACGACAGCGTGTGGGCATGCGCACCCTCGATGGAACCGGGCGAAAAGTGCGCGGCTCCGTCGTAGATGAACGGTTCGTAGGCTTCGTCGCTGAAGTGGTAGAGCCCATGTTGCGCACACAGCGCGTTGACCGCACGCAGGTCGGCCTCGGCATAGACGGCGCCGGTCGGATTATTGGGCGATACGGTCAGGATCGCTCGGGTGCGTGGGGTGATGGCTGCCTCAAGGGCCGCGACGTCAAGCTGCCAGTTGGATCGCACCGGAACCGGAACGGGCACGCATCCAGCCATGCGCACGGCCATTTCCTGATTGAAGTAGAACGGACTGGGCAAAATGAATTCATCGCCCGGGTCGGCCACTGCCAGCACGGCATTCAGGAACGCCATGTTGCTGCCTGCGGTCACCATGATCTGTGCGTTCGCCCCGCAGATCAGCCCGTTGTCGTGTGCCAGTTTGCGTTCCAGGGCGGCCACGAGCGGGCCGTACCCGTTCACCGCCTGATACTTGTTGAGCTGGGTATCGGCCATCAGCCCAGGCAGTTCGGCTAAGGCATCAGCGGGCGGTCCGTAACTGACCACGCCCTGGCCAAGTGAGATTGTGCCGGGGTGGGCACGCACCAGAGCTGCAATGGTGGGGATGATCGGGGTGTCCACCCGGTCCATACGCGAGGAGCTGCGTTTCATCGTTGTGCGGTGTATCCGGGGCGGCGGACCCCGAAGAGGGCCGATTGTCGGGATGCGCACGCGGGGCGTGCCGCTGAACGGATGGTGCCGGTGAGAGGAGTCGAACCCCCGACCTTCGCATTACGAATGCGCTGCTCTACCAACTGAGCTACACCGGCAGAATCACCGTGGCCCTTCCGGGACGAGCCGCGGTCAGACCACTGAGACCGTGAAAGCCGCAGTCTCACAAGTGAGCCAGAAAGTGTAGCACGGGGGCTGCTGCAGGCGGCTTGAGCGTCCTGGCCTGAGCCGAGGGAGAAGCCGCGGCACTGCCACGCACAGACCGATTGCATGCGGGCTGCTCCTGCGGCCCTGGGGCTGACTTGACCGTTTGGCTGATCAGAGGCGCCTCTCAGACGCAATGCGGACGATCACACGATAGAACCAAGCTTTTCGGTGACGGCATTCTCTTCGAGACAGCACTGAACGTGTAGTGCACCACCTAGTGCGCGCCGTTTCCTGCGCCGTGTGTCGAGCGCCGTACCTCTACCCAGATGACTCAATCTGGTTTCACTATGCCTTCGTCCAATGTTTGCATCATCAGTCAGAACCCTGACAGTACATACATTCAGAACCTCACCAATGGGTTGCGAACGCGCGACCTGACGCCGACGATCTAATCCTTTGAGCAGGCGCTGGCGGCACCCGCGGGTCAGCCCGTTCCCGGCATCGGCGATCGGCGACATCTCGACGATACGAGCTTTGATGCGTCGATGGACTTTTTGCAGCGCTCGGGAATGCTCTAGATTGCGCGGACCGATGTGGATGCCAAACGCCTGA
Source organism: Burkholderiales bacterium UBA4615 (assembly GCA_002386465.1). Taxonomy (GTDB): domain Bacteria; phylum Pseudomonadota; class Gammaproteobacteria; order Burkholderiales; family Burkholderiaceae_E; genus UBA4615. Next base: position 26,171 of record DGIT01000126.1, on the reverse strand, counting down.
ACCTGGCTCGCCGCCGATTGGTCTTCGAGCGTGCCTGGGCCTCGATCGAACTGTCTGATGCCCTCGAACTGGTCTGCGAACTCCTCTTGTTTGCGCGCCGTCACATGGTCCGGTCAGGTCGTGCGGGCGCACACAGTACCGCCAGCTTTGGCGAGATGGTGGGTGGCAGCCCGGTCATGCTCAAGCTCTACGACAAGCTCAAGCGCAAGCCCTTTGTAGCCTTGAACTGCGCAGCGATTCCGGCAGAGCGGATCGGTTCCGAATTGTTCGGCCATGAGCTGGGCGATTTCACCGATGGTTCTACGACCCGGATCGGTCGACTCGAACAGGCCCAGGGCGGCACGCTGTTTCTGGACGAGATCGGTGACCTGCCTCTGGAAGCACAGACCTACCTGCTGCATGCATTGCAGGAAGGTGTGATCGAGCGGCTCGGGTCTACGGAGCCGATCGCTCGGCACTGCGGCTCCGGAGGCGATCGTCGCAAAAATGACCGAGCTCTATCGCGTTTCGGGACCTGCGTCCGCCGCACCGGTAGCAGGCAGCCTCGCGAGCGTCAGCCAGCGCTGAGCACCACAGGGGCCAGACCAGGTCATGCGCTGTCGCCGGTCTTAACCTGTGCCAGCAGCGAACTGACCTGCGGATAGCGCAGCCTCACGCGCAGCTCGCGCTTGAGCCTGTGGTTGGTCAGCCTTCTGGACTCCGACATGAAGCTCCAGAGCATCGGCGAGACAGCAGCCTTCAGCGCTTCCCGTGGCAGGCGCGGCGGGCGTGACAGACCGAACGCGTCGGCGACCGCATCGAAATAATCGCCCATCTTCAGGACACTGTCGTCCACCGCGTGGATGACGCGCGAAGCCCCTCCTCGCCAGAGTGCAGCGAACGCGATGCGTGCCAGATCGTCGGCGTGGATATGGTTGGTGTATCCGTCATCCTGCTCACACAGCGCAGGGGTGCCACGTTGCAGGCGCTCCAGCGGCAGGCGCTCCAGCGCATAGATACCGGGTACGCGCAGAACCACCACTTGCATGCCACCCCGTGCGGCCTGCTTGCGCAGCCGTTGCTCTGCCGCGACCCTGCGAATGGCGCGATCATTGTGCGGCGCGACCCTGCGCGTCTCATCGATCCACGCCCCTGCGCAATCGCCATAGACCCCGGTCGTACTGAGGTACACCCATCGTCGCGCCTCAGGCAGGGCGGCCTGTGCATGGCGGGTGCGCGCGTCATCCAGGCCCTGTGTCGGCGGTGGTGCACTGTGCAGTACCCGCGCTGCCAGTCCACTTAGCCTGCGGCATGAGCGGCGATCATCCAGATCGATGCGCAGGGGCACCCCACCGGCCTGTCGGATGTCCTGCATTGCTTCCGCGCGACGGGCGATGCCGAACACGCGCAGCCGCGCACCGAACGCATTCAGAAACCGCAGGCCCACGTCACCGCACCCCAGCAGTACCACGCGCGGGCGCCGGAACGCACGCGGAAGTGCCCCTTGCGCGGTCCTCGTGCTCAAGGCTCGCGCCATCCACGGGTCGGGCTTGCGAGCGGCCTGCGTGGGGCGAATGCCCGGGCGCGATACGGCCTGTGGTCGGGCAGCGCCTCTGCGTGAGGGATAATGGCGGGCTTTTCTGATTTTTTGAGTCACCGTCCGATTCTACGAGATGAGTTATCAGGTCACGGTATTGCCCAGTGGGCGCAGCTTCGAGGTCGAGCCCGATGAGACCATCCTGGACGCAGGTCTGCGCCATGGCATCGTGCTGCCTTATGGCTGCAAAAATGGTGCGTGCGGATCGTGTCGCGCCAGAGTGACCCAAGGGCGCATCGATCAGGGTCCGCATCAGCCTCAAGCCTTGCGCAAGGAAGACGCCCTGCAGGGCCATGCGCTGCTCTGCTGTGCCACGGCGCTCACCGGCCTGTCAATCGAAGCGCGGGTCATTGCCGCTGCCGGCGATATACCGGTACGCAAGATGCCGTGTCGGATATCAGGCATCGAGCGGGTGGCGCCGGATGTGGCGGTCGTGCGTCTGCAACTGCCTGCCAATGAGCGCTTGCAATACCTCGCCGGCCAGTACATCGAGCTCATCCTGAAAGACGGCACGCGACGCAGTTACTCGATGGCAGGCGCACCGCATGAAGCCGAGCAGCTCGAGCTGCATATTCGGCACATGCCCGGCGGGCGCTTCACCGATGCGCTGTTCGAGGTGTCGCAGCCAAGCGTGAAAGTGCGCGACATCCTGCGCTTTGAAGGCCCGATGGGCACGTTCTTTCTGCGCGAAGACAGCGACAGGCCCATCGTATTCGTGGCCAGCGGAACGGGCTTTGCGCCGATCAAGGCGATCGTCGAACACGCCATCCACAAGTCCATCCGCAGGCCCATGACGCTGTACTGGGGTGCCCGTCGCCCCGGTGACCTGTATCTGGACGCGCTGTGCCGACACTGGGCGCAGACCTTGCCCCAGTTCAGCTATGTGCCGGTCGTTTCCGATGCACTGCCCGAAGATGCCTGGACCGGGCGCACGGGCTTTGTTCATCGCGCGGTCATGCAGGACTACCCCGATCTGTCCGGGGTTCAGGTCTATGCATGTGGTGCGCCCGTCGTCGTTGATTCGGCTCGGGCCGAGTTCACGCAAACATGCGCTTTGCCACCGGACGAGTTTTTTGCAGATGCGTTCACATCTGCCGCAGATCAGTCCGGGACTTCACCCAGATAGGCTTCACGGACCCGCGGGTCGTGCAGCATGTCCTGAGCCGGCCCGGACATCGAGATCAAGCCCGAGTCCATGACATAGCAGCGGTGCGCGGCCTGCAGCGCCAGTTTGGCGTTCTGCTCGACCAGAAGCAGCGTAGTGCCTTGCGCCGACACGGATCGGATCACTTCGAAAATCTTCTCGACCATGATCGGCGACAGACCCATGCTGGGCTCATCGAGCAGCAGCAACTTCGGGTGAGCCATGAGGGCGCGGGCCATGGCGAGCATCTGCTGTTCGCCTCCCGACAAGGTGCCCGCGAGCTGCGCCGCCCGCTCGCGCAGTCTGGGAAAGAGCGCAAACATCCGCTCGATATCGTTGGCGATATCCGGCGCACTGCGCCGGCTGTAGGCGCCCATCATGAGGTTCTCGGTGATGGTCATGCGCCCGAAGACGCCACGACCCTCAGGCACCATCACCAGACCCTGGCCGACCAGCGCGCTGGCTTGCTGGCCGCGCAGTGAGCGCCCCATGAAGGTGATGTCGCCCGCCAGAGTCGACACACCCGCAGTGATGGCTTTGAGTGTGGTGGTCTTGCCCGCACCATTGGCGCCGATCAGCGCAACCAGCTCGCCCTGTTCCACCTGCATGTCCACGCCCTTGACCGCCTGAATGCCGCCATAGGCCACTTTCAGGCCGCGCACTGACAGCACTGGCGTGGTGGATGCAAGCGTTGAAGCCTGTTCAGGCATGGGCCGTTCCCAGATAGGCCTCGATCACCGCCGGATCGCGTCGCACGTCGGCGGGCACGCCCTGGGCAATCACCTTGCCGTAATCCAGCACCGTGACCCGGTCACACAGACCCATGACGAGCTTGACGTCGTGTTCGATCAGCAAGATGGTGCGGCCCGATGCGCGAATACGCTCAAGCAGCGCGCGCAAGCTCAATTTTTCAGTGGCATTCATGCCCGCAGCAGGCTCGTCGAGCGCAAGCAACTTGGGCTCGGTGGCCAGCGCACGGGCAATTTCAAGCCGACGCTGATCGCCGTATGAAAGGGTGCGGGATGGGACATGCGCGTAATCGCTGATGCCGACTTCCTCCAGCAGACCCATGGCATGTTCGCGAATGAGTGCTTCTTCGCGGCGCTGCGATGCCGGTCTGAGCATGGCGGCCCACGCGCCTGCATGGGTGCGTACATGACGTCCGACCATCACGTTTTCCAGGACAGTCATCTCGGCAAACAGGCGAATGTTCTGGAACGTGCGGGCGATCCCCGCTTTGGCGACCGTGTGCACCGCTGTCGGCTCGTACGCTTGACCGTCCAGCGCGAAACGGCCGCTGTCTGGCGTGTAAAGGCCCGTGATGACGTTGAAAAAGGTGGTCTTGCCTGCGCCGTTAGGTCCGATCAGGCCATAGATCTGGCCGCGCTCAATCTGCAGGCTCACGTCCGAGAGGGCTTGCAGGCCGCCGAATCGTTTGCTGACGCCATCCACGCTTAACAGTTGAGGCTGTGCGTCCTGAGTAAACGCAGGCGAAAGCACGGACGAACCAGGCCGCACGGATGCGTCGCTCATGACTGTTCGCCTGCGGTTGAGCCTGAGGCTGCGCTGGATGTCCGTCCGCGTACTGGTGCCGGCCAGAGCCCGGAAGGTCTGTACAGCATGATCACCACCATCGCCAGGCCAAAGAGAAGCATACGCAGGGCCTCAGGCGCCACGATCTCGTGTCCGAAGATCGACTCCTGCAATGGCTTGGCCACGTATCGCAGCACCTCAGGAATGGCGTACAGAATGACCGCGCCCAGAATGACACCGGGCACATGCCCCATGCCGCCGAGCACCACCATGGCCACGATCACGATCGACTCCATGAGCGTGAAGCTCTCGGGTGACACGAACCCCTGAAAGGCGGCGAACATGGCGCCGGCCACGCCACCAAAGGAAGCGCCCATGGCAAAGGCCAGCAGCTTGATGTTGCGGGTGTGAATCCCCATGGCCTTGGCCGCGGTTTCATCTTCGCGAATGGCCATCCAGGCGCGCCCGATGCGTGAATCCTGCAGACGCACCGTCAGCACGATGATCACCAGGGCCAGCGCCAGGAACACGTAGTAGTACAGGTACACCGACGGCACTTCCATGCCGAACCATTCCTGTGTCTTGCCTAGAGACACGCCGCCCAGATGAATGGGTTCGATGTTGCTGATGCCCTGCGGACCGTTGGTGAGGTTCACAGGCGCATTCAGGTTGTTGAGGAAGATCCGCACGATTTCACCGAAACCGAGCGTCACGATCGCCAGATAGTCGCCACGTAGTCGCAGCGTTGGCGCGCCCAGCAGCACACCCAAAAATGCGGCCAGCGCCGCGGCCAGTGGCACAACGATCCAGACCGATGCATGCAGCCCCTCGGGAAACCACTGCTGGATGAACTCGAAGTTTTCAGCCAGATGCGGCGAGGCCAGCACCGCATACAGGTAGGCCCCCATGGCATAAAAGGCCACGTAGCCTAAGTCGAGCAGACCTGCATAGCCCACCACAATGTTCAGACCGAGCGCCAGCATGACGTAGAGCAACGCGAAGTCCAGGATGCGCACCCAGGCGTTTCCCTGAAGCCCGACTACAAAAGGCAGCACCGCCAGCACCATGGCAATGACCGCCGCTGCGACCCAGGCTGCTGAGCGATGGCCCTGCAACCAGGGTATTAACGCGGTGTAGCGGGCATCTGGAGTCGACATGGATGAAAGAGTCGATCTGGTCTCGGTTGTGCTCAGGCGCGGTCGGCCACGCGTTCGCCCAGCAGACCGGATGGCCGAAAGACCAGCACGACGATCAGCACGATGAACGCAAAGATGTCCTGATAGTGGCTGCCCAGAAAACCGCCGGTGAGGTCGCCGATATAGCCCGCACCGAGACTTTCAATGACTCCGAGCAGCAGCCCTCCCAGCACGGCCCCGCCGAGATTCCCGATGCCCCCTAGCACGGCTGCCGTGAATGCCTTCAGACCCGGAATGAAGCCCATGCTGAACTGGGCGATGTTGTAGTTCATTGCGACGAGGACCCCGGCGACCGCTGCAAGCGCCGCCCCGATCGAGAACGTGGCCGCGATCACCCGATTGGAATTGACCCCCATGAGGCCCGCCACGCGGGGGTTTTCGGCTGTGGCGCGCATGGCGCGACCGAGCCAGGTGCGATTCACCAGCAGCAGCAGCCCCGCCATGGTGAGCCCCGAGACCACCAGGATGAGCAGTTGTTTGGGCGCGAGCAGCGCGCCGCCGATGTGGATCGGGTCGGTGGGCAGCAGGTCGGGAAAGACGATCGGATTGGGCTTCCAGACGATCATGGCCAGGGTCTGGATGACGATCGACACGCCGATCGCCGTGATCAGCGGCGCCAGCCTGGGGGCATTGCGAAGCGGTCTGTAGGCGATGCGTTCAATGGCCAGGGACAGCACGATGCATGCAGGAATCGCTGCAGCCAGCGCAATCAGCAGGATGACCGGCCCGGGCAAGCCCGAGCCCGCTAGCAGACCGACCACCGTCACACCGACCATGGCACCGATCATCAGCACATCACCGTGCGCAAAGTTGATCAGCTGCAGGATGCCGTAGACCATCGTGTAGCCCAGCGCCACCAGGGCATACACGCTACCCAGGACAAGTCCGTTGAGCACCTGCTGCAGCAGGATGTCGAAATGCATGGAAGGCCGCCAAGCCGCAGAAGGACAGGAGTGTAACGGCCCGGCCCAGCGATGTCCTCTTTCAAAAAAAAGCCCCGGCAAATGCCGGGGCCATGTTCAACGGGTGAGGGACAGACTTATTTCGTGCCAAGTATCCATTTCGCCAGAGACAGCGCTTCATCCGGATTGACCTGCGGATTGGCGGGCATGGGAATCTGGCCCCAGATGCCGACGCCACCTTCGCGAATTTTCTTGGCGAGTTTGGCGGGCGCATCCTTGTCTGAAGCGTATTTCGCTGCCACATCCTTGTAGGACGGGCCGATCAGTTTCTTGTCGGCAGCATGACAGGCCAGGCAATTCTTGGATTTGGCCAGATCTGCACTGGCCTGGGCGGGCATCGCAGACATGAGAGCGAGGGCCGCCAGTGCGCAGCTCAACAGGTGTCGTTTCATGGATTCTCCGTCTGTGAAAGGGTAAAGCGCTTCTAACGGCCCTGGCCGCCGGGAGGTTGACTGTGTCCGCTGATCCGGTGGCCCTGACTACGAAGGGCGCCGCCCCGCATGGTGAGGGGTCTTTGGGGGAGCCTGTCGACCATGCCTCTGTTGTGGACCGGCCTGTTGTTCGTGTTGCTCAAGCTGTGCCACATCGGCCCCGTGGCGCTGTGGCCGTGGTGGGGCGTGCTGTCGCCGCTGTTTGCCGCGGTGGTGTGGTTTGAGTGGCTGGAGACGCCCCTGGGCCGTCATCGCGCCAGCCTGCGCGCTCAAAACAAGACAAGGCGTCGCGGGCTGGGACTGCCGGCCCGCTTCGGCGATCGCACCGGGCGCCACTGAGCGCCCTCGGCGATCCGATTCAACCCGCCAAGCGCTCGCTCAGTCTTCAAACCCGTCGGTGACCGCGCCTTTGCTGGCACTGGAGGCCAGCTTGGCGAACTTGGCCAGCACACCGCGCGTGTAGCGGGGGGCGGGCGCGCGCCAGGCCGCCTTGCGTTTGGCGATTTCAGCGTCCGCCACGTTCAGTTGCAGCAGCAGGGCATGCGCATCGACCGTGATCGAATCGCCTTCCTTGACCAATCCGATCAGACCGCCTGCTGCCGCTTCCGGCGCGACATGGCCGACCACCATGCCCCAGGTGCCGCCCGAAAAACGCCCATCGGTGATCAGCGCCACCGATTCGCCCAGCCCCGCACCGATGATGGCCGATGTGGGGGCGAGCATCTCGGGCATGCCGGGTGCGCCTTTGGGACCCAGGTAACGCAGCACCAGTACATCGCCTGCGTTGATTTTGTTGTCCATGATTGCGGTCATGGCCGACTGCTCGTCATCAAAGACACGTGCCGGCCCGGTAATGACCGGGCTCTTCAGGCCCGTGATCTTGGCCACGGCGCCTTCCGGCGACAGATTGCCCTTCAGAATGGCCAGATGGCCTTCCTTGTAGAGGGCTTTGCTGATCGGGAAGATGACATGCTGATCGGCCCGCGGCACTGATGGCACATTGGCGAGTTCCTCGGCCAGCGTGCGACCGGTGATGGTCATGCAGTCGCCGTGCATGAGGCCCGCATCCAGCAGGATCTTCATGACCTGAGGGATACCGCCTGCGCGATGCAGATCGGTGGCCACGTACTGACCGGAAGGCTTGAGGTCGCAGATCACGGGCACGCGCTTGCGCACGCGCTCGAAGTCATCGATGGTCCATTCAATGCCGGCGGAGTGTGCGATGGCCAGGTAGTGCAGCACGGCGTTGGTCGAACCGCCGGTGGCCATGATCAGCGTGACGGCATTTTCAATCGACTTGCGCGTCACGATATCGAGCGGGCGCAGATTGTTGCGGACTGCCTGCACCAGCACGCGGGCCGATGCCTGTGTGGAGTCGAGTTTTTCGTGGTCCGGGTTGGCCATGGTCGACGAGCCCAGCAGGCTCATGCCCAGCGCCTCGAACGAGGATGACATCGTGTTGGCGGTGTACATCCCGCCGCACGACCCGGTGCCGGGCACTGCATTCTGTTCGATGCCTTCAAAGTCTTCCTGGCTCATCCGTCCGCGCGAGAATTCACCGACAGCCTCGAAGATCGAGACGACGGTCAGATCCTTGCCCTTCCAGTGCCCGGGTTTGATCGTGCCGCCGTAGACGTAAATCGCCGGCACGTTGCAGCGCAGGATGCCCATCATGCCGCCCGGCATGTTCTTGTCACAGCCGCCCAGCACCAGCACACCGTCCATCCACTGACCCTGCACCGCGGTTTCGATGCAATCGCCGATCACTTCACGCGAGATCAGCGAATACTTCATGCCCTCGGTGCCCATCGACATGCCGTCCGAGATGGTGGGCGTGCCGAAGGTCTGAGGATTACCGCCGGCCGCACGCACCGCTTCGACCGCCGCATCGGCCAGGGGCTGCAGGCCGGAATTGCAGGGGGTGATCGTGGAGTGCCCGTTGGCGATGCCGATCATCGGATTGGCGAAGTCGGACTTCTTGTAGCCCATCGCGTAATACATCGAGCGATTAGGTGCCCGTGCCACGCCTTCGGTGATGTTGCGGGAGCGTCGGTTCGCGGTCATCGCGGTGTCTCCGTGCGAAAGAGAAAAAAGGGAAAGGAGGCGATGGTAAGGCGGGTGGGATCGAACGCCAAATGGCCCCTGGCGTGGCCATGGGACAATGTGTGCTTTCTTCTGATCCGTCTGCTACACGGCAGATCGCGGCGACGATGTCGACTCATCCCGGTTTCGATCCGATTGCCCTGCAGTTGGGGCCACTGGCCATCCGCTGGTACGGCCTCATGTACCTGCTGGCCTTTCTCGCCTTTTACCTGCTTGGCCGATGGCGCATCCGGCACACCCATTACGGGTCACGCACGGGCCTCACTCCGGCCGATGTAGAGGATCTGCTCTTTTTCGGTGTGGTGGGCGTGGTGCTCGGTGGACGGCTGGGCTATGTGCTCTTCTACAAGCCCGGGTATTACCTGCAGCATCCGCTGGAAGCTTTGGCGGTCTGGCAGGGCGGCATGTCGTTTCATGGCGGGCTGGTCGGCGTGCTGGTGGCCTGTGCCCTCTTTGCACACCGTCACCGCATGCGCTGGCTCGTCCTGATGGATTTCGTGGCCCCCCTGGTGCCTCTGGGACTGGCCGCCGGCCGTTTGGGCAATTTCATCAACGGCGAACTCTGGGGCCGGGCCAGTACCGTGCCCTGGGCCATCGTCTTTCCGCAATCAGGCACCGGTGTGGCGCGACATCCGTCCCAGCTCTATCAGTTCGCCGGCGAGGGCCTGCTCCTCTTCATTGTCCTGTGGCTTTATTCGAGCCGCCCGCGTGCGGTGGGGCGTGTCTCCGGCCTGTTTCTCGTGGGCTATGGAGTGCTGCGCTTTCTTGCCGAATTCGCTCGTGAGCCCGATGCGTTTCTCGGATTTCTTGCGGCGGGCCTGACCATGGGTCAGTTGCTCTGCATCCCCATGGTGGTTTACGGTGCGTACCTGTTGGGACGCCGGCCTGCAGACTGACTGAGCACGCTGCGGGCTCCAACTCACGAGGAGATATCAATTGAACGGATCTGTCGGCACGGCCGGCGTGTCTGCGGGCGAGGGTGACCCGCTGTCGTTTAACGGCGCATCGGTGCTGGTGGTGGGCGGCTCCAGTGGCATTGGCAATGGCATTGCGCGGGCGTTTCGCGACCGTGGCGCCCAGGTCACGGTATGGGGCACGCGTGCTTCAGCAGCCGATTACGCAGGCGACACTGGTTCCGACCTGCAGGGGTTGTCTTATGCCCAGGTGGATGTCGCCGACGATGCTGCGGTGTCACGGGCGGCTGCAGCCATGCCCCGGCTCGATGTGCTTGTGCTCTCGCAGGGTGTGGTGCTGTACCGTCGTGCGGAATACGAGATGCCGGGCTTTCGCAAGGTGCTCGATGTCAATCTGAACAGCCTGATGGCTTGCTGTGCAGCGTTCCACCCGCAGCTCAAGGCCGCGCGCGGCAGCGTCATCATTCTCAGTTCCACCGCAGCCTTTCATGCCACCCGAGGCAATCCGGGTTATGCCGCCTCCAAGGCCGGCGCCGTGGGCCTGGTGCGCACACTGGCCGATGCGTGGGCAGACGATGGCATTCGTGTGAATGGCATCGCCCCCGGGTTCGTGGCGACCAAGATGACCGAAGTGACGACGGCCAACCCGGCGCGTCTTGAAGCCGCCTTGCAGCGCATCCCGATGGGACGGCTGGGGACGCCTCAGGACATGGCTGGTGTGGCGCTTTTCCTGGCGTCGCCGCTGGCAGCTTATGTGATTGGTCATACGGTGCCCGTTGATGGCGGGTTGCTGTTGAATTGAGCTGCGCAACGCGCAGCAAGACACTTTTGAGGAGCTCGACATGATCCTTTCGAACGTTGCATCGCGCCGATTGATGGGGCGTCTGGCCGCTGGCGCACTGGTGGTGGGCGTGGCCGGGATGGGCGGCATGGCCGAGGTCCATGCGCAATCGCAGGCGCAGGCCTGGCCCACGAAGCCCGTGCGTCTGATCGTTCCGTTTCCGCCCGGTGGCGGCACCGACGCCTTTGCGCGGCCGCTGTCCAAAGTGCTGACCGCGTCGTTAGGACAGCCAGTGGTCATCGACAACCGTGGTGGCGCAGGCGGTACGCTGGGTGCCGAAGTGGCCGCCAAAGCGCCTGCAGATGGCTACACGTTTCTGATCGGCGCCGTGCATCACACGATCGCGGTCAGCATGTATCCGAAGCTGGGCTACGACCTGTCCAAGGATCTGGTCCCGGTGACCATGCTCTCGCTGGTGCCCAATGTGCTGGTCATCAATCCCCAGAAGCTGCCTATGCGCAGCTATGATGATTTCTATAAGTACGTGCGGGCCAATCCCGGCAAACTGAATTTCGGCTCGGCGGGCAATGGCACAGCGCACCAGTTGGTGGTCGAGCTCTACAAGACGCAGACCCGGACGTTCATGACCCACATCCCGTATCGGGGCGCAGGCCCGGCGTTGCAGGATCTGCTCGCGGGTCAGGTCGATTTCATGTTTGACGGCCTGGGCAGTGCCATGCCGCAAATCAGGGCGGGCAAGCTGCTGCCGCTTGCAGTCACCAGCGCCCAGCGATCGTTCGCACTGCCGGACGTGCCCACACTGGCTGAAAAAGGCGTACAGGGCTATGACGCGCGCACCTGGTACGCCCTGTGGGCGCCAGCCGGCACCCCGCGCGAAATCGTTTTGAAGATGCAGCAGGAGGTGTCCAAGGCGCTGGCAGGCAAGGAACTCAAGGACATCTGGAACAGTCTGGGTGCGGAGGCTGGCGGCGGAACGCCTGAAGAGATGCAGAAATTCGTGGATGCCGAGGTGCGCAAGTGGGCCAAGGTGGTCAAGGATTCAAACGCCAAACTCGATTGAGTCGGCGCATCGCTGCGCCTTTCCGAACCGCTCACTGACGATTGATCCAGACCATGCCTGCCCATCCTTCCGTTGCCCGACGCGCCGCTGTGCCGGCCTCGCAGCACAACCTCTATGCGCTGATTGCGGCGCGCATGCCCGCAGACCGCAGCGCCTGCGCAATCGAGACCCACGATGGCTTGTACTGGAGCTGGGCCGACCTGGACCACGCCAGCGCGCGCATCGCGCATCTGCTGGCGTCGCTCAAGCTGCCGGCCGGATCACGCATCGCCGTGCAGGTCGACAAGTCGCCCGAGTCGGTCTGTCTGTACCTGGCCACCCTGCGGGCCGGGCATGTGTTCTTGCCTCTGAATTCCGCCTATCAGCAGTCCGAGATTGATTACTTCATCCTGGATGCCGAGCCTGCAGTGGTGGTGTGCACACCGGCCAACCTCACATGGATCGAACCGATTGCGCGCGCGCGCGGCACCGCCCATGTGTTCACGCTCTCGGATGCACGTACCGGCTCGCTGCTCGATGCAGCCGCGCCGTTTACCAATCAGTTCAAGACCGTGGTGCGCGCCGCCGATGATCTTGCAGCCATCCTCTACACCTCCGGGACCACTGGGCGAAGCAAGGGCGCCATGCTCTCGCACGGTAACCTCGCGAGCAATGCACTGACCCTCGATGTCTACTGGCGCTGGCGTCGCGGTGATGTGCTCCTGCACGCCCTGCCCATCTTTCACGTGCACGGTCTGTTTGTGGCCCTGCATGGTGCATTGCTCTCGGGCAGCAAAATGATCTGGTTGTCCAGGTTTGATCCGAAAGAGGTGGTGCGCCATCTGCCCCGGGCCAGCGTGTTCATGGGGGTGCCCACCATGTATGTGCGCCTGCTCGATGAGCCTTCCTTCGATAGCGCATCGGTCCGCTCCATGCGGCTGTTCATCTCGGGTTCTGCGCCCTTGCTGACTGACACGTTCAAGCAGTTCGAGGCGCGCACCGGGCAGCGCATTCTTGAGCGCTACGGCATGAGCGAGACGGTCATGCTCACTTCCAATCCATATGACGGCAACCGGATGGCGGGTACCGTGGGTTTGCCCCTGCCTGGCGTGTCGGTGCGTGTGGTCAACGATGCCGGCGCTGCATGCAGCACTGGCGAGATCGGTGGGATTGAGGTGCGCGGGCCCAATGTCTTCTCGGGGTACTGGCGCATGCCTGAAAAGACCCGCGAGGAATTCACCGCCGACCGCTGGTTCAAGACCGGCGATGTGGGCCGCATCGACGTCAACGGCTATGTGACGATCGTGGGCCGCAGCAAGGACCTGATCATCAGCGGCGGCTATAACGTCTATCCGAAGGAAATCGAGTCCTATCTCGATGACATGCCCGGGGTGGCGGAGTCGGCCGTCATTGGTGTGCCGCACCGTGACTTTGGCGAGGCGGTGACGGCTGTCGTGGTGAGCAGGCCCGGTGCGACGCTTGATGAGGCTGCGATCATCGCCGCACTCAAGGGTCAGATCGCGGCCTTCAAGGTGCCCAAGCGGGTGTATGTGGTGAATGATCTGCCCCGCAATGCGATGGGCAAGGTTCAGAAAAACGAATTGCGCAAGCGGTACGCCGCAGGGTGATCGATTCGCGCTGAGCGCCCCGGCCTCATGGTTCAACCCGCAATTGAGCGGATGAGCATGTAGACCGAGAGCGCGCCGAGCAGCGCAGCAAACACTTTCTTGAGTGTGGTCGTGGGCAGAGCATGTGCCACTTTGGCGCCCCATGGCGCGGTGAACACACTGGCCACTGAAATCACAGCCAGAGCTGGCAGGTAGATGTAGCCGAGTGTGCCGGCAGGCAGCGACAGATGACGGCCGGCCCAGATGTAGCCGACCGTGCCGGCCAGGGCGATCGGAAAGCCGCAGGCGGAGCTGCTTGCCACTGCCGCTTGCATGGGAACGCTGCGCTTGACGAGGAAGGGGACAGTCAGAAAGCCCCCGCCTGCGCCCAGCAGGGCGGACAGCCCGCCAATGATCGAACCCATCCCAAACAGGCCCGCGGTGGACGGCATGTCACCTTGCGCCTTGGGGGGCGCTCCCCACAGCATCTTGGCAGCCGAATAACCAAGGAACAGTCCGAAAAAGGCGCCGAGCATTCGACCGGATACTGCGCCTGCCAATTGCGCTCCCAGGAGTGAACCCGCGAGGATGCCTGGCGCCAACCCGCGCACGGCATCCCAGCGCACGGCACCACGCTTGTGATGCGCGCGGACGCTTGAGATCGAGGTGAACACGATCGTGGTGAGCGAGGTGGCAATGGCAACTTTCACGACCTGCTCGGCTGGAAACCCCACACGGGTGAGCAGCATCGTCATGAAAGGCACCATCAGCATGCCGCCACCAATGCCCAGCAATCCCGCGGCAAATCCGGTGAAGGCGCCAAGCATGAGCAGCGCGACAATGATCAGAGGATCCATGGGCAAGACCAGCAGCCGGTCGGGCTGCCCTGCCGGAGCGTTCCGGGGGCAGGTGGCCGTGAAGCAGCGCGAGCGGCCAGTGGAAGGTGGGATCAACCGCCCGACAGACCGGACATTGAACCGAAGTTGGGCCCCGCCGGTGCCGCTCGGCCATCATCCTGAACGGTGACGTTCAGGTCGGCCGCGAGTGGCATCACATCAGGTGCATCCGCGCAATGGGACGCTCACAACAGTGACGCTCAAGTTAGACCCGCGACCTGGAGGTATCGCATTGGTTCAAGGAATGTATGACCGTGGCGAACACCGCAGGGTTGCTCCAATCTTACCGCCGCACGGGCCACAGACCAAGCTGGGCCGATCGAAGGGGCTGCAGATCAGAAGAGCGATTCCTGGCGTTTGAGTGCGTCGTCGATGGTTTCGGTCATGCGACGCACGCGCTTTGACACTTCTGCTTCAGGAGCGGCCATCGTGGAATGTGCAGCCTCACGCAGACCGATCAGTTCGTCAGCCAGCTGCAATGCGGCCATGACGGCAATCCGGTCGGTGCCGCTGACGCGACCCGCCTCACGCAGGGCCCGCATGCGCTCATCGACTGCGCGCGCCGCTTCGATCAGACGGGGCTTGTCTTCCGCAGACACCGCGAGGCGGTAATCACGGTCCAGGATGCGGACATCGATCTGATCCATTTCAGTGTGCCGCCTCGTGGTCGGCGATCCCCAGAGACTCGACGCCAGGCAGTCGATCGAGCGCCGATTTCACCTTGGCACGCGCCTGCTCCATACGTTGCTCGAGTGCATGCTGGCGGGCCTGCGCCTGGGTCAGTTGGGCACGCAGCGCGCGGTTGCTGTCGGCCAGTTGCTGCATCCCTTCGATCAGTCGATCGATGCGCAGTGCCAGCGCTTGCAGGTCTTCATTCATCCGCCTGATGGTAGGGATTCGTTCTTCTGGGGTCAAGCTGCACCCTCCCGATCGGGTAGCATCGTTCCATGCCGACTTTTTATGCGTTGGGGTCTGCGACCCGGGATCAGCCGCGCCATGTCGTACCGCGTTTCGTGGCGTGGCTCGCGGGTTTGGTGCTTTGCCTTGGGCTGCTGCCGGCCACGGGGCAGGCCCAGCCGCAGCCGCGTACCGGCGCCCAGCGTGTCGATGCAGTCACTGTCGAACTGATTGCCGATCGTGCCAGCGTTGCACCGTCCGCGCAGATGGATCTTGCCCTGCGGCTGGTGCACGAACCGGGCTGGCATACCTACTGGCGCAATTCGGGTGATTCAGGTTTGCCGACCACGGTCGAGCCGTCCGGGCCGCCGCAAACCCTATTCGGGGCGCTGCGCTGGCCTGCGCCCAAGCGCATGTGGGTGGGCCCGCTTGCCAACTACGGCTATGAGGGCGAAGTTGCCCTGCCGTTTCAAGTGCAATTGCCCGCCACACTGCCCGCAGGCAAGGTGCGCTTCGAAGCCCTTGCGCAATGGCTGGTCTGCAAGGAGGTATGCATTCCGGGTGAAGCCCGTGTGGCGCTGGAATTGCCGGTATCGAGCCCAGGTGAGCGTTCGCCTGCATCGGCACAGGCGGCCTTGTTCCAGGCCATGTCGGTGCGTATCCCTGATCCTGAACGGCCGCTGCCGGCAAAGCTCTTTGTCGATGCGCGCACGGTATCTTTGACCTTTGATGCGGCTGCGCTGACAGCCGCCGGGGTATCAGCCCAGACGCTGCAGGAAGCCGAGTTTTTTCCGTATGACTCCGGCGTGATCACCCCCGCCGCACGTCAGTCTTTGTTGCGCACGCCAAGTGGCTGGCGCATCGACCTGCAGTTGGCCGAGGATGCCAAGCCGCCACAACGCCTTCAGGGTTTGCTGTGGGCGGATGAACGACCGATCACGTTGCAGGCGCAAGGAACCTCAGGGGGGCCGCCAGAAGGCCGCCTGGTGTTCGAAACGCCGCTGCCGGTTGCGGCAGCGCCAACGACCTCACCGGACGGCGCTGCGTCAGGCTCCGGCCGATTGCTGCAGGCCGGCCGCGCGGACGGCACACCACCCGCGAATCGGCTCAGCAGCACCGCAGCCGCGCCTGCCGATCCGACATCGGGTTCAACGACTGGCAGCTGGCTCGCGTCGCTGGCGCTGGGTCTGATCGGCGGCCTGCTGCTCAATCTCATGCCCTGCGTTTTTCCGGTGATTGGCCTGAAGGTGCTCAGTTTTGCCCAGGTCTCGACCGATGAAGTTCAAGGACGACGCACCATGCGTCGTGGTGGTTTTGCCTTCGCAGGTGGGGTACTGGTGTCTTTCTGGCTGCTGGGCGGGCTGATGCTGGCCTTGCGGGCAGCGGGCGATGCGATTGGCTGGGGGTTTCAGCTGCAGTCACCCGGCTTCGTGGCTGCGATGGCCTTGCTGTTTGTGCTGATCGGGCTGAACTTCTCGGGTGTCTTCGAAGTCGGACTCGGCCTCACGCGTCTGGGCAATCTTGGCGCGCAAGGCGGTGCCGATCGCGATGGCCCTTCGCTCGCTGGTTCGTTCGGCGCGGGCGTGCTGGCCGCAGCCGTGGCCACACCATGCACGGCCCCGTTCATGGGTTCGGCGCTGGGCCTGACGCTCAGCCAGCCGCCAATCCAGGCGATGACCGTGTTTACCGCCATCGGACTGGGGATGGCCTTGCCCTATGCCGTGCTGGGGGTGTTTCCGGCGTGGTTGCGCATGCTGCCGCGACCGGGGCGCTGGATGGAGACCTTGCGTCAGGTACTGGCCTTCCCGATGTATGCGAGCGCTGTCTGGCTCACCTGGGTGCTCGCGCAGCAAGCCGGTGCCGATGCCATGCTCCGCCTGTTGCTCGCGGCGGTTCTCCTGTCGGCCGCTGCCTGGGCCTGGGGCCGGTTTTCGGGGCCGCCCCGCGCGCGCCCCGGCCTCGCGCTGGGCCTGGTGATCGTCTGTGCAGCCGGCATGATCGGATTGCTCGAACCCGTGATCCGGTCTGCCCAGGAACCCGCACAACAGGCCACAGCAGCTGCGCCGGCATCAGCCGCGGGCGATTGGGAACCCTGGTCCGAAGCGCGCGTCGCCGCAGCGCTGGCGGCCGGAAAGCCGGTGTTTGTCGACTTCACTGCCGCCTGGTGTGTCATCTGTCAGGCCAACAAACGCATGGTGCTCGATCGCACTGCAGTGACCCGTGCCTTAGAGCAAGGCGGATTCGTGAGACTGCGTGCCGATTGGACCCGTCGCGATGCCCGGATCGCCGCGGAATTGGCGCGTCACGGACGCAACGGGGTACCGCTGTACCTCGTGATGCGCCCTGGTCAGGATGCAGCCCGTGTGCTGCCCGAAGTGCTCACGGTTGCAGGGGTGCTCGATGCCCTGACCTCCGGAACGCAATAAGCGGTCGCCTCGTTACAATCTGCGCCTGAGCACTTTGCGCCGCCCAGCCGTTCGGCCAGGCGACCAACCATTCCGGGAGTCTGTTCGCCATGCCAGTGATTGCGGTCATGAATCCGAAGGGCGGGGTCGGTAAATCGACACTCGCCACCCACATTGCGGGACTGTATGCGTCGCAAGGCCATGAGGTCATGCTGGGCGATGTCGACCGCCAGCAGTCCTCGAAGGCCTGGCTTGGGCTGCGGCCGCAGAGCGTGGCGCCGATTCGCACCTGGGATCTCAGCTTAGGTCTGGCCCGCCCGCCGCGGGGCGTCACCCATGTGGTGCTCGATACGCCTGCCCAAATCCCTGATCGCAAGCTGTCAGAAGTCTTACGGGTGGTCGACAAGGTCCTGGTGCCCTTGCAGCCCTCGATTTTCGACATTCTGGCGACACGGGAATTTCTTGATGCGCTGCGGGCGCAGTTGCCGCGCGCAGGGCAGTTTGAGTCACGCGTGGCTGTCGTCGGCATGCGGGTCGATGCCCGCACGCGCGCAGCCGAGCAACTGCGTCTGTTTGTTGACCAGCTGGGCGTACCGGTCGCGGGCTACCTGCGCGACACGCAAAACTATGTGCAGCTGTGCGCCCACGGCCTCACGCTGTTTGATCTGCCCGAGCATCGGTTCGAGCAGGATCGTGCCACCTGGGCCGGGCTCATCACCTGGTTGCAATCCTGAGCGCCCTC
>DGIT01000126.1:690-7817 GCA_002386465.1 Burkholderiales bacterium UBA4615 | reverse complement strand
GTCGAAGATCGCTTCGATCACCTGCTGGTGCGCCGAGGCATCACCCATCCAATTGAAACCGGTCACGACCGCGGTGCCATGGTCACGGTCTGGCGACGCCGTGGTGTGGGCTACTGCGCCACAGCGGATCTGAGCGCGGCGAGCCTGCAGCAGGCCGCCGACATTGCGGACCAATGGGCGGCACTGGCCGAGCGGTGTGGGGTGTTTGACGGGCTCGATCTGCATGCCCTGCTCGAGACTGAACCCGCTGCGGGCCACCACACCGGGGAGCTGGCCACTGAGCCACTGCCGTCGCGCGCCGCGCTGCTGGATGTACTTCGAAGCGAGTCTGCGGCGATGCACCTGGATGCACGCATCGTGTCCTGGTCCGCGCGGCTCAATCTGACCCATCGTACCCAGCAGCTCTGGATCGATGGTCAGTTGCGTACCGCCCATGCCGTGCAATTCGTTGAACCCAATCTGGAAGCTACTGCAGCGCACGCAGGCGTGGCCCAGACCCGCACCCTGGGCGGCCAGTACAACGGATTCTGTCAGCAGGGCGGCTTTGAGGTGATTCGTGCGAGCGGTCTGATCGGCGGCGGTGCGCGGATTGCTAATGAGGCGCTCCAGCTTCTGGCTGCACCCGAATGCCCCAGCGGTCCGATGGACCTGCTGCTCGCACCCGACCAGATGATGCTGCAGATTCACGAGTCGATCGGGCATCCGCTGGAGCTCGATCGCATCCTGGGCGATGAGCGCAATTTCGCCGGGACGAGTTTTGTGACACTCGATATGTTTGGCCGCTATGCCTACGGCTCGCCCCTGCTCAATGTGAGTTTCGATCCGGGCGTGCCTCGCGAACTGGCGGGCTATCCGGCGGATGATGATGGTGAGGTGGCGAGCAAGGTCTGGCTCATCCGCGATGGGATCCTGCACAGCCCGCTGGGCGGCGGGCTGTCTCGAGCACGCGCGGCGCAGCGGGGCGTGAGTCTGGAGGGCACAGCGAATTCGCGTGCGATCGGCTGGCATCGTGCGCCCATCGATCGCATGGCCAATCTCAATGTGGAGCCGGGCGATGCCTCACTTGACGGGATGGTCGCCTCGGTCGAGCGCGGCGTCATGATGCGCACCAATGTCTCGTGGTCGATTGACGATGCGCGCAACAAGTTCCAGTTTGGTTGCGAATGGGGTCAGCTCATTAAAGACGGGCGCCTGACCACTGTGGTGCGCAACCCGGGCTACCGCGGCGTCTCGGCCACGTTCTGGCGCAGCCTCAGCGCAGTGGGCAATCGCGCCACGGTCGAGGTGCTGGGCACCCCGTTCTGCGGTAAGGGTGAGCCGGGTCAGGTCATCCGTGTGGGGCATGCCTCACCGGCCTGTCTTTTTCGGCAGGTCGATGTGTTCGGAGGGCAGGGCTAAGCATGCGTGCGCTTTTCGATGCGCTGGCCGAGGCCCTTACCGCGCAGACCCGCCCCGGCGAATTTGCCTGCGCATCGCTGGAAGCGGAGGCCTCCGACTTCGTGCGGCTCAACGGCGCGCGCATTCGCCAGGCAGGACGCGTTGACCGCGCCGTCGCGCGCATTCGGCTAATTGAGGGTGATCGTCAGGCCGTCCATCATCTGACCTTGCCCGGCTTGCATGCCGATGTCGACGGCCTGCGCCCGCTGCTGACCGATGCGATGGACGCGTTGCGGGCATCGCTGCGCGACAGTGCGCCCGACCCGCTTCTCGATGTGAACCGTGAACCGGTTACGCTGAGCGACAGCGACAGCGACGGAAACGAGGGCGAGAGCACCTCGCTCCGCACCCATGCGTCGCGGCATGCAAGCGCTGCAAAAGAGTGGGGCGCCGCATTCGATCGCGCCTTGTTTCTTGATACCGTGGCCAGCGCCGCCGGCGATGCCGATCTGGTGGGGTTTTGTGCCGCCGGTCCAATGGCTCGGGGCTTTTGCAGCAGCACGGGAGCCAGGCTCTGGTACCTGCGCCACAGCGTGGCCTTTGACTGGTCGGTGCACCTGCCCTCGGATCCGGGCAGTGGCGAGCGCAAGGCCGTGAAATCCGGATGGTCGGGCGAGCGCTTCGATCCGCAAGCCGTACGCGAGGCCATTGCGCAGACCCGGCGTGATGCCCAGGTCATGGCACGTCCCGTGCGCCGTCTTGCGCCAGGCGATTACCGTGCGCTGCTGTCACCGCGTGCCGTGGCTGATCTTTTGTCGATGCTGGGTTGGGGAGGATTTTCGGCCCGCGCGCATCACGGCGGTCAGTCCCCGCTGGCACGTCTGCGCAGTGGCGAGGCGTGCTTCTCCGCCATGCTGAACCTGGCTGAAGACCTGGGGGCCGGCTTTGCACCGCGCTTTCAGTCCGACGGCTACGCCCGCCCCGAGCGCGTGCCGCTGATCGAGCAGGGCCGATTCGCCGATTGGCTGGTCAGCCCGACCACGGCACGCGAATATGGCCTGACCAGCAATGCCGCAGGCGCGTATGAATCGCCCGATGCGCTGGTGATGTCCGCCGGCAAGCTGTCTGACGCGCAGGCACTGCAGGCCTTGGGAACGGGCATTTCGCTGGCCAATCTCTGGTATCTCAATTTTTCCGATCGCCAGGCATGTCGTCTGACCGGCATGACGCGGTTTGCCTGTCTGTGGGTCGAAGACGGTGAGCCGGTGGGGCCGATCGAAGCCATGCGGTTCGATGACAGCCTCTTCGAGATGCTGGGCGATCGACTCGAGGCCCTGGGCGACACCGTGGCTCGCATGCCGGCCACCGATACCTACGATGGTCGGGCCACCGGTGGTGTGGCCGCACCTGGCGCACTGATCAGCGCCGTACGCTTCGCCCTGTGAGCTAGAATCTCCTGAGGGAGACCGGATTCCGTGCGCAGACGCGGAAACGGCAACAATGACAAGCCCGGTTGCGCCCTGCAACCGACACAAGGGAGACGCTCATGAAATTCATGTCGTTCAATCTCATGCCGTACCGGTTCCTGCCGATGGATTTTCCACAGCAGCACCGTTCGGTCTGGGTCGACATTCCGGGTGAACTGTTCGATCCGGAAAAAGGCAACCAGCTCTACAACGAGTACATGGACCAGCTGGAATATGCCGCGACCGTGGGCTTCGACGGTATCTGCGTCAATGAGCACCATGCCAATGGCTACGGCATCATGCCTTCGCCGAACATCATTGCCGCCAGCCTCGCGCGTCGCACCAAAGACGTGGCGATTGTGGTGCTGGGCAATTCGGTGGCGCTGTACAACCCGCCGGTGCGGGTGGCCGAAGAATTCGCCATGCTTGATTGCATTTCCGGTGGCCGCCTGGTGGCGGGCTTTCCGGTGGGCACCAGCATGGACACCAACTATGCCTACGGTGAAGTGCCCACCACGCTGCGCGACAAGTACTACGAAGGCGTGCGGCTGATCATGGAGGCCTGGAAGCGCAATGATGTGTTTGCCTTCAACGGCGAATACACACAAATGCGCTATGTGAACTGCTGGCCCAAGCCCGTGCAGCGCCCGCATCCCCCGGTGTGGATTCCCGGCGGCGGTTCGGTTGAAACCTGGGATTACTGCGCCGACAACAACTTTCTGTACAGCTATCTGTCCTTCTCGGGCTACAAGCGCGCCAAGGTCTTCATGGACGGCTTTTGGGAGACGCTGGAGCGCAAGGGCTTGCCGCGCAATCCCTATCAGTCAGGCTTCGTGCAGTTCGTGGCGGTCGGTGACTCCGATGACGAATGCGCCGAGAAATTCGGCCCGCATGCCGAGTGGTTCTTCAACAAGACGCAGCATGTGTATGGCGGCTTTGCCGAGGCGCCTGGCTATCGCACGCTCACCACGATCAAGATGGGCATGGAAAGTCAGCAAAAGGGCCCGCGCATCATCGACACCACCTGGAAGGAAATGATCGATCGCGGCACGGTCATTGCCGGCACGCCCAAGCGCGTGATCGAACAGATCGAAGATCTCGCCCGTTCGCTGAACACGGGGCATCTGGGCATCCTCGGTCAGTTCGGTGACATGCCGCATGACCGCACCATGGTCAACCTCAAGCGCATCGGCACCGAAGTCGTGCCCAAGCTGCGTCATCTGTGGGATGACAAGTGGGAAGACCACTGGTGGCCCAAGCCCATGAAGTCGCCGCGTCTGCCGCATGCCATCCCGAGTTTTGCGGGAGTCCAGGCATGAGTCAGGCCCTGACGCTGGCTGGCAACGGTCTGAACGTTGAATACGAGCGGCTGGGCAGTGGCCCGGTCCTGGTCTATCTGCACGGTGCATTCGGACTGCAATGGTCGATGCCGCTGGTGCAGGCACTGGCCAGGCACCATACGGTCGTCGCACCGCACATGCCGGGCTATGGTCGCAGCGAAGGACTGGAGCGCATCGGATCGTTTTATGACCTCTCGGTGTGGCTCGATGAGGTGCTTGATGCACTCAAGCTCGATCATGTGGTCATCACGGGCCACGACTTTGGCGGTGCGGCGGCGGCGGAATACGCGGCGCTCTACCGGCGGCGCATTGAGCGGGTGGTGCTGCTTGCACCCTATGGGCTGTGGCCGCAACAGGGTGAACCCCTGACCGATATTTTCGCGCTGACACCGGGTGCACTCACCCGTGTGCTCTATGCCGACCCCACCGGGCCGCACGCGAATGACTTCAACGTCCAGTATCCGGACAAGGCTCAGCAGGACGAAGCGATTCTGGCGCGCCGACAAGCCCTGATCGCAGCGGCCAAGCTCATGTGGCCCATTCCCGATAAAGGTCTGCGCAAGCGGCTGTATCGCCTGACAGCGCCCACGCTGCTGATCGGTGCCCGCCAGGACGGCATCCTGCCCGAGTCATATCTGAAGGACTTCGCAGCCGCGATCCCTGGATCGCAGCTGGTCATGGTGCAAGGCGGGCACATGCTGCCCCAGGAAGCCACGGCCGAAGTTGCTCGCGAGATATCCGGATTTCTGCAGCACGCCACAGCCTGATCCCGCACACAGAGGAGCGTACAAGCGATGTCACACAAACCGATGAATGCCGGCCGGCGCCAAGCGGCGCGCGTGCTGGCTGCAACCACAGCAGTGCTGTCTGCACCGGCCATTGTGCAGGCTCAGAACCGATGGAAGCCTGAGCGTCCGATCTCGATCTACAACCCGTTTGCAGCGGGTGGGGCCACCGATCTGCACATGCGGTTGCTGGCGGATCGGGTTGGTAAGACGCTCGGTCAAACGGTGCTTGTGGAAGTCAAACCCGGCGCGGCCGGGACCCTTGCGCCCGCCGCACTGCTCAATGCCAAGCCCGATGGCCATACGGTGGCCTGCATGAGCATCAACAGCCTGCGTTATCCGCACTATCAGCAGGTGGCGTGGAATCCGCTGCGCGACTTCACCTACATCACCGGGCTTTCCGGCTACACGATCGGTGTGGTGGTGCGCACCGACTCGCCTTTCAAGACCATCGAGGATCTGATCGCTGCGGGCAAGAAGGAGCCTGAGAAATACACCTACGGCACAAGCGGGATCGGTGGCACGGGGCAACTGCTGATGATCGAAGTCGATCAGGCGACCGGGGCCAAGTTCACCCATGTACCTTACAAAGGTGGTGCCGAATGGATGCAGGCGCTGTTGTCGGGGCAGGTGCACTTTCTGGCCGACGCGGCGCAATGGGCCCCGCATGTGGATGCCGGACAGTGCCGCATCCTGGCCATGGCGACCGAGCAGCGCGTTCCTAAGTACGCCAACGTGCCCACATTGCGTGAGCGTGGCTTCAATACTGTGGCCTACAGCCCCTACGGTCTGGTAGGTCCGAGGGACATGCCGCCCGGTATTGTGCAGACCTTGCATGAGGCGTTCACCGAGGCCAACAACGAGCCGGCTACGGCGCAATTTCTGGACCGTTATATCCAGGTACCCTGGAAGGCCAACCCGACCGAATTTCGCGCCTTCGCCGAAAAGTACTATGTCGACGTCAAGCCCTTGCTGGTTCGCGCCGGTCTGGCCAAGTAGAACGCTTTGAAAGACCCTGGCCGCGAGCGGCCAGGGTGAGACAGCTGCGCCCCTTCCCCGTCCCATTCAGACCCGTGTGTAGCACTCGGGACTCACGTTCATGTCGAATGCAGGTGCCGAACGAACCAGTCGCGGGCGGCTGAGCTGGATGCATCGAAGAGGCTGTTGTACGGGTCGTAGTGCCGACCGTTCAGGGTCACCAGCTGCTTGGGCTGATCGGCCTGCTCGAAGGCCTCGAGCTGCCAGGCCACCGGGGTTTGCACGTCCTGGTCTGCCACGATCATGAGCAGCGGCGTGGGAGCGATGTGCGCCACGAACGCGATCGGCTCATAGGTGCGCAGCAGCTCCAGGCTGCGCAGCGTCAGGGCATTGGGGTAGACACCCGTCGTGTCGGACAGGCGCGCCCATTCTTCAGTTTCCGACCCTGGCAGCGCAGCTTTGGTGAGCGATGCAGGCTCACCGCGTGCCCGCGCATCGCGGTCAGCTGCAAGGCGCTGCATGAAGCGCTCGCGCTTGTCGGCCGGCACCCAGCTCTCGAAGGTCCGTTCGCCTGAAACCAGCGGCACCTGCGAGACCACGCAGCGCACCCGACGGTCCAGTGCGGCCACAGTGAGTGCGTGTCCGCCCGAATAGCTGGTGCCCCACAGTCCGATGCGCTGCGGGTCAATGCCTTGCAGGGTGCGCAGGTAGGAGATGGCTGCACGCATGTCCTCCACCTGCATCCACGGATGGGTCTCGAAGCGCGGCCAGCCGCCGCTCTTGCCCCAGTTGCGATGCTCATAGGCCAGACACGCGAAGCCGGCTGCGGCAAATGCACGCGCGTACCGGTCGAGGTCCATGTCGATGACTGCGGAAAAGCCATGACTCAGCACAATGGCAGGCAAGGTCTCGGCTTCGCGGCCTGCGGGCCGATAGACCCAGCCGAAGAGCTTCACGCCCTCGCCATCGAAGTAGACATCCCGGCGGTCGATGGTTATGGTGCGGTCCAGATTGCTCACAGATATGCAGCCGACAGCTGATTGATTACATCGGCTTGCTTGAGCTCATCGGCCGTGCCCTGCATGACTACCTTTCCATGGCGCAGTACATAGCCGTGATGCGCCACCTTCAGCGCCATCGAGGCCATCTGCTCGGCAATCACGACCGTGGTCTTGCGGGCC
>DGIT01000126.1:316-557 GCA_002386465.1 Burkholderiales bacterium UBA4615 | reverse complement strand
GCTGCTGCCCGCCCGAGAGCATCCCGGACTTGCCCAGGCGCCGCTCCTTGAGGATCGGAAAGGATGTATAGACCTGCTCCACCGCCTGTGCAAAGGGCGTGCGTCGCGGCCCGAAGCTCCAGGCGAGCGAGAGGTTTTCCTCCACCGTGAGCCCGCGAAAGAGCCTGCGTCCTTCCATGGCCAGCGACAGCCCCTGGCCGGCGCGCACATGGGTGGGCATGCGGGTGAGGTCCTGGCCGTC
>DGIT01000126.1:0-150 GCA_002386465.1 Burkholderiales bacterium UBA4615 | reverse complement strand
ATATGGCTGAGTTCAAGCATGTGCGCCGTCCTGCTGAATGCCGAGATAAGCTTCGATCACCGCCGGGTCGCGGCGCATGCCCTGCATGTCGCCCCGATAGATGACGCGCCCGCTGTCCAGCACCACGACGTCATCAACAATGTCATGAAC
>DGIT01000120.1 GCA_002386465.1 Burkholderiales bacterium UBA4615 | reverse complement strand
GGCAGGTGTCTGCGTGCTGGATTGAAATTTTTTTTCCGTGCAAAGGTCGGATGTGCGTGTGGGGATGCGCACACACACTCGCCCCCCGTCATTGGGGTACCGGGGGGGTCGGCGCAGGCTGGCGTCAGGGCATTCCCGACCGCAAGCTCAGCGATTTTGGTCACCCCTTTGGTCACTAACGGTAGGCATTCAGACTGCCGCAAGCACTGAAGCCAGTCTTCAGTCGATCATGGCGGAATGACGTTTCCGCCGTGCAATCAGCGCGGGTCGGTCTTGGCGGCCTCGACCAGCAGTCGCAGGGCCTTGAGCCGGGCTCGGCGGACGCGCTCCCGGTCATCAATCCATAAGATCGCAGCCATGTCTCGCGGCTGAGTCTTGAGCAACTTGTAATCCTGTCTGCGCTGGTACGCCGCTGATCCAGTCGCAACGGCAAGCCGGTATGCAGGATCAGCCCAACGCGCCGCCCGCAGCGCGTCCTGGCGCTCACGGAAATTTGGATCAGCCCAGCGCGCACGCAAGGCGTCTGATGCCTTCTGCCTGCCGGTGGGCGATGTCGGACCACTGCTCGCGCCGCCATGGCGCCGGCAGCGCCCTCCTCGCCCGTTGCCTGGGGCTTTGCAAGGCAGGCCTGTTCGAGTCTTCGCGCAGCAGAGGGGTTTAGTGGGGGTTTTGGCCGACCCCATGACGGCCGCGTGCGTGACGCCCCGGATCGGCGCCTGCGCGGCTGCCGGAGCTTCACGCCACAGCCAACTGAATTGGTCATTGCCGTCGGTCATGCCGCACATTTTCCGCCACGCAGCGCGGAGGGGCAATCGATCGCTGCGCTGACCGTGGCGCGATCCCCTGCCCTCAGACCGATCAGTGCACGACCCCTGTCGCCTCTGTGCAGGTCCTTGGTTCCCATCACACCAGAGTCAACGGTGCGCCTCTGTATGCCTGCATCGCCGGTTGATCTGAAGGTCGGCGGGAAGTCTTTCCTTCCTGCGTCGAGCGCCGTTTGGAGGGTCGCTGGCGAATCGTGCAGAGGGGACTGATCGCCATCCCCCCTATGGCGATTAGTCCCCATTGCAAAATCGCGTCTTCGGGCGTGACGGCAAAACTCGAAGATCGGCTCAGGGCAACGATCTTCAGGCATGGGGACTGATGCGCTGGCATTCACTTGGAGGAAACGCGAATTGCACGAATCAGCGAATCGTGCAAATCGGATTGCCGCCAAGTGAATGCTCGCGCATTAGTCCCCTGTCGCTGATTGGGCGTTATTGCAGCGCCTCCATCAACTCAAGATCGTGGTCGGTGGGCTGACCGGTCATGATCGCGACGAGGGTCTCGGGGGCGTGTAACTGCTGTTCCCACCAGCCCCAGTTCGACCAGAAGATGAAATCGGCGGCCTCGCTGAACGGGTCGACCAGGCGCCACCAGTCCAGCCCCGGGAAGTGCGAGGCGATCTCATGCACGAACAGCAACTCGGGCAGATCGACGAATGTCACGGGCTTGATCGTCGGATAGCGACCGGCTTTCTTCGCATCCTCGGCAGTCGTCGGCCACCACCGATTGGCGATCGCTGCGATCCTGCCGTAGCTGCCGCCGCTTGAACCGAGCTCACGCAGTGCCCACGCCCTCAGGAACATCTGAACCAGCGGTGGTCGTGCGCCTTTGGTCGATGCCTCAACCCGATGCGGTCGGCGCACAGCCCAATCTTTGAATGCCTGCCAGGCGGCGGCTGTCAGGCAGACCGATCGCTGAGCCTTGCGCCAGGCCTCGAACGCATCCCGGGTGGCAGTGAACTCGGCCAGATCAGACCAGGGTGCACTGCTGGCTGACAGCAACCCGTCGCGGTCCTGTACATCGGTCAGCCGGCGCTTGTGGTCGTACTCAAGGTTCAACCGCACCGTGCGCAACTGATCGACCAGGTCGGCGGAATGCTTCCACTGATCACGCAGTGAGATCAGCGATCGATGAACGTAACTTGTTTCGTAAGTGCGCTCGCGGTACTCGCGGACCCAGTCAAGCGATTCGAGCTCGGCGTCATCAAACACGCGCCCGGTCTTCTGGCCTGCACGGGCGAGCACCGGAGGGGAGCCGTTCTCCGCCTTCATGGTGAACGTGCCTCTGGTCTTGACCACGAGCACCTGGCGCACCCGGTGTTTGACCTCAAGGATCGGACCATCAGCAATCAGGGCACGAGCTCGCTTGAATGCCGACAACACGGGACCGGTGGTATCGACCTCATCAATCGTGCAATCAGAAAGCCAGCCGTCGGTGGTGACCGTGTAGACCGTCCGGTGCACCGGGATCGATGCGATCGCCTCAGAGCAGCATGCGCGGACCATGCCGGTTATCCAGGCCGCCATCAGCGGCGAGGTGATCGCACTGGGCGGCAATGTCACCGTGTCGCCAGTTCTGGAGTTGAACACCCGGGCACCGCCGCCGCCGTTGCCGCGCATGCCATCAACGCCCTGGGCGGTTTTGCCATACAGGCTGTTTCCGATTTCCTTGGCGGCCAGCTCCAGGGCCGACTTCTTCGGGTAACGGGCTCGGATGCTGGCGATCTGCTTGCTGAAATCGGCAAACGGGCGCCAGGTGCCTGTGAAGGGCGCCACCAGCCCGTGCATCACCTCAATGTCGGCGCCTTGCCCCATAGCCACCACCAACTCAGGGCCGGTGACATAGGCCTCGCCGCCCATTGGGTAGACCAGCCCGCGCCCACCTGGTGCTCGAACCGACAGCGACGGGTAGCGCGTACCCGGCGGGAACGTGAACCGCACCCGGGCAACAGCAATTGCCGTGTCGACCACAGCCAGTTGATCGAGCTCGCGGGTGGTGGCCAGGCCGTCCCAGTCAATCAGCCGGATCGCGGCCATCGCGCTGGTGTATGCGCCCGCCAGATCAATGTCGGTGATCTCGCGGCTGTCGTCGGTAGGGCCCAACCAGAAAGCCTCGTTGCGCCCGCCATGAAATGCGCTGGCGACGAACGCGACGTGGTCCTGCAAGGCGGGATGGGCTTGGTATCGCCCCTCGATCACCCTGCCACCGAGCACGGACTCAAGCGTCATCTCCTGTGCGGCGACCATTGCCCTGAACATGCTCACGCCCATGGCGCCCAATGTCGGCGCTGTCTTGCCCAGACCGAGATCGGTGCCGGCGAACTCTTCCATCCGTTTGAGCCACAGCCGCGCGATTACGGCATCCTGAACCGCATACGCCTCGAACAGCGCAGGCGCCTCATCGCGCACCAGGTCCATTCGAGCTTTGCGATCCGAGGGAATGTCCACCTTCGGCTGGCCGAGTAGCGCACCCAATGCCATCAGCGGCTGATTGCCGGCCGGTGCCAGCAGCATTGAATCGAACAGCGTGACTGAGCACATCACCACCCGGCGCGATCGAAGACGCACACCGATCACGCACGGGTTTGTCGTGGTCACCAACGTGCCGCGCACCGAATCAAACTTGCGCTTGACCGTCGCCCAGTCTGAGAACCCGCACAGATCAGCGCGGCTGAAGTGAGCCACCAGATCGATTCTGAACACCAGCCCTTTCTTCTGATGTTCGGTCCGCGTCTTGAGGTCACCCGGCGCAACCAGCCCAGCATCGAGCGCCTGATCAAGAAGGATGCCGATGAACTGTGCGAACGTGAACCGATCGCGCCGGCGGCCCTTGAACCGATCGAGCGTGATCAGCCCATCATCGACAGCGCCGGTCTCCGTGTTCTCGATGCTGGCGCTGTAGCACAGCACCTGATTGCCGATCAGCGCGGCATCAGCAATCGAGCGACCGGTTTCCTCATCGTCGACCGCGTCAGCCCGAACAAACTCTGTATCGAACCCGATTCGCAACATCACCGAGCCCTCGTCCACGGGGCACGCGCACGGGCCTGCTGTAGCGTCTGCTGGCGATCGAGCACGCCCCTGGATCGAATCCACCGCAAGGCGTTGCCGAGCTCTTCGTCGCCCTTTTCGTCGCGCCCGAATATCGACCGCGCGATCGGGCCAAATGCTGCGGTGATCTCCTGATCGAGGTAGCCACGAGTGGCGGCGGCAACCACAGCACCGATCACACGGTGATGCCGCTCACCTTCGACTGCGCCGGCCAGTGCATCGGTGAAGAACACGAGCGGATCGACCATCCCGCCCTGATCGGTCAGCAGGCGCAGCAAGTCGCCGGCGTAACCGTTGCCTGCGCAGTGCGAGTCGATTCCGAGTGCGGCCGATCCGGTGACCGCCTGCATGAAAGCCTTCACCATCTCGCTGGTGATCAGCGGCAGTTCGGAGGGCATTGCATCAACCGGGTCGGCGATAGGCCAGGCATAAGGTCGCTGCACACCTGCGTGCCAGCCATGCGAGGTGATCAGCCCGCTGCCGACCTTGATCTCAAGACCTCGACGCCAGACATCAGGGATCGGGTCGTCAGGTGGGCAACGGTAGAACCGCACGTGGCGCGGTGTGCGCCCGATGCGGATGAAGTCTGTGTGCCCAAGATGCGCAGCGGCAGCACCCTTCACGAGGTCGGCATCCTTTTGGTCATCAACATCGATGTCGACCGCCACCACGCCGACCTGCCGCGACAGGGCAAGCGCCACGTTCGCATCAGGCCAGCGCGATGCCCATACATCAAGGGTTTCGGGCAGCGCTTGGTGGAGGTTGTAATAGCTCCAGTTCGGCAACAGAGCACCCTTGCCCGTCGCGCTGCTTGGGATGGGTGTGCCCCACCCGCTTTCGAGCAAGATCGGCGCAACTGAGGCAAAGGTGCCTGCAATCACTGACCCGCCGGCAGCGCGGTGATGACCTTGATCGCGGCGGTGGGTGCGCCCTTGCTGGTCTTGTGAACCACGGTCACCTGTACGCGCTTGCCCATGAAAGTAGCCAGGATCGCGTGCGGGTCGGACAGAGTGGCGATGTCTGTGCCGGTGGCCGCGCACATCTGCTCGATCACCGAAATGCCCTCGCTGACCTTGTTCAGGTGCTGCGAGGTTTCCTCGGCGTCGATCGCGACGAATGTTTCCAACGCGTGCCCAGACTCGGTTTTGAAGGCGAGCTTCAGCCAGGTGGTGTCGCCTGCCGTCACTGAAACATCCACAACCTTTGCCGGCTGAGTGCCGATCTCTGGCAACTTTGCTGCAAGTGCTTCGCGGCTGAAATTAAAGGCCATTTGTTTGATTCCTTTTCGATGTGCGGGCTGTGCCGCGTGGTTTGGTCGGGCGGATTTCGTCCGCCGCCCGGTCGCCTCTCATTCGGTGGTTGGCGCTCGGCACTGACGGATGTGGAACTTCGCCTCGTGCAACGACTCGATGACCTCGGGGGTCTGCGGCAACTGCGCCAGCGCCCTCCATTCATCGCGGAAGTCACGGGCGGCTTTCAGCAATGCGGCGCACCGGGCCTGCGGGCGTTCGCTCAGTGCGTGGGCCAATGCAATGATCTGTGCCCTGGTGGGGGCTTGCAGCACCTCGGCTGATGCTGTCTGTGAAATCCGCTCTGCGGTTTGCAGGCCGATATCGCCGCGCTCAGCCATCGCCAGCAAGGCCGGAGATCGCTGCTCAATCGCAGAGTGACGCTTAACCGTGGCGACAGACACGCCGCCGGCGCTTGCGACGTCGGATGCGGTCAAGGTGTCCCCGGATACCTTGCCTCCGAGGTGCTGATTACCTCGAGCCCCGCCATGACCAGCAGCGGATTCGTGCCAGCACAACACCCGTTTCGTGACGCCGACAACTGCGGCCTCGGACAGGTGCCTGCGCCGTGCGTTGCGACTTACAACCATCGCGAGCGCATTGCGATCGTTACCGGAGAACTCGACGAACCGGGGCTCGACGCCGGCTTTCGCGCATGCCTGGTACCGATGCCAGCCATCGACGATCTCGCCCCGCCATACAACGATCGGATCGAGCAGGCCATTGGCCTTGATGTCGGCGGCCAACTTCGCGAGGTCGTCGGGCGACATGTCGGGGAACATGGCGCTGAGCTCGTGGCGCTTCACTGAAATTCACCGTCGAAACCGCTCGTGAGCGACATCGGCATCGGTGGGACGCCAACCTCGACCGGGCGGGTGATGCTTGCCAAGTGATGAGCGTTTGCTGCGTCAAGCACCTGGGTGATGCGGACTTTCAAGCCAGCGGCAAACGAGTTTTCGGCAGCGTTCTTTGCAAGCCGGTTGACCGCGATGTGCAGCGCGACTTGCTGGTCGCGGGCTTCCTTGGCCGCCAACAACTGATCGAGCAACCCGGGCGCGAACACCACGCGCTGATCGCGTTTTGTCGCCCAGACGCGGCTGATGACATAAATGGCGGCGCCAGTTTTGAGATCGGGGTCTTCAAACTTGCCGGCCTCAATGAACCTATGCGCGATCTCTCCGGCAACGCACAGCATCGGCTGCAGCGGATTCGCGTCGGCGAACCGAGCAAATTTGGCGGTGAACCGGTTGCACGTGATGCCGGCCGGCATCAGCGCATTGAGATCAGTTGCGAGACCGATCAGCCGGTACTCGTGTTCGCGGCGAATTTCGTGAGCGGCGGCTGTGGCCGCGCTTGTGCTTAGGTCGAGTGATGACATCTTTGGCTCCGTGGGTTTTGGAGCCGCCAACCTCTATCGCGGGGTGACGCGCAAAGCTATGATCACGCCTGGTTTGGTGATCGCCGTAAGCCGCCGTCCCTGTGCGAGAGGGCCGGCGGCTTTATTTTTGGGCAGCGCCCGATGTGGTCTTGTTCGCAGCGCCGCAGGGGCGCCAGCTTCCGTTCTCGAAGGCCTCGATATCAGCCATGCGCCAGCGCAGGCTGCGCCCGATCCGCAGGGCGCGGGGGATGCGCCCGGCGGCGTGGTCGACGCGGACGGTGACCGCATGACGCTTCCACCGCGCGGCCAAATCGAAAACGTCCAGGTGCTCCTGGAGGCGATCGGCGTTAGCTCCCGCCGTTTGCTTGTGGTTCATGGGCATTCAAACGCTCCGCCCCCGACCATCACGCGCTGCCGTTGTATCGCGCTACCCGGGGCAATCAATCACTCGGCGAAGTGATTTGAATTGCCGGATGCCCGAAAGAAAATGGAGCGGCCGTTAGCGGCCGTTAGCGGCCGTCTTTTGTCCGGCGCAGCCGCTTGCGGAGCGCGTCCTTGGTAAGAAACTTGGTGTCGCCATCGCTGCCCGTGTACTTGATCTCGCGCTCGCCTCGACCGATGCCGATCAGCGGCGGCACCTTAGCCTCCGCCATCTGCATCAGTGCCAGCCAGGCGCCTGCCGTATCCGTCGAATCGGCCGCACGTTCCTGCGCCTGCGCGATGACCGCTGACAGGTCGTCCTTGCGGCTTTGAACGACTCGTGACTGCACCTCGCCTTCAGGACGCCCCACGACGACCTCGAAGCCCCGTAGCTCAAGGAAGCTCCTGATCGAGTCGGCGGTGACCTGCTCACCCATGCCTCCGTGCAGAGCGCCGGCCACTAGCGGCGAGCCCTTCAACTCGCCGCGCTCGGCGGCCTGGATGAGTGCCGTGCGCCATGCCTTGATGGTGACAGGGCGCACGACCTCGGCCAGCGGGTCGGCCGGGTCGATCAGGACGCTGGCGACCTGCTTAGGGAGCTCTTTCAGCAGATTGCCGAACTGCACAAATGCGACGTCTTCGGGAACGGCGATCTGAGGCTTGCCGGTCACGACGCTGCCTCCTCGGCCTCGATCAGTCGCTTCCAGGCCATCAGCAAGACACGGCGTGTCTGCATCAGGTTATCGCGCTGATAGCTTTGCTGAAGCTTTTCCGGCGTGTGGGCGAGTTGAAGCTCGGCGGCCTCGGTCGGTCCATTGCTTTTTGAGACCCAACTCCTGAATGAGGCCCGTGTGCCGTGTGGAACCCACGGCAGCTTCCGTTTGCGCAAGACTTGAAGCACTGACATGTCACTCAGGGGCCTGCCCGCGAGACCGGGAAACACCAGATCGCTGTCGGCAGCGTATGAGGGGCGTGGCGGCAGCCACACGACCGGCGAGCACCATGCCCTGCCGGCCTTCATGCGTGAGGCCGGCACGTTCCAGACAACGCCCTCGGGCGTCTGGCTGAAATCACCCCAGGTCGCGCCTCGGGCTTCGCCCGATCTGCAAGAGTGCAAGGCGATGAAGCGCAAGCATCGATGGCTGGCATACGTGTCATCGAGCCAACCCCAGCCATCACGCAGTTGCTCGATCGTCGGCGCTGGATGGTGTCTGACCTCGACTTGAACCTTCGGCATCAGGTCGGCAATCAACTTCTGATCTGCCGGGTCTGGCATCGTCATCTGACGGAGCTTGAACTCGGCCATCAGGACGGCGCTGATCCTTTGCCTGACCCGCCGTGCGGTTTCGGGCTTGGCTGACCAGATCGGTGTCAGTGCTTCGACGACGTTCTGCGGAGTGACCTCGTTTATGGTCACGTGACCAAAAACCGGCAGCACGTAGGCGTCCATGCTCTGCCGCCATTGGTCTTCGCTTTTGCCACCCACGCGCCAGCCGCTGGCCTTGCGACTTAAGTAGGCTTCCAGTGCCTCGGCGAAGGTTGGCAGGGGCTTGGGAGCGCTGGCTATCGCGACAGCCTCCTGCGCCGTCTGAACAAGCCCCTGACCCGTCTCGGCGGCCAGCGTCCGCGCTACAGCCAGCGTCATGCGGTCAGCCACGCCAAGTACGCGCAGGCTTCGCTTGCCCGCGACGGATTTTCTGACGACGAAGGTCGCTGCGCCTGCCTGCGGAACGCTGAGGTACAGGCCGCAGGCAGAGTCGACGGCGTGGCGGCCTGGGTCTCGGATTTTCCGAACCTGGGCGTCAGTTAGGCGGACGATCTTTGGCATGGTGACCTTCAGTGACCGAAAAGGTGACCATCCACTCTATCACTACCGCTATCTAACGCTACCCTGTACTATCGCCAGATCGATGTAAGTGCTTGATTTTTCGATCTTTCGGTCCGTTTTGGGCACACCGGCGGAATGCTTCTGGCGGAGAGGGTGGGATTCGAACCCACGGTACGGTTGCCCGTACGCCTGATTTCGAGTCAGGTACATTCGACCACTCTGCCACCTCTCCGGGGTCTTCGACGCGTGCACGCCGGTGCGGGCTGCGCGAGTAATCAAGCGGCGGATGATAGCACGGCAGCCTAGCGCGGCCCAGGTTGCCGGCCATCGGTAAGCGCCTGCCGCCCAACCAATACATCACGCATCAAAGGGTCGCAGACCGGCACGGCGCTCTATGCTGACTCATCCATTCGGGTCACACAGCGCACCCTACCGTGCTCCGTGCTACCCGCCCTGCCCTCGTTCAGGACTTGACCGCATGACGCCTCGCAATGCAGTGCTGATTCTTGCCGCAACAGCCGTCTTCACCCCGCTGGCTGCAGCACTCGGGCTCTATGACAGCTCGCTTGAAGACGTGCAACATGTTGCCGCCCCCGTACTGGGCGCAATCAGCGCTCTGATCCTCGTGCGCATTGCACGCTTGCGACTTAGCCGTCGCCCCTGAACTACTCGCAGATGCGCGTCTCTAACGGTCTGACTCCACGTACCAATACGGCCGCTTGCGCTTCACGGGAATCGCAGGCGTCACCTTCTTGATCTCCAGCGCTGACTTCTTCGCGCTGATGCCGCCAATCACGAACGGCACCACTTTCGATACCGCTGTACTCGACCCAATCGGTGTGTAGTTCAACTGCAGCACGCCCACCACAGGGCTGGGCGGCAGGCCCCCACCCGTCAAGACCTGCGATGAGGCTGTGCTACAGAATAATGGGAGCTCGTAGGCTTTCGCCTCGCCCAGATTGGCCGTACACGACGACGAACTCGACACCGGCCGATTGGTACTGAAGTACGTGGTCCCCGAGATCGTCGATGCACTGGTCACGACCTTCTCGCCGGCCGCCAGCGACACGTAACAGCCCTTGGTAAAACTCGATTCCGTGCCCACTGCCTGCAGGTCTGATGCCGTGATGACCGATGGCGTGGGGCTCGGAGCACCCTTTCCGGTGAACGTGTCCTTGACCAGAAAGAACCGGTCGGAGCCTGATGTCTTGAGGGGTTTTTCGCGATCGCCCGAACCCAGCATCACGGCGGTGAAGCTTCGGGTGGCCACCACATCCGGGGCATAGAAAAACTTGCGGCTGCCCAGCCCGTCGCCCAGGCTGGCCAACGCGGTGATCGTCCAGCTGGATGCAGACAGCGACGACCCAACGCTATTCTCAAAGTCGATGCGATACAGGTTGGCGCCCACATCAGCCGCATAGGCGCGATCGATGTACCCGTCGAAATCGGTATCCACTAGCGCCACGTCGGCCGCCACACTGCGCGTGGTGCCCGAGAACTGCCGCAGGACCGAGCCGGTGATTGCATCAATCACCAACACTGCGTTACCGCGTGTGGTGGCCACCGGCGGGTCCACATCTTCGGCAGCTGCGTCATAGCCCGCGCCCATCACAAGCACCGGGCCGGCCAGGCCTTTGATGCGCGCCACTTTGGGCTCTGACCAGGACTGACCCAGCACCGACACCACACTGGAGGTGAGCTTCCAGAGAAATTTGGGCGCAGCCGGGTCAGTCACATCAATGGCGTACACACCCGTGCCGCCGCGGCGCATCGTGGGATAAATGATGGTGCGGCCAGCAGTGGCATCGCGATACACGCCAATCGGGCCATCAAAGAAATAGTCGCGCGGGCTTGCGGTCACACCGGAGTCCGTACTGGGAAAGCGCACCACGGGCGAGTTGCTGCGCTGACGCGTCAATTTGCCGAAAAACTCCTGCGCCACGAATGACCAGAGCTCTTCCCCCGCGCCAGCGCCGGTCTGATTCCCTCGCACGGCATGAAGCAAACCATCGTTGGTGCCGTAAAACACGATCACACCAGTGCTGCCGCCGTAGTCGATCACCACGGGCCTGGAATGCAGCACATCGGCATGCACCGAGGGCCGCACCGTCACCGTACCGCCCGGACCTTTTTCGTCGCCGACATTGTCTGTGCCCCGCACCCAATCAATGAGTGCATCGCGCGCGGTTGAGGTTGATACCCCGAGCAATGTGCTGGTGAGCGCCGTGTTGCTGCGTGCAAACGGGGAGGCCGACAGGGCCGAGCCGCTTGCGCAATCGATACAGGTAAACACCTGACGCGCGGTCTGGGTGGTGCCGTACGTCGTCCTCAGTCTTTGGCCAGCACCGCCTTTTTCGGCCACCTCACCGTCGGGCGAGTCGGAGGTCGACAGCGGTGTACCCGCAGGACTGTTGATCCAGAAGCTGCTGGGATCGGTCCAGAAGCTGCGCGCATTCGGATTGATGAAGCCGGTGGCGGCACTGATCGCTGCGCGATTTTCGCTGTCTACGAGCGTGAGCGAATCGGTGGCTGCGTCATAGGCCACCTTGAACTGCTTGAGATTGCCCATCCACCGTGGCTGCGCATCGGGATCGGGACGGAAGATGCCGACAAAGATCTGGTTCTGATACGTGCCCTGCCGGCTGGCCGACAAAGGCAAGCTGACCGCGGAAAACACAGAATCCACGGCCTGGATCTGGTTAAAGATTTCACTCAGTGCCGTGGTCAGCGTCGTAGCATCACCTGCTTCGTAAAACGACCCACCGCCCTGGTTGGCCATCGCACGAATGAAATTGGGGTACAAGCCATCGCTCGAGGCACCCGTGACTGCAATGGCATGCGTGATGATGTTCTGCTTGCCTCGGCCGGTGCTCACATCGGCCAAGTTCATGAAGCGCGTGTACTCATCGGCCCAATTGGCCTGGTCTGAGTTTCGAATGTAAGACGTCGCATAAGACAGTGCGTTGGTATTGCCACCCAGGCCTGTCAGCAACGCCTTGGCTTCGCTATCAGTCACTTCGCCGGGTGCGCCATTGGCTATGAAAATTACAAAATTGCGCGCGCAATCGCCCTCGCCGCCCGGGCGCCTGTAACGACCGTCTTCGACCGCACTACGGTCCCACTTGCTGCCTGCGGTGCCCTTGTACGGCACCGCGCCTGCAAACATGAGATAGGCCTCGTGCAGCGTCTTGGAAAACGCCGCGTTGTTGCCCTTGTCGCCCGCCACATCCAGGCCCTTGATCATGGCCTTGAGTGCGGCCTTGTTGGCTGCGGTCACGGGCGTAAACGCCTTACGTGGGTAGCCACCGCTGTTTGCAGCCGGTGACTCGTTGAACAGCATGAACCCCACGTTGAAATAGGCCGACCCGTCCGGCTTCACTGGCATGATGTGAAACAGGTTGTAGAGGGCGCATTTCTCGATGCCCATCTTCTTGCCTGATTCCTGAGCGCTGAGCACATATGTCGGGTCGTCGATCAGCGTGCAAGTCTTCCCGATCGAAGACGACCAGTTCGCGGAGCTGTCAAGAATGATCAGCACATTCGGACGGTCGGTATCGGAGGGCGCAGAAGAATAGATGTCGATATCCTCTGCGCCCACCGGATTGAGCATCAGGCTGAGCATGACCAAGACCATCAGCCTGCTGACGTATGCACGCAGGGCAGCCCATCGTCGAGGATCACGTGACATCACAAGGACTCTCATTTGCAGGCATTCAGCGCGTCTGCAGTGGAAATGCGAATCGACACACCCTGGTGCACACGCACTTGCGCACCGGTTGCAGTATCTGACACCGCGGCACTGACATTCCAGAGCGACTCGCCACACAAGGAATCTCCGCTTCCGGTGGCATTGAAATCACGCCCTGTGACTTGCTGTGAGCTGCCCAGACAAGCCAGATCGCTTGCCGATGCGGGGTCTAGTTCAGAGACCTTGATCGGACGCACGCGCAGGCAGGCCGGCGCCGGGTCCAACCGCACCTGCTGGTCTGCGGTGCCATCCCCATCGATATCGATGCCCTGCATACTGGCCGCGGCCGCAGCCGGGTCGCGGGTGAAGGCCGAGCTGCTGATCGTCTGCTCCACCAGCGCCTGACTGGCCGCCAGCGCCTCATTGCGCATTTGCATATTGCCGGCGATTTGCAGATTGCGTTCGCTGCCCCCCAGACTGGACATGGCCACCAGGCCCACCAGCAACATAAGCACAAGGGTGATCACCAGGGTGGCACCGCGTTGGCCTTGCTGCACTGCGACCGGCAGGCCGCGCAGATTCCCTGGCGAAGGGCTCTTCATTCCCTGCGCCCTGCCGGGTTGGCAAGCCGAACCGCCGAGGCGAAGGCCGTGCGCTTCCAGGCATCGTTGTAAGGGCCCAGTGAGCCCGACAACCCCATCTGATACGTGGCGGTATCGGTGAATCCGCCAGGCGCCTCGGCCGTGCGCACCAGCAGATTGATGCGCGTGGCCACTACATTGGCCCATTCATTGTCTGCAGCTGATGCTGTGCCGCTCAGTGCTCGCAGGTAGCGATCCGCCACCCCGTCGGCATTGAGATCAAAGCCATAGTCGACCCGCAAATTTTCAATCGACTCGACCAGTGGCGTGACCACCATGGCACCGGCCTGAAGGTCCACCCGCTTCAGCGTGGGGATCGTGTCACGCGCGCAGTCGTTGCACGTGCTGACGTAGTAGATCCGGACCAGCACGCGCCGCGCCGTGGCGGGCTGCGCGCAATCGATGGCACGCAGACCCAGTTGCGATGCGGAGGCGCCGACTGCAAACGGCGGTACATCTTCCTCGCAACGTGAGGTCTGCAGATACAGCGCGCCTGCGCTCAATGCAGTGACATCAGTACTCGTGGTGGCCACGCGGCGTACGACCACCGCATCGGTACCCGGCTTCTGGTTGTCCAGACACGAAGGCATCGTTGCGCCTGCCTGATAGCCAACAATTGCAGCAGGCACGGTTGCCGGCGAGGTGGCTTGCCAGCCGAGCGCAGCCGGGTCGGTCAGGCAGGGATCAGGATAGGAGGTTTCCAGGTTCACAAAGGGCAGCTCACCGTAGTACCCGGCGAGCTTGAGTTCTTCTGCCAGCAGATCCTGCGCGTAACGGCCGTTCTCAAACATGCGCCCGGTACGGGACAGTTCGGAACGCGCCTGACTGGTCGAGGCGAACATCACGCTGACTGCGGCCACCAGGCCCAGGCCAACCGCCATGGCGACCATCAGCTCGACCAGCGAAAAGCCGGACTGGCGGACTGACTGAATTGCTGTCGGCCGGCTCATGCGGCCTCCAGGTCTGCGATCTGGATGACCGTGGACACCGCTCTGCGCAGGGTCTCGCTGCCGAAAGCACCGCGGCCGCAAGCCGAGGCTGGGGTGCTGCTGGGCATTTCGGCCTGCCACGCAATGCTGACCACGTATTGCGACGGCGACAGGGCCGTGACGCACCCGCGTGCACCAATCATCGCGCCGACATTGCGTGAGCTGCGCACGACGGTAGCACCGCGCAAGCGCTCCGACCAATCGCATACGTCTTGCTCAGCGAGGGTCGGCAAACTCGCGCAGGACTGCGTCGCGGGCAACAAGCCCAGATCGACCCCGGCATACGAAGCAGCCTGTGCACGATTTGCGACGATGCGCTCAGACATGTCCTGTAGCAGGACCAGTGCCTGAGCCCGCTGGTTCGATTCAAGCTCCATCGCAGCTGCGCGTGTCTGCAGACCCGCCAGAGCTACTACGCCGAAGGCCGCCACCAGCAGGCTCACCAGAATTTCGATGAGCGCAAAGCCGCCCTGTCGCCGATCCGCAGCGGCTCTGTTTGCAGAGTGGGTGCGGCGTGCCAGCTCGGACCGATGCCTCATGCGCACGCTCCTACGCGGGATTGAGCCATCCCGCTCAGATCCACGAGCACACATCGGCGGGTGATAGCGCGGGCCTGATCGTTGATCGCCATCAGCGCAGTGCCACCTCCCGACAGCCGTCCATTGCGATCGAAAACCAGACTGCTGGCACCGTCCAGTGCGATGGCATTACCCAGAGCATCACGGCTGCGGATCACGACACCTGCATGCAACCCGCTGTCGACACGCACTGACCAGCCCTGCTCGCCACCGGTGCCGCGCAGATTCAGACTGACGGTACCCGAGCGCTTGATGGCTTCGCTGCGCGCCAGCATCAGGTCACTGACCAGATCGAACGAGGCTGCGCGGATCCGCTGTTCGCGGGTAAAGTCAGAAAATGAGGGCAGCGCGACAGAGACTAGCACCGTCATGATCGTCATGACGATCAGTGCCTCAATCAGCGTAAAACCGGCCTGCCGGCGCAAGCCGGAAGACCGGAAGGGATAGGGGGTGGTGCGCATCACACCATGTCTCACCAGCACCCGGAAGGCAGCCGAGCACCCGCCTGATCGACCGAGAGCGTGCCGCATCGGTCTGATGCCTGCGAGCCGCTGGGTGTGGCCAGGATCATGAAGGTTGGCGGTACAGCCCCAACCGGCGCGGTGACCGTGACCGTGTAATGCCCCGTCAAGCTCGAGGGAACCGTCACGCCCAATTCGCTCGTGGATTCAGCAAAGCTGCGCTGATCGATGAGGAACTGTCGCTGGCGCACGGCCGCGTCAAGCAGCACCGCTTGCGCCGAGGCGCGGTGACCACGACGCACCTGGTCCGAATACAGCGGCGTGGCCACTGCAGCCAGGATCGCCACGATGCTGACGACGATCATCACCTCAATGAGCGTGAAGCCGGACTGCGGGCGCCTCACCCGGCAATGACTCGTCGAGCGAACCGGTCTGTATGCAGACGTCTGCCGAAAGGCACCCAAGGAAGCGAAAAGGTTCATGGCAGAAGTATCGACATACGCGTGTTGTGCCTTGAAGCGTGGCGGAACAGCGGTCTGTTCGAAGGGATCAACGGCAGTCAGTTGGCGACCCAGGAAACCTCAATGAGGTCGCGCCCATGGATACACGCCTGATCGGAGGCGAGAGGGCGACCGCTTCCGTCAAATAATTCACAAATTTGAGCACTTAGACGCATTTGTGTGGCGATGCCTGCCGGCTTGGCTGGTAACCTCCAAAAAGTTTTTTTAATTGTGACTGTCAATGCATGGCCGACGAACGGATGTTTGAATGTTCGCAATCGGCTGCATGACCAGAACCGCTGCAACCAAAACCGGACTGCTCTCATGAACCTGACTTTTCGACACGCCTGTCGCGCGCAGACTCTGCCCGGCCTCATCGCCGCCTGTCTGATGGCCACAGTTCCAGCGGCCTGGGCGCAGTCGCCAGAATCCAACCTGGTGCGTGAGCATCTGCGTCAGGGGCGCCCGCATCAGCCAGGCGAACTGCTCGTGCAGTTCAGGCCTCAGGCAGGGACGGTTGACCAGCAACGCAACCTGCGCCGGGTACAAGGAACGGTCATCGAAACGGTGATGCGCAAGGGCCAGCGCCCGGACGCCAAAGGCGACCTGTTGAGCATCCGTGTCCCGCCGGGTCGTGCGCTGGCCGATGTCATCACTCAGTTGGAGGCAGACGAATCGGTTGAATTTGCAGAACCCAACTGGACATATACCCGGCAGCAGGTCATCGGCAATGATCCCTATGCATCCAGCAGCTGTCTGGCGCCAGATGCCTATAACGGCAACAGGTCTTCAAATTGCCTGTGGGGCGTACTGGGGGCATTAACCTCGCCGGCCAATCCCTATGGGAGCGGCGCGTTGCAAGCGCTGTCATCCGGTCTGATCTGCGATCCTAAGGTCCATGTGGGCGTGATTGATGAAGGCATCATGGTCACGCACACCGACCTGGCGGCGAACATCTGGGTCAATCCGCTGGACGCGACCATCAACAAAGTAGACAACGACGCCAACGGCTTCATCGACGATACCAACGGCTGGGACTTTGCCGGCCGCAACCGGACGGTTTATGACGGCGCCAATGATGATCACGGCACCCATGTGGCCGGCACCATTGCCTCCAGACTGAACAACGGCGCCGGCGGGTTTGGTAT
>DGIT01000037.1 GCA_002386465.1 Burkholderiales bacterium UBA4615 | reverse complement strand
GATGGCCAGCCCGTGCGCGGCGTGGCCTCCAATTTTCTGTGCGACCTGCAAAAGGGCGACACGGTTCAGGTGATCGGCCCCTTTGGGACCAGCTTCCTGATGCCCAACCATGATGGCGCCAACCTGATCATGGTGTGCACCGGCACGGGCAGCGCGCCAATGCGGGCCATGACCGAGCGCCGGCGCAGGCTGCGCGGCACGCCCGGCCAGGATGGGCGGCTCATGCTCTTCTTCGGAGCACGCACCCAGCAGGAGCTCCCGTACTTCGGGCCGCTGGGCAAGCTGCCTAAGGATTTCATCGATATCGAGTTTGCCTATTCACGTACTCCGGGTCAGCCCAGGCGTTATGTGCAGGACGCCATGCGTGAGCGGGCGGCCGACGTGGCCGCGCTGCTGCGTGACCCGAACACCTGCCTGTATGTCTGCGGACTCAAGAGCATGGAAGCGGGCGTACTCGAGGCCTTGCGCGATATTGCCGTTGCGCAGGGGCTGGACTGGCCGACGCTGCATGCCCAGCTCAAGAGCGAAGGCCGGCTGCACTTCGAGACTTACTGATCCAACTCGGGCGCACGCTTTCGAGCGGTGGACGCCTTATGACCGAAGCGCATGTGCTCAGGCCAATGCGCACGTTCCCTCCTGCACGCAGGGCGCCTAGTCTGTCGGTCAGACTTTCGGACTTCCTGCCGTGTATCGCTACGATCAATATGACCAGACGCTGGTCGATGAACGCGTCGAACAGTTCCGCGACCAGACCCGCCGATTCCTG
Source organism: Burkholderiales bacterium UBA4615 (assembly GCA_002386465.1). GTDB lineage: Bacteria > Pseudomonadota > Gammaproteobacteria > Burkholderiales > Burkholderiaceae_E > UBA4615. The sequence continues at coordinate 14,471 of DGIT01000037.1, read as the reverse complement.
GCCGGCGAGTTGTCGGAGGACGAGTTCAAGCCGCTGCGCCTGCAAAACGGGCTATACGTTCAAAAGCATGCCCCGATGCTGCGCATTGCCATTCCCTATGGCACGGTGTCTTCGGTGCAGATGCGCAAGCTCGCTGATGTGGCCGACCGCTACGACCGGGGCTACGGTCACTTCAGCACCCGTCAGAACCTGCAGCTGAACTGGCCGGAGTTGGGCCGCGTCCCCGATCTGCTGGCCGAACTGGCCACCGTCGAGATGCATGGCATCCAGACCAGCGGCAACTGCGTACGCAACGTGACCACCGATCACTTCGCGGGTGTGTCGCCCGATGAGCTGGTCGATCCGCGTCCTTACTGCGAGCTGCTGCGCCAGTGGTCCACGTTTCATCCGGAATTCACCTTCTTGCCGCGCAAATTCAAAATTGCGGTCTCGGCCTCTGCGGCCGACCGGGCGGCGGTGCAGGTGCACGACATCGGTCTGCGTGTGGCGCGAAACGCCGAGGGGGCGCTGGGCTTTGAGGTGTGGGCAGGCGGTGGCCTGGGCCGAACACCCATCATCGGGTCGTGCATCCGCAGCTTTTTGCCCGAGCGCGAACTGCTTAATTATGTCGAAGCCATCCTGCGGGTCTACAACCGCTTCGGACGGCGCGACAACCTCTACAAGGCACGCATCAAGATTCTGGTGCGCGAGCTGGGCGCACAGGCGTTTGCAGCCGAAGTTGAGGAGGAATGGTCGGCGCTGCGCGACGGCCCCGCCGCGCTCAGCGACGACGAAATCGCGCGGGTCGCGGCCTACTTCACGCCGCCGGCTTACCGCAACCTGCCTGCCGAGCCTTCGGCACCGTACCAGGACGCACTGGTCTCTCAGCCTGGTTTTGCGGCCTGGGTGCGTCGCTGCACGCATGCGCATCGGGTCCCGGGCTATGTGTCGGTCACGGTGTCGCTTAAGGAGCATGGCCAGGCGCCCGGCGACGCCACGTCCGAGCAGATGCGCGCCGTAGCCGATGCGGCCGAGGCCTTCGGGTTCGGTGAAATTCGGGTCACGCATCACCAGAATCTGGTGCTGCCCGATGTAGAGCGAGACAGTCTGCCTGCTTTGCATACGCTGCTGCGCAAGTCCCGACTTGCCACGCCCAATATCGGTTTGCTCACCGACATCATTGCGTGCCCGGGGGGCGATTTTTGTGCGCTGGCTAATGCGGTGGCCATTCCCGTGGCGCAGTCGATCCAGGCGCGCTTCGACGATCTGGACGATCTCTACGACATCGGTGAGGTCGAGCTGAATATTTCCGGTTGCATCAATTCATGCGGCCATCACCACATCGGGCATATCGGCATCCTGGGTGTCGATAAGGCTGGTGAGGAGTGGTACCAGATCTCGCTGGGCGGTGTGCAGGGCCCGGTGGCCGCCATCGGTCGCATCATCGGTCCGTCGTTTTCGCGCGGGGAAATCCCCGATGTCATCGAGCGTCTGGTGCGGGCCTACGTGGCCCGGCGCGCGTCGGTGGAAGAGCGTTTCATCGATGTCGTGCAGCGCCTCGGCATCGAACCCTTCAAGGAGGCCGTCTATGGCTCATCTGATCGATCGCAACGGGCTGCGGCCTGACGGCTGGCAGGTCTTCAATGGCGATGCGGGCGCGTTGCCTGCCGACGCCGATGTGCTGATCCCGCTGGATGAATGGCGTGAGCGCGCGGCCGTCTGGAGCGCGTACCGTGGACGGCTGGGCCTGTTGCTGTCGCCACCTGACGATGTGATGGCGCTGGCCGGGCAGCTGGACCGGTTTGCGCTGATCGCGGTGAATTTCCCCAGGTTCAGCGATGGCCGCGGCTATTCCACGGCGCGTCTGCTGCGTGAGCGTCTGGGTTGGCAGGGCGAACTGCGCGCAGTGGGTGATGTGCTGCGCGATCAGTTGTTCCTGATGGCGCGCTGCGGCTTCGACAGCTTTGCGCTGCGGGCCGATCAGGATGCGCCGGCTGCACTGCGTGCGTTCATGGACTTCAGCGTGCGCTATCAGGCTGCGACCGACGAGCCGCTGCCGCTGTTTCGCCGTCGCCGGCTTGTGGCGGCCTGATGATGTCGCGCCCCCCCGGAAAGGTGTGGTTCGTCGGTGCCGGCCCCGGTGCTGCCGATCTGCTGACCGTGCGCGCCATTCGGGTGCTGGCGCAGGCCGATATCGTGCTGCACGACGCCCTCATGACCGAGGCGCTACTCGAATGGGCTCCGGGCGCCACGCATGTGGCTGTGGGCAAGCGTTGCGAAGGCGCAGCGATGCCGCAGGCGACTATCGATCGCGCACTGATCGATGCGGCGCGCAGGAACGCTGTGGTGGTGCGCCTGAAGGGCGGTGACCCCGGTGTCTTCGGTCGGCTGGACGAGGAGATCGATGCGCTCGACGCAGCGGGCATCCCCTGGGAAATCGTGCCCGGGATCACCTCGGCCAGTGCGGCGGCTGCGGCGGCCGGCCATTCGCTGACCCGCCGTGGAGTTGCGCGGGCCGTACAGATCGTGACACCACGCATCGGGCGAGGCGAACAGGGTGACGGGCAATGGGCGCGCGGCCTTGACCCGGCGGCTACCGTGGTTCTGTACATGGCCGGTCGCATGGCGCAAGCCTGCGCGCGGACATTGCTGGGGCAAGGCTTTGCGGCGCACACGCCAGTGGTCGCAGTGCGTGCTGCGTCATGGCTGCAGCAATCCATTGAGCGCACCGATCTGACTCGACTGGCCCGCGACGGTCTCACGATCGATGAGCGGCCGGTGGTTCTCATGGTGGGTGAGGCGGTGCGTGAACGTACGCCGGTGCCCTCAAGTCGCGTAGTCCTGGGCAGCGACTGCCGCGCCGAGGTCGTGTCATCACATTGAAGCGCGTCCTGCCGGCCGGAAAGCGCTGACCGGATACCGAACCCTGCGAGGTTCTTTCGGACTGCGCAGGCGTCTACAATGGTACGGGCAACGGCCCTTCTTCGTTTCGGGGCGCGCTGCGTTGGCCAGGATCTGCGGTGCGCGGCGCATGAGCGGGTCGCCATGTCGTTGGCGTCGTTGGCATCGCTGAGCCGATCTGTTGAATCTCTGTGATCCTGGCCGAACCAGGCCTGTGTCGTCCTGCACCGTGTTCTGAGACTGACTCGTGAAAATTCCGGCCGATCCGAAAAGTCGCCAATTTCTGCAGCTCAATCGCTATCGGCGTGAGCGCTCGCCGGTGCATGTCTATCTGCTCAGCGGCACGCGGTTTACGGGTCGTATCCGGTCGTTCGATGTCCACACGCTCTTGCTCGAGACGCAGCAGGGCGCCATGGTCATCTATACCCATGCGATCAGTACCATCGAGCAGGCCACTGCGCAGCGCCCGCGGCGTCCGGGTGTCGGTGCGCCACGGCGTACCGAAGGAGGGCCCCCTGTGCGCTCGGATCGGGCGCCCTCCTATGAGCGACGCGCCTGGGATCCGGCCGACATGCCGCGCACCGATCCGGATGTCGAATTGCCGGCATCGCCGCCGCTCAGAAACGTAGCCCCGCCGCCCACCGTCACCATCGTGCGTCGCAAGTCGCGCCTGGTACCGCCGCGATCGACTGAATAAGGGCCAGGCTGGCGCGGCCTAGCCTGAATCGGCGCCTGAGTCGGTATCGGCTCGCGCTGTCAGCGTGTCTTCGGCATGAGCGAGGGCAGTTTGATGGCCAAGGCCGCACCCAGTAATGAAACGCAACCCGCCATGACAAAGGCGAGACTGAAAGCCTCGCGCAGGGCTGTGGGGTCTGCCGCCGTGATGGCGCCGCCTTTGGCTGCAGCGAGCACGATCGAGGTCAGCACCGCAATCCCGACGACACCGCCCAGCGAGCGGAAAAAAGACACCGTGGCAGTGACCACACCGGTCATGGCCGGGCCGACTTCCATCTGTGCCACCACCATGACCACCGGCAGCGTCAGGCCCAGTCCTACGCCCAGCGGGATCATGAGGGCTGCGAGGCCCATCCCGGCCTTGGGCATCGCCCAGGCCAGGGCGATCAGGGCCAGACCCGAGAGCGCGCATCCAAGGGCGGTGAGTCGGCCCAGATGGCGGGTGCGCATCATGATCCGCCCGGCCGTAAAGGCGCCTGCAGGCACGGCCAGTGTCAGCGCGATCAATCGCACCGCCACTTCATCAGGCCGCGCTGCGCCCACGGTCTGCATGAAGAGCGGTAGCAGCACCGTCGTGCCGATCAGCACAAAAAAATTGAATGCCGTAATCAGGCAGCAACTCAGGACCACACGGTTTCGAAACAGCGTGAGCGGCACGATCGGCTGAGGGGCGTCGGATTCGCGCCATCCCCACAGGCCCAGCAAGGCCGAGCCGATCGCCAGCAGCACCAGCGTAGAGGTGCCGAGCCAACCGGCACCCTGGCCCACGCGCGTGAGTGCAATCAGCACAGTGGCCAGACCTGCAGCCAGCAACGCGGCACCCAGCCAGTCGATGCGGGCATCACCCGCCGTGCGTGCGGCGTGTGCAGGGAGCACCCGTCGCACCAGCCACAGTGACAGGAGCGCGATCGGCAGATTCAGCACGAAGATGGCCCGCCACGACAGGTGCTCGGTCAGAAAACCGCCCAGCAGCGGCGCAACCAGGGCTGATGTGGCGAAGACACCCGAGAAATACGCCTGAAACCGGCCTCGCTCGGGGCCTGAAACGAAGTCGGCTACAGCAGCCTGGGCGAGCGCAAAGACTGCACCGCTACCCAGCCCCTGCACCACGCGTGCGCTCACCAGCATGGGCATCGAGACGGCCAGCGAGCAGGCGAGCGTGCCTGCGAATGCAATCAGAATGGCGATGCTCAGCATGCGCCGCCGGCCATAGAGGTCGGACAACTTGCCGTAGATGGGTGTGGCGATCGTGCCGGCTACCAGATAGCCCGCCATGACCCAGGCAATCAGCGGCAGATCGGCCAGCTCCTGGCCGATGCTCAGCAGCGCAACCGGCACCATCGACTGGTCGATCGCGTAGAGGAAATTCACCGGCATCAGGCCGATGACCACCTTGCGCGCACGCGCAAGGCTGTCCGGACCGCCGCCTGCCGGGCCGGGGGCGGTACCGGAAGCGCTCACCGTCAGGCGCCGAGCATCTGGCCGCCGTCCACTGCGATCGTCTGACCTGTGACCCAACGGGCCCGCGACGATGCCAGGAAGGTGGCGACTTCAGCGATTTCTTCTGCGGTACCGAGTCGGCCGAAGGGAATGCTGGCGAGGATGCCCTGGTAGAGCGCAGGTGTGCTGACCTTGCGCTCGGCCCACACACCGCCCGGGAATTCGATCGAGCCTGGCGCAATGCAGTTCACCCGCACGCCCTGGCGCGCATACATGGCGGCCTGGCTGCCGGTGTAGTGAATGACGGCGGCTTTCGCAGCGCCGTAGGCGGCGGTGCGGGTGGATGGACGCAGACCCGAGATCGAAGAAATGTTGATGATCGAGGGCGACTGGCCTTTGACCAGAAAGGGCAGAGCGGCACGGGAAGCACGCACCACCGCCTGCACATCGACGTCCAGGCTGTCGGTCCAGCCCTTTTCGGTATCGCCGCCACCGAAGGCCGAGGCGTTGTTCACCAGCACATCAATGCCGCCGAGGGTGGCCGCGGCTGCAGCCACCCAGGCTTCAATCTGAGCCGCCTGGCCCAGATCACAGACCATGGCATGCGTGGCCACGCCGTGGCGGGCGAGTTCAGCGCGGGTGGATTCAAGCGTGTCGGCGCCGCGTGCGCAGATCGAGACGGCAGCGCCCTGTTCCGCAAAGGCAATGGCCATGGCACGACCAATGCCGCGGCTGCCGCCTGCAACCAGGACACGGCGTCCGGAAAATTCTCTCGATGAAGCCATGATGGGTCTCCTGTGGGTCAGCTGAATGCCTGGATGCCGGTCTGTGCGCGGCCCAGGATAAGTGCGTGAATGTCGTGCGTGCCTTCGTAGGTGTTGACCACCTCGAGGTTGACCAGGTGGCGGGCCACGCCGAACTCGTCGGAGATGCCGTTGCCGCCCATCATGTCGCGGGCGAGCCGGGCGATATCGAGCGCTTTGCCGCACGAGTTGCGCTTCATGATCGAGGTGATTTCCACCGACGCGCTGCCCTCATCCTTCATGCGGCCCAGGCGCAGACAGCCCTGCAGACCCAGCGTGATCTCGGTTTGCATGTCGGCCAGTTTTTTCTGGATCAGCTGGTTGGCAGCCAGCGGGCGACCGAACTGCTTTCGGTCGAGCACGTACTGGCGTGAACGGTGCCAGCAGTCCTCAGCTGCGCCCAGCGCGCCCCAGGCGATCCCATAGCGCGCGCTGTTCAGGCACGTGAATGGTCCCTTGAGACCCTCGACGCCCGGCATGAGCTGCTCGTCGCCCACGCACACATCGTCCATGACGATCTCGCCGGTGATCGAGGCCTTCAGGCCCACCTTGCCCTGAACCTTCGGTGCCGACAGTCCCTTCATGCCTTTTTCAAGGATGAAGCCCTTGATGCGGCCATCGAAATCACCGCCCTGGCATTTGGCCCAGACGACGAACACATCGGCGATCGGGCTGTTGGAGATCCACATTTTCGCGCCCGTGAGCGACCAGCCGTCGGCGGTGCGCCGGGCACGGGTTTCCATGCTGCCCGGGTCGGAGCCGTGATTGGGTTCGGTCAGTCCGAAGCAGCCGATCCATTCGCCGCTGGCGAGCTTGGGCAGGTATTTGCGCCGCTGCGCCTCGGTACCGAATTCAAAGATCGGCAGCATGACCAGCGAACTTTGCACGCTCATCATCGAGCGGTAGCCCGAGTCGACGCGCTCCACTTCACGTGCGATCAGTCCGTAGCTCACGTAGTTCAGGCCCGGGCCGCCGTATTCGGTGGGAATGGTGGGGCCCAGCAGACCGATGGCCCCCATTTCACGGAAGATCTCGACATCGGTCTGCTCGTGGCGGAAGGCCTGCACCACGCGGGGTGCCAGCTTGTCCTGGCAGTAGGCGGCCGCGGCTTCGCGCACCATGCGCTCGTCGTCGGTCAGTTGGGCGTCGAGCAGCAGCGGGTCATCCCACTTGAAGGCGGCTTTCAGACCGCGCGCGGAGTCGGGTGCGTTCATGTGATGGTTCCTGGAAAGTCTGTGAGGCAGGTCTGCGAGCGCCGCGCGCTCAGCGTGCGACAGCCCAGCCCGCCATTCTATGCGGTGTGGAGCGCGCCGGCCTTGCTGACGATCCGGCTAAAGGGTGAGCGAACGTCGAGGTGCGTGAGCGCCCGAAGCATCCAGGGTCGGACCCGAGGTCGGCTGGTACCATCGGTCGCACGCATCGGACAGATTTTCAGGGGGATGGCGTCATGATCGAAACAGCCACGCTGGGTGGGGGGTGCTTCTGGTGCCTGGAGGCGGTGTATCTGGGAGTGGAAGGTGTGACTGCAGTGCACTCGGGCTACGCCGGCGGTGCTGTGATCAACCCGACCTATGAGCAGGTGTGCAGCGGGCAAACCGGCCATGCGGAAGTGGTGCGTGTCGACTTCGATCCGCAGCGGATCAGTTACCGGGACGTCCTGCAGATCTTTTTCGCGATCCATGACCCCACCACGCTGAACCGGCAGGGCAACGACATCGGCTCGCAGTATCGGTCGGTGATCTTTACCCATTCGGATGAGCAGGCGGCTGCAGCGCAGGCACTCATCATGGAACTGGAGCGTCAGCGGGTCTGGGACGACCCGATCGTGACCGAGGTGGCGCCTGCGCCCCAGTACTGGCCCGGCGAGGACTATCACCAGAACTATTTCGCACGCAATCCGTTCCAGGGCTATTGCATGATGGTCGTGGGCCCCAAAGTGGCGAAGTTCCGCAAGCAGTTTGCCCATCGACTGTCGGCCACGGCAGGTGCACGCACCTGAACAGCCCTCACCGGTTCCTGAGCACACGCAAGTGCATGGATTTTCTGGGTCCGCCTGTGACATCGTTTCGGCACACTGATGCAAAACTTCGGGTGAATGAATGCGGTATGGTTCGCCCCGTCGGCCTGCCGGCCACTCTTTGTCAAGGGAGTTTTACTCGTGTCAGTCAAACGCATGCTGTGGGTGGTTGCCATTGCGCTCGGTTTGTCCGGGTGCGGGTACAACAACATCCAGGTCGCCGATGAGGCCACCAAATCGGCCTGGTCCGAGGTCCTGAACCAGTATCAGCGCCGCTCCGACCTGATCCCGAACCTGGTCAATACCGTCAAGGGTTATGCCGATCAGGAAAAGGACGTGCTCACGCAGGTCACCGAGGCCCGCTCGCGCGTGGGGCAGATCAAGGTGGATCCGTCGAACCCCGACTCCCTGAAACAGTTCGAAGCGGCCCAGAAGGACATGGGCAGTGCCCTGTCGCGTTTGCTGGTGGTGTCGGAAAACTACCCGCAGCTCAAGTCGGATCAGAATTTCCGCGAGCTGCAGGCGCAACTCGAAGGCACTGAGAACCGCATCACGGTGGCCCGCAAGCGCTACATCGAAGCGATTCAGAACTTCAATGTCATGGTGCGCCAGTTCCCGGTCAATCTGACCGCCATGATCTTTGGCTACAAGGACAAGCCGCAGTTCGCCGTGGAAAACGAGCGCGAAATCTCCAAGGCGCCCACGGTCAACTTCGGCGCGCCGGCCGCCGCACCCGCAGGCTCCAAGTAAGGCTGACGGGGCATGGGTCATCCGGAGGCTGCATCGCTCGGATGACCATGGCGAAGTCAGCAGGCTCGCAATGTGCCTGATGGCTCTGCACCCCTTGCTCCCCGTGCCCCGGATCTCTGGATGAACGTCAGCTCGCGCGCCTGGTCGGCCCACCCGGTTTTTGGCTGGGTGGCCTTCTGGCTCATTTTTCTGGCCGCGGCGTGCCCGGCCTGGGCGCAGCAGTTTGTAGCGGTTCCCGCGCTGACGGCGCGTGTCACCGACCTGACCGGCACGCTGGCGCCGCAGCAAAAACTGCAGCTTGAAGCCACGCTGGCTGGAATTGAGCAGACCAAGGGATCGCAGGTTGCGATCCTGATCGTACCCACCACTCAGCCCGAGGTGATCGAGGATTACTCGATGCGGGTGGCTGAAGCCTGGAAGCTCGGTCGTGGGCGCGTGGCCGCGCAGCGCGACAGCGGCAACAAGAACGCCACGGCAATCGACGATGGCGTGCTGATCGTGGTTGCGAAAAACGATCGCAAGGTACGCATCGAAGCGGGCTATGGGCTGGAGGGCGCCATTCCCGATGCGGTGGCCAAGCGCATCATCGTCGAGTCCATTTCACCCAAGTTTCGCAATGGCGATTTTTTCGGTGGACTGCAGGCCGCCGTGGCGGATCTGGGCAAGCGGATTGGTGGCGAGGAACTGCCCGCACCCTGGCAGCCCGGCCACGGCAATACGGTTGAAGTTGAAGGCAGTGTGCTGCCGCTGATTCTGATGTCGTTCGTGGTGGGTCTGGTCATGTCGCAGGTCCTCGGGCGTTTCATCGGTGCAGCCCTGGGCGGAGGCGGTGCGGGGTTGTCCGCGGCGGCTGCGCTGGCTTCCACCCCCTTGGGCGCAGCGGTTGGCATTGCGGTCGCGGCACTGATTCTTGTCATGGGGGGCGGACGTGGCGGAGGCCCGGGCGGTGGCTTGCGTCGGGTCGGCCCACACACCTACCGCCAGGGCGGTCCGATCTTCATCCCCGGGGGGTTTGGCGGGGGCGGTGGCGGCTTCGGTGGCGGTGGTGGTTTTGGAGGGGGTATGGGTGGCGGCTTCGGCGGCGGAGGAGCCTCAGGTGACTGGTGATCGCGAAAGCGGGCTGACTCGCACCGGCGGACGGCGCCCGAGTCGACTGTTCGGCATCTTCCGGTGGATCCAGCACATGTGGATCGGTCCGGCTCATGTCAGCCGAGCCATCTCGCGGGCTGATTTTCTGGCCATCGAGCATGCGATCTTTGAAGGCGAGCAGCGCCACCATGCCGAAATCCGATTCGCGGTCGAGTCATCGCTCAACACTTCGGAGCTGTGGAAGGAGGTCGATGCGCGTGCGCGTGCGCTCGATGTGTTCTCGCACTTTCGGCTCTGGGACACCGAAGCCAACAATGCCGTGCTGATTTACGTGCTCTGGGCCGATCATGCGGTGGAACTGGTGGCGGACCGGGGAGCCGATGCCCGGATCGATGATGCAGTCTGGCAGGAGGTCTGTGACCTGGTGTCGGAGGCTTGCGCAAAGCAGCGGCCGGTGGAGGGGGTGATCCGCGCGATCGCGGTACTTAATGATGCGCTGGCGCGTGCATTTCCTACGAACGGGACGCGCCGCAATACGAACGAGTTGTCCGACGCACCGATATTCCTGCGCTAAGCGAGGAGCGCGTCAGCGCAAGAGCGGGTTCTCAGCTCGCGACGGTCCTGGGTCTGAGCTTTGAAACCGGGCTTCTATCCAAGGCTTCAGTTCTGTACTTCAGACGGCTGTTTCGGGCGGTGCCGACCGGGCGGCTACGAGAGACGCTGCTGCGGGTTTGGGGCTGTGGCCCTGCGGCATGTCATGTCGCAGACAGGCCAGTGCCGCTTCAACCGGAAGCCTGGCATCAACAGTCAGCATCCTGCGGCAAGTGTCGGCATCGTGGCCGATCTGATAGCAACTTGACAGAACGCGGACTGACTCCTCCAGTCGCTGCTCACGAACCTCCTCGCTGCAGGCAGCCAGTTCGGCCCGAAAGGCTTCAAGCTCAGTGCGCAGTCGATAGTGCTGACTGGTGTAGTAACGCACCATATGAACCACCAGACCGCCGCGCCAGAACTGTTTGCAATGCTCCAGTTCATGGACGATCGTGGGGTGATCGTCGGCGTAGTCGGTGCGTACGATGACGAAGGCTCCCAGGCTGAGTCCGATCAGGCGTCCTGGCATCCGATCGAGGGCCAGGACCGGAACCGGCAGCCATCTGCCAAGGCGTTCAAGGGTCAGTTTCATGTCACAGAACTGTCAGCAAACTTTGGGCCGCCTTGAGGAAGGTGATGCAATTCACATAGTTAAGTTCAGTGACATCCGAACGAGGGGGGTCAAACCCCGGGGTGGTGTAAAGCCAACCAACACCTATGGCGCGTCCGTTAACGGGAAAGGGCAGTCTGGAAGGGCCGCGTCGATGGGCATCGCACAGTCCGCGCCCGCGCGGCGGTAGCATCGCGCATGGACGGTGGGATGCTTTCAGGCCGACGCGCACGGCGCTGGTTACTTGCCACGGGGCTGTGTGTGCTGTCGCTCGGCCTGCACGCGATGCTGCTGGGCGGTCTGGCGGGCCGTATGCGCCCGATGCTCAACGATCCGGTCCAGCCGGAGCGACGCGTGACCGAGGTCAGTCTGTTGCCACCGCCCAGGCCTGTTGTGGCTGCTCCAGACGCTCAGCCCGTGCGTACACTGCAGGCGACCGTCACGGTCAGACCCGCCATGAGCAGGCCTGCGCCCGTGCCGGTCAGGCAGTCGGGTGCAGTCGATTGGGCGGCGGTATCGACGCAGCCCTCTGGCCCCACTGAAGAACCGTCTCCCGACGAGGAGAGCCGCAGTCAGGTGAGCCAGAGCGAGTCGAGCGACGCGCATGCCCACAGCGACCAGAGTGATCCGACGCGGCAGGCCGCGATCGACGCATCGGCCACGTCGCAAGCGAGCGTTTCGCAGTCGGTCCTGGATCGTCAGCAGCCTGCTGTGCCAAGCCAGGAGCCGGCTCAAGAAATGCCGTCGCAACCTGTGGCGTCGCTGCCATCAGGCCTGGCGGGCGATCCCTCAGCTTTCCCGGCGCTGCCGCCCTTGTCGGGTTCGCATGCGCGTCGCTTCAAGGTCTATTGGGGCGATTTTGAAGGCAAGCAGTCGGTGGCGCGCATTCGCTATCGCCTGACCGTCGAGGGTGACCAGTACGAAGTACGAACCGAGGGCGAGGCCGAGGGTCTGATTTCGCTGGTCTATTCGGGCACCCTGACCCAGATCAGCAGCGGCACGATGGGGCCAAGCGGTCTCGTGCCGCTGCGTTACGCTGAAAGCCGCGGCAGGAGCGCCGTGCGTTCAGTGGGCTTTGACCCCGAGGCGTCGCAGCTGCTCCCGCCAGGGGCCGCGCCGCTCAATGTGCCCCGCGGCATTCAGGACCGGCTCAGTGTGTTCTATCAGCTGGGCCTCATGGCCCGCGCCCAACCGGCCGCGTTTGCGCCAGGGCAAGAGGTGGTGGTGCCTGTGGCCTCGCTGCGTGACATGCGGCTTGAGCGATTCCAGGTGGTGGGCGATGAGGTGTTGATGGTGCCTGGTTCACCGATGCGCGCCTTGCATCTGCACCGCCCGCCGCCTGCTGGCAGCCGCGATCCGAAAATCGATCTGTGGCTGGGGTACGATCAGCAGATGCTGCCGGTGCGGCTGCGTGTTGAAGACAGCTCGCAGCGGGTGCTGGATCAACTGGTCGATTCAGGCGAGTGACCCGTTCCCGAGTGACGCGTCCCTTCGCAACCCCCGTTTGAACTGGATGTCACGGTGCCGGACACATCTTCTACGCTGAACAGTCTGAACGTTCTCGGCGGTCCTCTGCAGGCCTGCTCGTTCGACCCGCTCACTGGTTTTTTTCGCGATGGCTGCTGCCAGACCGGGCCCCATGACCTGGGTAGCCATACGGTATGCGCGCGCGTCACCGATGCGTTTCTTGAATACAGCCGCATGCAGGGCAATGACCTGAGCACACCGCGTCCGGAGTACCGCTTCCGGGGATTGAAGGCTGGCGATCGCTGGTGTGTGTGCGCCTCGCGCTGGCTGGAGGCCTTCGAGGCCGGGGTTGCTCCGCCCGTGGTGCTGGAGGCCACCCATGAAGCGGCGTTGCGCATCGTGCCGCTGCAGGCCTTGCTGGCGCATGCCTGGGGTCCCCGGCCGGCGGCGGCTCATTGAACAGGTGGTTTGTATGAAACTGATGATCGTTCCCGTCACGCCTTTCCAGCAGAACTGCTCGATCCTGATTGATGAGACCAGCGACAAAGCCGTGGCCATCGATCCGGGCGGCGATCTGGATCAGATCGATGAAGCCCTGGCTTCAACCGGCGCCACTTTGGAAAAGGTACTGCTCACGCACGGGCATATTGACCACTGCGGGCAGGCGGCGGAATTTGCGCGTCGCCATGGCGTGAAGATTGAGGGGCCGCATCGCGACGATAAATTCTGGATCGACCAGCTGCCTGAGTCGGGTAAACGGTATGGCTTAGGCAATCTCGAAGCGTTCGAGTCGGACCGTTGGCTCGAGCAGGGCGACACCGTGCATTTTGGCAATGTCGATCTGCAGGTCGCGCACTGCCCGGGCCACACCCCGGGGCATGTGGTGTTCTTCCATGAACCGAGCCGTCTGGCCGTGGTGGGCGACGTGCTGTTTCAGGGTTCGATCGGTCGGACCGATTTTCCGCGCGGCAATCATCAGCAACTGCTCGACTCGATCGTGCAGCGGCTGTGGCCCATGGGCGACGACGTCGCCTTCGTCCCTGGGCATGGCCCGATGTCCACGTTTGGCGACGAGCGTCAGAGCAACCCGTTTGTGTCGGACGAAGCGCTGGGGGGCTAAGGCGCCGATTGCCCGAGGCTGAGGCCCACGACGGCAACGCGATGCCGTAGTGCCCTCCGGTTCAGACTATTTCTTGGCGTTGCCCCAGGAGTCTTTCAGCGTCACGGCCAGGTTGAACACCGGGTGACTGGCGTGATGGTCCAGCTTGTCGGCCACGAAGTAGCCATGCCGTTCAAACTGGAAATGCGATTCAGCCTGTGCTGCTGCAAGTGAGGGCTCCACAAACGCCTGCACCACGCGCTTTGCAGCAGGGTTCAGGCAAGTGCGGTAGTCCCGATCACCGCCGTCCGGGTGCGGATCCGTGAACAGTCGGTCGTACATGCGCACTTCGGCTTGAATCCCGTGACGCGCCGACACCCAGTGGATGTTGCCCTTGACCTTGTACTGGTCAGCGCCAGGCGTGCCTGACTTGGAGTCGGGCAAGACCGTGGCGAGCACCTTGGTGACCCGGCCGTCTGCATCGGCTTCGTAGCCTGTGCATTCGATGACCATGCCGTAACGCAGTCGCACCCGATTGCCCGGGAACAGCCGGAAAAAGCCCTTGGGCGGCTCGACGGCAAAGTCCTCGCGTTCAATCCAGAGTTCACGGGTCAGGGCGAAATGCCGCTGCCCCCGTTCGGGTTGATGCGGATGAACTGGGGCGCTGCAGGGCTCGTCCAGTGCTTCCGGGAAATTGACCAGCTCCAGCTTCAGCGGATCCAGGACCGCCACGGCGCGCGCTGCGCGGGCGTCCAGGTCGTCACGCAAGGCCTGTTCGAGCACGGCCGGCTCTACCCACTGATGGGCCTTGGACACGCCAATCCGTTCGCAGAACAGCCGGATGGACTCTGGCGTGAATCCGCGCCGACGCAGGCCCACGAGGGTGGGCATGCGCGGGTCGTCCCAGCCATCCACTGCGCCGCTTTGCACCAGCTCATGCAACTTGCGTTTGCTGGTGACCGTGTAAGTCATGTTCAGCCGCGCAAACTC
>DGIT01000072.1:28808-37234 GCA_002386465.1 Burkholderiales bacterium UBA4615 | reverse complement strand
GCGATGCCCGGGCGCGCGCGGTCAGCTGCTCGGGTGGGGCGCCTGGCCGCACACTGCACAGTTCGGGTCGCGCGGCACCTTCACGGTATGCAGGTCCAGGGCACGGCCATCAAGCAGCAGCAGCCGACCCGTCATGGGCGTACCGAATCCCCCCGCGATTTTCAGCGCCTCGGCTGCCTGCATCGTGCCGATGATGCCGGTGAGCGGCGCAAAGACGCCCATCGTGGCGCACTGCACTGCTTCGGTCTCGCCTTCTTCGGCAAACAGGCAGTGGTAGCAGGGGGAGTCGGCGCGGCGGGCATCGAACACTGCGAGCTGCCCGTCGAAGCGGATCGCTGCGCCCGATACCAGCGGCACCTTGGCGTGCACACAGGCGCGATTCACCGCATGCCGGGTGGTGAAGTTGTCGCAGCAGTCGAGGACCACCGATGCACTGGCCACTGCGTCCTGCAAGGCTGTGCCCTCCAGACGCGTGGTGACCGCGTCCACCCGGATGCCCGGATTCATGTCCAGCAGGCTGTGTCGCCCGGAAAGCGCCTTGGATTGGCCAACCCGATCGTCGCGATGCAGGATCTGGCGCTGCAGGTTGGTGAGATCGACCGTATCGCCGTCGGCCAGGATGATCCGCCCGATGCCGGCACAGGCCAGGTACAAAGCGGCGGGCGAGCCCAGACCACCCGCACCGACCACCAGAGCGGTGGCACCGAGCAGCCGCTCCTGCCCTTCGACACCAATCTCGTCGAGCAGGATGTGGCGGCTGTAGCGCAGCAGCTGTGCGTCGTCCATATGCTGCGCCTGACCTGAGTGGTGCGGCCGCTAACCGGGACTTACTTCTTGGCCGCCCCGGACCTGGACGTGGTGTCGGCTGCAGCGGCCTCGGTGGCTGGGGCCGTCTTGGCCACCTGAACCGGCTGACCCTTCAGCTGGTTCATGGCCTGCTGCAACTGGAAGTCTTCGACCGATCCGAATTCGATCGGCTTACGGTCCTTGAGCTTGTCGATGGCGGCCGCATCGGTGGGCTTAGGCACCGTCGGCTTGTCTTCCCGATCCTTGTCGTTGGACAGATGGCGGGTCAGGTCGGCTTCGCGCACCCGGAACTGCGAACTGATGTCGCCCTCGGCGGTTTCCTCGACGATCAGGTCAGGGGTGATGCCCTTGGCCTGGATGGAACGGCCAGCCGGCGTGTAGTAGCGCGCGGTGGTGAGCTTGATGGCGGTGTTGTTGGTGAGCGGCAAAATGGACTGCACCGAGCCTTTGCCGAAGGTTTGCGTGCCCATGACGATGGCACGCTTGTGATCCTGCAGCGCGCCGGCGACGATTTCCGACGCCGAGGCCGAGCCTGCGTTCACGAGCACCACCATGGGCACCGTGCGGACCCAGGCGGGCAGCTTGGAGATCAGGTCGTCCCGACCGCCGCGCACGTAATCCTCCGGGCTTGCGATGTATTTGCGCTTGGCGTCTTCGGTGCGACCGTCGGTGGAGACCACCAGCGTCTTGGCGGGCAGAAACGCGGCCGAGACGCCGACGGCACCATGCAGCAGTCCACCCGGATCGTTGCGCAGATCGAGCACCAGGCCCTTCACCGGGCCCTGCTTGTCGAAGTTGCTGAGCGCTTTGGCCATGTTGTCGACCGTCAGCTCCTGGAACTGGGTCAGCCGCACATACGCGTAGCCCGGCTCGATGAACTTGGAGCGCACCGACTGCACGCGAATCACATCGCGAACGAGCTGCACGATGATGGGCCGGGTTTCACCCTTGCGTGACAGCGTGAGGGTGACTGTGCTCTTGGGCTTGCCGCGCATGAGCTTGACCGCATCATTGAGCGGCATGCCCTTGGTGGGTTTTTCGTCGATCTTGACGATCAGATCGCCAGCCTTCACGCCGGCACGAAACGCAGGGGTGTCTTCGATCGGCGAGATGACCTTCACGAAACCGTCTTCGGTGCCCACTTCGATGCCCAGGCCACCGAATTCGCCCTGCGTGCCGACCTGCAGTTCCTTGAAGGCCTCGGCATCGAGGAAGGCCGAATGCGGGTCCAGGCCAGTCACCATGCCGCTGATGGCCTCCTGGATGAGCTTCTTGTCCTCGACCGGCTCGACGTAAAACGCCTTGATTGCGCCGAACACGTCGGTGAACTGGCGCAGATCGTCCAGCGGCAGGGCCGTACGCGCGTCGCGCTGGGCGACGGCCGTGACGCCCAGGCTGATCAGAACGCCGGCGACCGCACCGGCCACGACCAGGGCCAGGGGCTTGAATGAAGTCTTCATGTTGGAGGCAAGGACCGCGAAAGTTGAAAATCAGTATACGCGGGCAAATGGGGGCGCAATCGTCAATCCCCAGTGCGGTGCGGCCGCAAAGCCAGAACGGCCTGCCGCCGGTCGGGGCAGGACTGAATGTGCAGCTGCGCGAAGGGCGGCCGAACGTCCGGCTTGCGCAGGCTCAGCGTGCGGCCTTGCCCTGGGCGGCCACGGCCGCCATCGCCGCTTCGATCTCGGCCGCATCGCCCAGATAGCGGCTTCCAAGCGGGCGCAGATCATCGTCAAGCTCGTAAACCAGCGGGCGGGCTGTCGGGATATTCATGTTGACGATGTCGGTCTCGGAGACATTGTCCAGGTGCTTCACCAGGGCCCGCAGCGAGTTGCCGTGAGCGGCGACGACCACCCGTTTACCCGCCCGGATGGCAGGTGCAATCGACTCGTTCCAGAACGGCACCACGCGGGCCACGGTGTCGCGCAGGCATTCGGTGCGCGGCAGTTCCTCGGGCTTGAGACGGGCATAGCGCGGGTCACCCTGGGCTTCGCGCGGATCGCCCGCAGGCAGCGGGTCGGGGGCGATGCCATAGGCCCGGCGCCAGATCAGCACCTGCTCGTCGCCGTATTTGGCGGCGGTTTCGGCCTTGTTCAGCCCCTGCAATGCGCCATAGTGACGCTCGTTGAGCCGCCAGGAGTGCACGACGGGCAGCCACATGAGGTCCATCTCGTCCTGCACCGTCCACAGGGTGCGGATCGCCCGGCGCAGCATCGAGGTGTAGCACAGGTCGAAGCTGAAACCCTCTGATTTGAGGAGTTGCCCGGCCCGCCGTGCTTCGACCAGCCCGTTGGGGGTCAGATCGACGTCGGTCCAGCCGGTGAACCGGTTCTCGAGGTTCCACTGGCTTTCGCCGTGACGCAACAGCACAAGGGTGTGGGGCATGATCGCTGAATCGGGTAGGAGGTAATCTTCCATTCTATAATCGCGGGCTGCGTGCGCCGGTCTCCGCCGTGCGCTGTGCCGCGGGCCGGGGAGCCTGTCCTCATGGTCCCCGCCTGCCCCGTCTGTGCGCTGCGTCGCCCCCAGGTGTCGAGCGTCCCTCTTTTTCCTGCTGCTGTGGTCACTGCGTGAAATTCCTGATCGACAACGTGTTTCTGGTGGCGACTGCGCTGATTTCCGGCGCGATGTTGCTGATGCCGATGATCAACCGCCAGCGTGCAGGGGCCCTGGTCGGGACTCTGCAGGCCACCCGGCTGATCAATGACGGTGCGGTCGTGCTTGATGTGCGCGACGCCAACGAATACTCCGGCGGCCATCTGAACGGCAGTCGCAACATTCCGGTGGCCGAGCTTGAACGGCGCGTGGCCGAGCTGCCTGCGGGCAAGCCGTTGGTCGTGCTCTGTGAAGGCGGCAACCGCGCCGCACGGGCCGCCGCGGCCCTGCGCAAGGCCGGACGATCCGATGTGTACTGCCTGGAGGGTGGCTTGGCCGGCTGGAAACAGGCCGGGCTGCCCGTCGTCAAGTGATTGCTCTTTCACGTCTCTGAACGTTGCCGAGGAGGCCCCATGAGTGCCAAGGTCGTCATGTATTCCACCGCTGTGTGCCCGTACTGCGTGCGTGCGGAAGCCCTGCTCAAGCAGCGCGGTGTGCAGCAGATTGA
Source organism: Burkholderiales bacterium UBA4615 (assembly GCA_002386465.1). Lineage (GTDB taxonomy): Bacteria > Pseudomonadota > Gammaproteobacteria > Burkholderiales > Burkholderiaceae_E > UBA4615. The sequence continues at coordinate 33,324 of DGIT01000072.1, read as the reverse complement.
CAAGATTCGCATCGACCTCGAACCCGACGAGCGCGACCGCATGATCGAGCGTACCGGGCGTCGCACCGTGCCGCAGATTTATATCGGTGACACGCATGTCGGTGGCTTTGACGATCTGGCTGCACTCGATAAGGCCGGCGGCCTGATGCCGCTGCTGCAGGCCTGAGCATTGCGGCCGACCCGTTTTCTTTTCCACGCACCCCGAACAGGATTCCCTGATGAGCGCCGTACCCCCGCAGCAGCCGGTTTTTCAGATCCAGCGCATGTACCTGAAGGATCTGTCCCTGGAAATTCCCGGCGCGCCCAGGATTTTCCTGGAGCAGCAGCAGCCTGCGGTCGAGATTTCCCTCGACAGCGCTCAGGAGCAGCTGAGCGACGGTATCCACGAAGTGACCGTTACCGTGACCGTGACCACCCGGATCGGCGACAAGGTCCTCTTTCTGGTCGAAGCGAGCCAGGGTGGCATCTTCGAGATCCGCAACATTCCGCCCGAGCAGATGCCCGTGGTGCTCAATGTCGTGTGCCCCAACGTCATTTATCCCTATCTGCGCTCGAACGTTGCCGATGTGATTCAACGCGCGGGGTTCCCGCCGATTCACCTGTCCGAGATCAACTTCGAGGCCTTGTATCAGCAAAAGCTTGCCCAGCAGCAGCAGGGCGGTGAGCAGGCGCCCGGGTTGATCGTCACGGGTCGCAACAACTGAGGCTGCAGAGCATGTTTCGACGCTCGGGTGCCTGTGCACGAGGGTTTCACCGCTTGTCGGCCACGGCCGCAGCCCCTCTGGGTGGCGGGGTGCGCCTGGTGTGCGCGGTGGTGCTGCTGGCCGCAGGCGCAGTTGATGCGGCCGAGTACCGTTCGATCGTGGCCCCGAGCGTCATGTACGACGCACCGTCGCGCCAGGCCAGCCGGGTATTCATTGCGCCCCGCGGCATGCCGGTCGAAATCATCTCCAGTCTGGGTGCCTGGATCAAGGTGCGCGACGCCTCGGGCGATGTGGTCTGGGTCGAGCGCACCGATCTGGGCGAGCGGCGCAGCGTTGTCACCACCAGCCTGGTCACGGTGCGCCAGCAGCCGCAGGACACCGCGGTCGAGGTCATGCAGCTTGAGCGTGGTGTGCTGCTCGAGCTGGTCCGAACGACCCCTGCAGCCGGATCAGCCTCCACCGAATGGATTGAAGTCCGTCACCGCGAGGGCGGTTCAGGCTGGGTCCGTATCGCCGAGGTCTGGGGCTGGTGAAACGATTGGCTCGGCCGCGGTCTGCCCCATGAACGTGGCCATGCTGGGCGCTGGCGCCTGGGGCACCGCCCTGGCCCGCCACGCCGCGCAGCGTCATGACGTGAGCTTGTGGGCGCGCGATGCCGCGGTCGTTGCAGCCATGCTGCGCGATCAGTCCAACGCACGCTACCTGCCTGGCGTGCCTCTGGGCGACGCGGTTCGACCCACCGCTGACCTGACCGATGCCCTGAAGGCGGCTGATCTCATCGTGGTGGCTACCCCGGTTGCAGGGCTGCGCTCCATGGCGCAGCAGTTGGCGACGCTGTCGGCTCAGGCGCCGGTGCTGTGGCTGTGCAAGGGGCTGGAGGCTGCATCGGGGCTGCTGCCCCATGAAGTGCTGGCCGATGCATGGCCTCAGACGCGCGCCGGCGCGCTGTCGGGCCCCAGTTTCGCCCAGGAAGTGGCGGCCGGTTTGCCGGTGGCCCTCACGGTCGCCTCCACGCATGAGCTGGTCGTGCAGGCCGCCGTACAGGCGTTTCATCATGGGGCAGCGCGGATTTACAGCACAGCCGACGTCGTGGGTGTGGAGGTGGGGGGTGCACTCAAAAACGTGATGGCCGTGGCCACAGGCATCTCCGATGGACTGGGTTTGGGCATGAATGCGCGCGCGGCCCTGCTCACGCGGGGTCTCGCCGAGATCAGCCGGTACGGCGCCGCGCTGGGTGCACGCCCGGAAACCTTTATCGGACTGGCGGGCCTTGGTGACCTGGTGCTTACCTGCACCGGCGATCTGTCACGCAACCGGACCGTGGGCCTGCGGCTGGCCCGAGGCGAGTCGCTCTCAGACATCCTGAACGCCCTGGGGCATGTGGCCGAAGGCGTGGCCTGTTGTCGTGCGGTCTGCGAACGCGCCCGGCAATTGGGTGTCGAGCTTCCGATCACGCAGGCGGTGTCCGCCGTGCTCTTCGAGGGCCGCGTACCCCGTGAAGCGGTCGCCGCGCTGCTGGCCCGCGAGCCGCGCGCCGAACATCACAACGAACCCCGCACCGAACCGCGATAAAACCCCGCGCCGAACCCCCAATGAGTGAGCCGTTCCATCCTGCGCCCGATAGCGTTTCAAGTGTCAGCCTGGCCGTGTGTGTGTTCTGTGGCGCGCGCGCGGGCTCGCAGCCCCGATTTCTCGAGCTCGCCCGACGCACCGGCATCGCTATTGCCCGCAGCGGTGCCACGCTGGTTTACGGGGGCGGCAGCGTCGGCATGATGGGCGCATTGGCCGATGCGGCGCTGCAGGCCGGTGGTGAGGTGATTGGGGTCATTCCCAGCGCGCTTGTGGCGCGCGAAGTGGGCCATGGAGCCCTCACGCGCAACGAGGTGGTCACCGACATGCAGGTGCGCAAGCAGCGCATGATCGAGCTGTCCGACGCCTTTCTGACGCTGCCCGGCGGGCTGGGCACACTCGATGAATTGTTCGAAGTGCTCACCCTGCGCCAGCTGCGCGAACACGACAAACCCATTCTGGTGGTCGATGACGACGGCTATTTCGCTCCGCTAGTGGCGTGCCTGCGCAATATCGTGGCCCATGAGCTGGCCTCGCAAGTCGACATCGATGTCATGGAGCGCTTTGATACCCCCGAAGCGGCGCTGGCACGCCTGGGCCTGCACGCGCCGCGCACCTGACACCGCACCACGCATTCAACAACACGCACCTAACCGAGGAGACCTTTGCATGCAGTTCGATCCCAAGCGTTTCGACCCCAAGACCCGCCATGCGCCCTGTGCCAGCGCCGATGAAGCGCTGGTGACGCGCCGCTCGATTCGCGCCTTCCTGCCCAAACCGGTGCCACTTGAGACGGTCAACGACATCCTCGAAGTGGCCGCACGCGCGCCCTCGGGCACCAACACCCAACCCTGGAAGGTGTACGCCGTGGCCGGCCAGCGGCGCGTGGAGCTCAGCCGCAAGATTCTGGCCGCCTTCGACGACCCCGCGATCGCCAAAACCCACAGCCGCGAATATGCCTATTACCCGCAGCAATGGACGTCGCCCTACGTCGATCGCCGTCGCAAAGTGGGCTGGGACATGTACGGCATGCTGGGCATCGGCAAAGGCGACTTTGAAAAAACGCACGTGCAGCACGGGCGCAATTACGCGTTCTTTGATGCGCCGGTGGGCCTGATGTTCACCATCGACCGTATCCTTGAGCGTGGCAGCTGGCTCGACTACGGCATGTTCATCCAGAACGTGATGGTGGCGGCGCGCGGCCGAGGCCTCGACACCTGCCCGCAGGCCGCGTTCCTGGATTTCCACACCATCATTGCCGAGCACCTGGGCATTCCGTCCAACGAGATGCTGGTGTGCGGCATGTCGCTCGGATGGGCCGACCCGGATGCGCTGATCAATACCCTCTATACCGACCGCGAACCCGTGCCCGGTTTTGCCAAGTTCGACGGGTTCTGAGTCAGGTTGCGCCCTCGAAGCCTGACTGACGCCAGGCTTCGAATACCACCACCGCCACCGCATTCGACAGGTTCAGGCTGCGGTTGCCTGCGCGCATGGGCAGACGCAGCCGCCGGGACGCGGCAATCTGTTCGCGCACCGGCGCGGGCAGCCCCGCGCTTTCCGATCCGAACACGAACCAGTCACCCGGCTGAAAACGCTGCTGGTGCACGCCCTGCTGGCCGCGGGTGGTCAGTGCGAACAAGCGATCCGCCGGCGGCTGCTGCGCCTGCATCAGCGCCTGCCAACTCGGGTGGACCTGGACGCGCGCCCATTCGTGATAATCGAGGCCAGCCCGGCGCAGCTTCGCATCGTCCAGCCTAAACCCCAGCGGCTCGACCAGATGCAGCTGTGCGCCGGTGTTGGCACACAGGCGAATCACGTTGCCTGTGTTCGGAGGGATTTCCGGATGAACGAGCACGACATGGAACATGACGCGAGTCTAGTGCAAGGCCCGGGACCTGACCGGCGTGGGCCGGCATGGCGAGATCTGCGGGTTGGCGAGCATCGACTGCGACTGGTGCCCGCAACGCCCTGAAGACAGCCTCGGGTGACGGTGTGCAGTGCCATGGCCTGTCTGCTCAGGCTTAGCCGGTACGCGCAGCCAGCACGGCCGTGACCCGCTGCGCACCCGCTTCCTTGAGCGCCCGAGCCGCGGCAATGACCGTGCTGCCGCTTGTCATGACGTCGTCGACCAGGCCGACTCGACACCCCTCCAGCCGACCGCGCACCACGAAGGCGTCGATCAGGTTGGCGCGCCGCTGCGCCAGATCGAGCCGGCTTTGTTCGGGTGTGTCGCGGCGCCG
>DGIT01000072.1:1548-28719 GCA_002386465.1 Burkholderiales bacterium UBA4615 | reverse complement strand
CCCCGTGTGCGCAGCCGCTCGGCACCCAGAGGTACCGGGATCAGGCAATCCAGTGCAGGCGGGTCGGTTTGACCCAGCCAGGCGGTGGCCAGCAACTCGCCTAGCGGACGGGCCAGCGCAAGTTGGCGGCCGAATTTCAGGGCATGAATAAGGCGGTCGAGCGGCGGCGCGTATTCGGCGACCGCCAGGGCCGCATCAAGAGGCCAGGCGTCGACCGTGCACGGGCAGCGCGAATCGGCCACCGGCAGCGCGCAGCGAGGACAGCGTGCACGCGTGGCGCCCGGCAGATCGAGCAGGCAACCCATGCACACACCGGACAGGGCGCCTGCAGCCAGATCCGCGCCACACAGGGCGCAGGCCCTGGGTGCCAGATGATCGAGCCAGCGCCCCAGGTGCCGACGCGTGCGCGCGTTCAACTGACCCAGCAGGATGCGATGGGATGCAGGCAGGCCAGGCGTGCGCAGGTTGCGGGGCATGGCCAACGATACTGCGCCCGTATACTGCGCGCGCCATGCCTGAGCCTTCAGACCTAGACCGTTCGGCTGTTCGGCGTCAGTTCGATCGCCGCTCCAGCCACCCAGCTGCCGCCGACTTTTTGCTGCGCGAAATTGAAGGGCGGATGCTTGAGCGCCTCGAGCTGATCCGCCTGGAGCCCGCCTGCATGCTCGATCTCGGTTGCGGGTTCGGTCAGGGTCTTGCGCGGCTGGGCGAGCGCTGGCCCGGTGCGGTGCGCATCGGCGTCGATCTGTCTGTCCGGCGACTGGCCCGCGCCCGGCAACAGAGCGCCCCCGCCGATCCGGGCTGGCTGCGCACCCTGATGGGTCGGTTCGCCGCTGCCCCCGCGGGCCGTCCCGGTGCGCGCACAGCACCGGTCGCTTATCTCGCCGGAGATGCCCATGCGCTGCCGCTGGCCTCGGGCTGCGCCGACCTGATCTGGTCCAACCTGATGCTGCACTGGCTGGACGATGTGCCGGCCGCCATTGCCGAGTGGCACCGGGTGATCCGCCCCGATGGCCTGCTGATGTTCAGTGCGCTGGGCGTGGATACGCTGGTTGAGCTGCGCCGCGCGGGTGCTGCTCTGCCGCAACTGCCCGACATGCATGACATCGGCGATGCGCTCGTGAAGTCGGGCTTTGCCGACCCTGTCATGGATACCGAGCGTCTGACCATTACCTGGCGCGACGCGAGCACCCTGTTCACCGATCTGCGCGCACTGGGCGGCGATGCCCGCCATACCCGGGCCCGCGGCCTCGCCACCCCGCGCCGACGTGCAGCCGTGCTGGAAACCTTACCAGCGAGGCTGTCTGACGCGCCGGGCGCGCCCATGCCGATCACCTTCGAAGTGATTTATGGCCATGCGTGGTGTGCAGCGCGCAAACCGCGCGCCGACGGCTATGCGCCGATCGAATTTCGTCCTGCACGACCAACCTCGCGGCCTTGACCCTGTGCCCGTCACAGCAGGGTCGATGCTTTAAAGCCCCTGTCGGCTTGCTGGCCTAAACAGCCAACGCCTATAATGTTGCGGTGCATTGATCTTCTGATGTGGTGTTCTCCGATGCAGCACCCGTGGGTTCGCGTCGAGTCTGCGCATCGACAGGAGTGGCTGAGCAGACAGAACTGTTCAATCTCTCCCAGGCAGCTGGCTCTGATTTTCGGCTCGCTGGTGGCGGTTTCGCTCACCATCGCAGCCTTGTTTGCCTTGTCTGGTGCATGGCTGGTGCTGCCGTTTGCCCTGATTGAGGTCCTGGGTTTGGGTGTTGCATTTGTGGTCCATGCCCGGCATGCGGCAGACTACGAGCGCATCACTCTCAGTCCAGAGAGCCTGACGGTCGAAGTCAGTCGGGCCACTCGGTTGATGCAACAGCAGTGCACCCCGGCCTGGACCCGGGTCGAGTATCAAGGCCGTCGTCGCGAGCTCATCGGGCTGGTGGCGTCGGGTAGAAGAATAGAAGTGGGCCGATTTGTACCGGAATCCGACCGTCGGGGTCTGGCGAACGAGCTCAGGACACAGCTTCAGGGAATGCGATCTTGAAAGGTCTCGGTGCGAGCATGCGGCCACACAAAACAACGACAGGGAAGCTCAGGTCCGCTCTGATGGGGGCGGCAACGGCGGTGATGACAGGCTCAGCCTGGGCGGTGGGCGATATGCCCGGCGGCCCTGCGGTCAAGCAAGTCAACCTCAGCCCCGGCGTGACCCGAATTGCCGAAGATCAGTGGTGGATTCACAACTTCCTGCTGGTTGTGTGTGTGCTGATCTTCATCGCCGTTTTCGGGGTGATGTTCTATTCGATCTGGGCACACCGTAAGTCGCGCGGTGCCAAGTCGGCCGATTTCCATGAAAGCACGGCGGTTGAAATCGCCTGGACGGTCGTGCCGTTCCTGATCGTAGTGGGTCTGGCCATCCCGGCCACCCGCATGGTGATCGAGCAGAAAGACACCTCGCAGGCCGATCTGACCATCAAAGCCACCGGGTATCAGTGGAAATGGGGCTACGAATACCTCAAGGGCGAAGGCGCCGGGGTGTCGTTCCTGTCCACGCTGTCCACGCCGCCCGAACAGACCCAGCTGGGTTCCAGTGCGCCCAAGTCCGAGACCTACCTGATGGAAGTCGACCAGCCGCTGGTGGTACCGGTCGGTCAGAAGATCCGGATGGTGATCACTGCCAGCGATGTGATCCACGCCTGGATGGTGCCGGCCTTCGGCGTCAAGCAGGACGCCATTCCCGGCTTCGTGCGCGACACCTGGTTCCGAGCCGAGAAAGTCGGCACCTATCGCGGCCAGTGCGCTGAGCTGTGCGGCAAGAACCATGCGTACATGCCGATCGTGGTCGAGGTGAAATCCCAGGAGGATTTCCGCAAGTGGGCCGATGAGCGCAAGAAGGAAATGCTTGCCAAGGCTGACGACCCGACCAAGGAGTGGCAGCAGGCCGATCTGGTCGATCGCGGCCAGAAAGTCTATGCATCCAACTGCGTGGCCTGCCATCAGGCCACCGGCAAGGGCGTACCGGGTGCGTTCCCGGCGCTGGACGGTTCCAAGCTGGTGCTCGGCCCGCAGGATGATCAGATTGCTTTGCTGCTCAACGGCAAGCAGGGCACGGCCATGGCCTCGTTCAAGCAGCTCTCGGACGTGGAGCTCGCGGCCGTGGCCACGTATACCCGCAATGCCTGGGGCAACAAGCCTGACGACAGTATTGTTCAGCCGAAAGACTTCAGCGCCGCCCGCAAGTAAGCGGGCCCCGGACCTAACCGAAAGCGTTTACCCGTATTCGAGAGCAGGAGCAGTCGATGAGCGCAGTTCTGGATCACCACGCAGGTCACGACGACCACGCCCATGACCATCCGCACGGATGGCGTCGCTGGTTGTATGCCACCAACCACAAGGACATCGGCACCCTGTACCTGTGGTTTGCCTTTGCCATGCTGATCTCGGGCGGCGTACTGGCGCTGACCATTCGTGCCGAGCTGATGCAGCCAGGTCTGCAGTACGTGCAGCCCGAGTTGTTCAACCAGCTCACCACCATGCACGGTCTGATCATGGTGTTCGGCGCCATCATGCCGGCCTTCGTGGGCTTCGCGAACTGGCAGATCCCGCTCATGATCGGCGCCTCCGACATGGCGTTTGCCCGCATGAACAACTTCAGCTTCTGGCTGATGCCGCCTGCGGCACTGCTGCTGGTGGGTTCTTTCTTTGCGCCGGGCGGTGCCACGGCAGCCGGCTGGACGCTTTACGCGCCGCTGTCTGTGCAGATGGGTGTCGGCATGGACATGGCGATCTTCGCGGTGCACATCCTGGGCGCCTCGTCGATCATGGGCTCGATCAACATCATCACCACCATCCTGAATATGCGGGCGCCGGGCATGACGCTCATGAAGATGCCCCTGTTCGTCTGGACCTGGCTGATTACAGCTTACCTGCTGATCGCGGTCATGCCGGTGCTGGCAGGCGCTATCACCATGCTGCTGACCGACCGACATTTCGGCACCTCGTTCTTCAATGCGGCCGGCGGCGGCGACCCGGTGATGTATCAGCACATCTTCTGGTTCTTCGGGCACCCCGAGGTCTACATCATGATCCTGCCGGCCTTCGGCATCGTGAGTGAGATCATCCCCACGTTTGCCCGCAAGCGTCTGTTCGGCTACTCCTCGATGGTCTACGCCACGGCATCCATCGCCATCCTGTCGTTCATTGTGTGGGCGCACCACATGTTCACCACAGGCATGCCGGTGACCGGGCAGCTCTTCTTCATGTACGCGACCATGCTGATCGCGGTGCCGACCGGCGTGAAGATCTTCAATTGGGTGGCCACGATGTGGCGCGGGTCCATGACTTTCGAGACGCCCATGCTGTTTGCGATCGGCTTCATCTTCGTGTTCACGATGGGTGGCCTGACCGGCATCATCCTTTCTGTGGCGCCGCTCGATATCCAGCTGCATGACACGTACTACGTGGTGGCTCACTTCCACTATGTGCTGGTGGCAGGGTCGCTCTTCGCCCTGTTCGCGGGCACGTACTACTGGTTGCCCAAATGGACCGGCCACATGTACGACGAGTCGATCGGCAAGCTGCATTTCTGGGCCTCGCTGATCACCTTCAACATCACCTTCTTCCCGATGCACTTCCTCGGTCTGGCTGGCATGCCCCGTCGTTATGCCGACTATCCGATGCAGTTTGCCGACTTCAATTTCATCGCGAGCATCGGGGCGTTCGGGTTCGGTCTGTCGCAGCTGATCTTCCTGTACGCCATCCTGAAGTGCATCAAGGGCGGCAAGCCGGCGACGGCTCAGGTCTGGGAAAATGCAGAGGGTCTGGAGTGGACGGTGCCGTCGCCTGCGCCTTTCCATACCTTCGAGACCCCGCCCACGGTGCGCTGAACGCGCCGCCGACGGAACCTTCGTTGATGAGCCCGGTGCAACCATCCGTACCAAGGCGACCCGCTAATCTGCGGACCGCCCTGGTGCTGCTGTCCATCGCAGCCGCGTTTTTCGCCGGGGTCATCATCAAGCGCGTCTTTTTCTCATGACCCACCCGACAGACACTCGGTTGAAACTCCAGACGCTGGGCAAGCTCTCGGTGCTGGTGCTGCTCATGTTCGGATTTGGCTTTGCCATGGTCCCGCTGTATCGGGCGATCTGTGAAATTACAGGGATCAACTCCCTCACGAAGATCGACCCCGCGGCGCGTGAACTGGTGCGCAATACGCAAGTCGACACCAGTCGGACAGTCACAATCGAACTGGACGCCAACCATTACGGCGCGTGGCAGTTCCGGCCTGAGAAGCGTTCCGTGCAGGTTCACCCGGGTGAACTGGTCACCGTAGCGTACGAGCTGGTCAATGGCACTTCGCAGGATCTTTCCGGGCAGGCCATCCCCAGCTACGCCCCGGCGGTTTCTGCGCAGTACATGCACAAAGTCGAGTGTTTCTGCTTTCGTCAGCAGACACTGGCGGCCGGTCAGACCCGCAGCTTTCCGGTGGTCTTCGTCATCGACCCGCGCCTGCCGGCAGATGTCAGCACGATCACACTGTCCTACACCTTCTTTGATGTCGGTTCCGGGGCCGCGCCTCAGTCGCGTGCGTCCGGCTTGGCTGGTGGCGTCTGATGACCAATCGCCCGGTGTCATCCGTCCCGGTCAAGGCCTCGCTGCTTGAGACGGTGGGTGCCGTAGCGGCTTCATTTTTCGGGGTGCGCGGCAGCCGAGCCCATGAGCAGGACATGGCCCGGCTCAACCCGCTTGCGGTCATCGGAGTGGGCATCGCCCTGGCGGTGCTCTTTGTCTTCGGGCTGCTGACGGTGGTCAAACTAGCGGTGGGCTCATGATGCGCCGCCGTCACACGATTCGAACTTTCAGGGAGATCCTTCGATGAGCGCAGGCACCCACGCCGCGGCCCCGCACTATTTTGTGCCGGCCCCCTCGCAATGGCCGCTGGTCGGCTCGATCGCCATGGCCTTTGCCGGCTTTGGTGCCGTGGGCACGGTCAACCATACGGCATGGGGTCCGTGGAGTCTGCTGGCAGGCTTTGCCATCCTGTTCTACATGATGGTCGGCTGGTTCGGTGCGGTCGCGGGTGAGTCGGAGCGTGGGCAGTACAACCAGCTGGTCGACACCTCGTTTCGCTGGAGCATGAGCTGGTTCATCTTCTCCGAGGTGATGTTCTTCGCGGCCTTCTTCGGCGCCTTGTTTTACGCCCGTACGATCACCACCCCCTGGCTGGGCGACCTGGATCACAAGCAGTTCCTGTGGCCGAATTTCGGTGCCGCCTGGCCCAGCACAGGCCCCGGGGGCACGATCGAAAAGTTCAACACGATCGGTCCCTGGCCGATTCCCACCATCAACACGGCATTGCTGCTGCTGTCGGGCGTTACCCTGACCATCGCGCACCACGCGCTGAAGGACAATCGGCGCAGCAAGCTGATTTTCTGGCTGGCCGCGACCATCGCGCTCGGGGTCATCTTTCTGGGCCTTCAGGTCCTCGAATACGCTCACGCCTACCAAGACCTGAACCTGAAGCTCACCTCAGGCATCTTTGGCTCCACGTTCTTTCTGCTGACAGGGTTCCACGGGTTCCATGTGACGGTCGGCGCGATCATGCTGACCGTCGTGTTGATCCGGATCATGAAAGGGCACTTCACCCCTGATCATCACTTCGCGTTCGAAGGCGCCGCCTGGTACTGGCACTTCGTCGACGTGGTCTGGCTTGGTCTGTACGTGGTGGTCTACTGGATCTAGGCGCGCAGAGCGTCTGAAGGGCTTCTGTGGGCCCGCGCGGTCGGCGCAACTTGATCGCGCTCAACACAGGCTTGCGCTGACCCAGCCACCATGACACCTGAGCAAACTCAGGAGACACTGGCATGGGCATGCGGATCGTCTTCGGGCTCATGGCCTCGCATGAGAATCCGGCGGTCGTCGCGCAGCTGGTCGATGCAGTGTCACCTCACCGCGTGGTTCTGCATCAGGATGCGGCTTGCGCCTCATCGACCAAGCTTGAGCGTCCCAATCTGTGCGCCGTTCCCAATGCCAGCGCCACCGGCTGGGGTAACTGGGGCTTTACGCGGGCCATTTTGCGTACCGTGCGGCATGCAGCCGAGGTCCACGAGTTCGATTATTTCCAGCTGCTCAGCCCCTCGTGTCTGCCGATTCGCCCACTGGCCGACTTTCGGGCGCATATCCTGCGGGATCGGGTTGATATCCACGCGGATCTGATGCCGGTCGAGGGCGATGACGATACCTTCATGACCTTTGGTTACCGCACCTACCTGCCCGGCAGCACCTTGCGGTTTCGTCTGTTGCGGCGCATGCGCGGCTGGTACTTCGGTGCGCGGCCGCCACTGGTGCAGCAGCACTCCTTATCGCTGCATCGGCGCATGCCGCGACCAGCGATGACCCCGACTGCCCTGGGTGGCTACGCCGGGCTGGCCCTCACGCGCCTGGCCGCGCGTGGCGCACTCGGCACCCATCCCTTCGGGCCCACCCTGCGTCCCCGTATCGGCAGCACCTGGTTTGGCGCGCATCGCCATGCCTGCGAGCGCATGTTGCAGATGAGTGAAGAAGAGCCCTGGTTCAGTGGATTCAAAGGCCTGCACCTGGTCGACGAAACCCTGCTGGCAACCCTGATTGCACAGACCGGATTACGTATCGGGGCATCGAATCACGCGATCAGCGACTTTGACGACGAGGGTCATCCGCGGGTACTGCGCCTCGCCGACATGCCAGAGCTGGATGCCGGCGGACATTTTTTTGCCCGCAAGTTTGCGTTGCAACCCGAGGATGCAGCCCGGCAGATGGCGCTGGAGTGGATGGGTGTTGTGTCGTCTCGGATGCCCGCGCCGATACCCTCGCGGGTTGCGCCTGCGTCTGGTCTACGCGCAGACCAGGCGGACGCTTCGCTGACGCCTCAGGGTGCGCCGATCGGTACGCCGCGGCTTTCGATCCAGCCCATGTAGTACGAGATCATCAGGAACAGAAACAGGGCCACCGACAGCCCGACGCGTATGCTGAGCGCACGCACCGTATTTCGCGTGCGCCCCTTGTCGCGCATCATGAAAAAGAGCGCAGACAACAGGCTGCCGATGATGCCCACGAACGCCATGACAATGATGATCTTCATCGATTCGAGTATCGCACGCGCCCGGGACGGGTTTGGCCGGGTGCGTCTGCCAGCAGGCGTATGGGACGCTGCGGCTGCGCCGTGTCACGCGCACCGCGCCGATCCAAGCCAGGCGAAGCAGGTCGTGCCATGCCGCACGCAGCAGGCGGCGTCATGACGCGTGTCTCCATCCGATCGGTGATCGCCGCTCTGGCAGCTCTGTCGGTCGTCCTCACTGCGGTGTCGCTGGGCAACTGGCAATTGCGCCGCGCCGATGAGAAAGAGCGGGCGCAGGCCGAGCGCGACGCTGCGTTGAGCCAGCCGCCCCAGCCTGTAGCCCAGGAGCCGATGCGCGCAGGCGCACTCGATGGCCGCCAGGTCTGGGTACAAGGCTATCTGCTGGGCGACGCGTCGATCTTTCTGGATAACCGCACCCATCAGGGCGTGGCGGGTTTTCATGTGCTCACGCCCATGCGGCTGCTGCCCGCCGAGCGCGATGACCCGCGCGGCCAGCATGTTCTGGTGCTGCGGGGCTGGATCGCGGCCGATCGGGCGGACCGTAATCGGCTGCCGGCCTTGCGCACCCCCGAAGGCGTGGTGCGGATCGAGGGGCTCGGCATGAGCGAACTGGCGCAGCCCATCCTGCTGCAGGGCGAGGCCGGGCCGCCCGCTGCGGGAGCACGTCTGTGGCAGCGCGTGACGGTGCCCGCCTATGCACAATTTTCCGGCTGGCCGATGCAGCCAGTGATCCTTCGCCAGACCTCCGAGCTCGATGACAGCCTGGTGCGTGCCTGGGTGCAGCCCGGGCAGAGCGCAGACAAGCACCGTGCGTATGCTGCCCAGTGGTACGCCCTGGCGCTGGCCGCAGCGGTCATGTGGGGGCTTGCCACCTGGCGTGCGCGCAGGCGCAGCACCGTGCGCTGATACCGTCCCTCGCTATACTTGCCGGCTGCCTGAGCACCGGTTCGGCCGCCTCATGAACCTTCTCGAAGGACAACGCACGTGATTCTTGTGACTGGCGGCGCCGGGTTCATCGGCGCCAATTTTGTACTCGACTGGCTGGCTGCTCACAACGAGCCGGTGGTCAACCTCGATGCGCTGACCTACGCCGGCAATCTCGAGAACCTCACCTCCCTGCAGGGCGATGCCCGCCATGTGTTCGTGCGCGGCGACATCACCGACCGGACCTGTGTGGACGGACTGCTGGCCACCCATCGGCCGCGCGCCATCGTGCACTTTGCCGCTGAAAGCCATGTCGATCGCTCGATCCTCGGGCCCGAGGCTTTTCTGCGCACCAACATCCACGGCACCTTCGTGCTGCTGGAGGCTGCACGCCAGTACTGGTCGGGCCTGCAGGGCGCCGAGCGCGAGGCCTTCCGGTTCCTGCATGTGTCCACCGACGAGGTCTACGGTTCGCTCGACGCGACTGCGCCCGCGTTCACCGAGACGCATCCTTACGAGCCGAACAGTCCCTACAGTGCGTCGAAGGCGGCATCCGACCATCTGGTGCGGGCCTGGCATCACACCTACGGCTTGCCGGTGCTGACCACCAATTGCTCGAACAATTACGGCCCCTTTCAGTTCCCCGAAAAGCTGATCCCGCTGGTGATCACGCGCGCCCTGCGCGGTGAGCCGCTTCCGGTGTACGGCGATGGACTGAACGTGCGCGACTGGCTCTATGTGGGCGACCACTGCACCGCCATTCGCCGCGTGCTTGAAGGCGGCCGGCTGGGTGAGACCTACAACATCGGTGGCTGGAACGAAAAGACCAACATCGACATCGTGCGCGGCATTTGCCGTCTGCTTGACGAAATGCGCCCCGATCCGGCCGGGCCGCGCGAGCGGCTGATCACTTTCGTGAAGGACCGCCCGGGCCACGACCGCCGCTATGCGATCGACGCCCGCAAGGTGGCCGATGAACTCGGCTGGCGACCGGCCGAGACCTTCGAGACCGGTATTCGCCGCACGGTGCGCTGGTATCTGGACCATGCGGCCTGGGTCGAGGGCGTGACCTCAGGCCGTTACCAGGACTGGGTGCGCAACAACTACGCCGATCGCGAGGGCAAGGCATGACCGTTTCTCTAGGGTCCCGCAAGGGCATCGTCCTGGCAGGGGGTTCGGGCACCCGGCTGCATCCGTGCACGCTCGCCGTGTCCAAGCAACTGATGCCGGTGTACGACAAGCCGATGATCTACTACCCGATCTCCACGCTGATGCTGGCGGGCATTCGGGACATCCTCATCATTTCCACGCCGCAGGACACGCCGCGCTTTGAGCAGCTGCTGGGCGACGGCCGCAAATGGGGCGTGAATTTCCAGTTCGCTATACAGCCCAGCCCAGACGGGCTGGCGCAGGCCTTCACCATCGGCGCTGACTTCGTGGGCGATTCGCCCTCGGCGCTGGTGCTGGGCGACAACCTCTTTCATGGCCAGGAACTGGGCCGCGACCTGGAGGCCGCCACGTCACGTACCGACGGTGCCACGGTCTTTGCGTATCCGGTGAACGACCCCGAGCGCTATGGTGTCGTCGAGTTCGATGCGCAAGGCCGAGCCATCAGCCTGGAAGAAAAACCGGCCCAACCCAAGAGCCGCTATGCGGTGACCGGCCTGTACTTCTATGACCGCGACGTGGTGTCCATTGCCCGTGCGCTCAAGCCTTCGCCGCGTGGCGAGCTTGAGATCACCGATCTGAACCGCGTCTACCTGGAACGCGGCAAGCTTGATGTACATGTGCTGGGTCGCGGCCATGCCTGGCTCGATACCGGGACGCATGAGTCGCTGATCGAGGCGGGCCTGTTCATCCAGACGGTCGAGCGCCGCCAGGGTTTGCGCATCGGCAGCCCCGAGGAGATCGCCTGGCGCAAGGGCTGGATCGACGATACCCAGTTGGGCGTACTGGCGCGCGAACTCGGCAAGAGCAGCTACGGACAGTATCTGGCGCGCCTGCCGCACGAACGTATTTTCTGATGGGCATCGGACTGCAGGAGCGGACGGGATGAATGTGCTGCGTACGCCCATCGAAGGGCTGTTGGTGATCGAGCCGCGCGTCTTCGGAGACGACCGCGGCTTTTTCATGGAAAGCTGGAATCAGCGCATGTTTCGCGAGCTCACCGGCGTGCAGGAGTCGTTCGTGCAGGACAACCACTCGCGCAGCGGGCGTGGTGTGCTGCGAGGCTTGCACTATCAGCTGCGTCAGCCGCAGGGCAAGCTCGTGCGGGTGGTGCAGGGCGAAGTCTTTGATGTGGCGGTTGATGTGCGACGCAGTTCGCCCACCTTCGGTCGCTGGCACGGCGTGATCCTCTCCGAGTCCAACCGGCGCCAGTTCTGGGTCCCCGCAGGCTTTGCGCATGGTTTCGTTGTGCTCAGCGAGTCGGCCGATTTTCTCTACAAGACGACCGACTATTACGCGCCCGAGCACGAGCGAAGCATCGCGTGGAATGATCCTGCGGTGGGCATTGACTGGCCGCTCGGTGGCATCGAGCCGAAGCTCTCGGCCAAGGATCAGGCGGGTCTGTCACTCGCCCAGGCCGAGGTGTTTGCGTGAAGCTGCTGATCACCGGCGCGCGCGGGCAGGTCGGCTGGGAGCTCACGCGCTCGATGCAGCCGCTGGGTGAAGTGATCGCGCTCGATCGCACTGCAGCGGATCTGGCCGATCCGGATGCGCTGCGTGCGCTGGTGCGCAAGCTGCGCCCCGATGTGATTCTCAATGCAGCGGCCTACACCGCAGTGGATCGCGCTGAGGACGAAGAAGCCCTGGCGCTGCGCATCAACGGCGAATCGCCGGGCGTGCTGGCGCAGGAAGCGGCCGCACTAGATGCCCTGATGGTGCATTACTCCACCGACTATGTGTTCGATGGCACGCTCGATCGGCCGTACCGTGAAGCCGATCTCACGGCACCCATCAACGCCTATGGCCGCACCAAGCTCGCAGGTGAGCAGGCGGTGGCCGCTGCGGGCGGGCGATGGCTGGTCTTTCGCACCAGCTGGGTCTATGCCGATCGCGGTGCAAACTTTCCGCGCACCATGCTGCGTCTGGCGGCAGAGCGTGATGCCCTCAAGGTGGTGGCCGATCAGGTGGGCGCCCCCACGTCGGCTCGTCTGATCGCCGACATGACCGCCCATGCGGTGGCCTGCTGCACACGCGAAGCCGCCGAAGGCCGCGTTGAATCGGGTGTGTACCACCTGGTGGCAGGCGGCAGCACCTCGTGGCACGGATTAGCCAATACGGTGATCGAAGGGGCACGGCAGCGCGGCTGGCCGCTGAAGGTGCAAACCGTGCAGGGCATTCCTGCTTCCGAATACCCCACCCGCGCACGCCGCCCGGCCAATTCGCGCCTGGCCACCGATGCGTTGAGTCAGCGCTTCGGCCTCGCGCCGCCCGCGTGGGAACAGGGCATCGCGTGTCTGCTCGACGCCTGGACGGAAGCACTGCCCCCGCGCAGCTGACCGCCGTGAGAGGTGCGACGAACCTGCCGCGCGCTCGCCACGCATTTGCCGCTGACGCACACCGCTGACCCGCCTGGGTCCTGCAGCTCGAGCGCACGCGCTGCGCTCTGACGCGGCGCTGCGGCGTGCACTCATACGTGGCGCACGCTGTGCACCCCAAACCCTGTGCATGATGACTTCGCGCCGCCAAGCCCTCACGAGGCCCGGCGCCACGGGCCGGATCGTCGGCCCGGTGCAGGCGAGGTCAGCCCATGGTCGTCGAACAGTTCCTGCGCATCCTGAAGGCGCGATTCGGAATCATCCTGCTGATCATCGCAGCCGCGATTGCGGCCAGCATCGGCGTGAGTCTGGTGATTACGCCGAAATATCAGGCATCGACCACGCTGGTCGTGGAAGTGCGCAACACCGATCCGGTGCTGGGCGGTGCGGCTGCGATGGCCCAGACCGTTCAGGGGCATCTGGTCACGCAGTCGGAAATCATCCGCAGCGAGCGCGTGATGAATCGGGTGATCGATGCGCTCTCGCTCGACAGCAGCGCGACCATGCTCGCCGTGGCCACGGCCGATGCCGGTCAGGCGCTCGGCTCGGCACGCAGCCGCATCCTGCGCCACTTCGAGCGCCGCCTCACGGTGGATGCCTCGCGGGAGGGCACGACCCTGGTCGTGGCCTATGAAGGCCCGGATCCGGAGCTCACTGCTGCGGTCGTGAACGCCTTTGCACGGGCCTACATCGATACCGCGATGGAGCTCAAGACCGGCCCGGCCACCGGTTTTCGCACCTGGTTCGAATCGCAGACCCGCACCTATCGCGACCGGCTCGATGCTGCGCAGCGCAGGCTGTCCGGCGCGCAGCGCGCAAGCGGCATTCTCGTGAATGACGAGCGACTGGATGTCGAAAACGTCCGCCTCGTCGATCTCACCAACCAGTTGGTGGCCGTGCAGGCAGCGCTCGCCGATAGCCGCTCGCGTGCCGACACCGCGCAGCGCAGCACTGCGTCCATGCCCGAAGTGGTGAGCAATCCCTTGCTGCAGACGCTCTCGGGCGATCTGGGCCGTGCCGAAGCCCGCCTGCAGCAACTCTCGGCGCGGCTGGGTCCGGCGCATCCCGAACATCAATCGGCGCAGGCTGAAGTCGATCAGCTGCGGGCGCGATTGCAGACCGAGACCGCGCGTGTGGGCGGCAGCATCGTGGCCGGCAATCAGATCAATCTGCGCCGCGAGACCGAGTTGCGCACGCTGCTCGATGCGCAACGTGACCGGGTTGCCGGACTCAAAGCTTCGCGTGATCAGCTGCAGGTGCTGGAGCGTGAAGTGCAGGGCGCGCAGCGTGCGCTCGATCTGGTGTCCCAGCGTTTCACCGAGACCAGCCTGGAGAGTCAGGCGCGACCGTCGAGTATCGCTGTGCTCACGCCGGCCTCGGTGCCGGTTGAGCCGTTCCGTCCCAAGCTCGCGATCAACACGCTGGCCGGGGCTGCGTTCGGCATGGTGCTGGCGGTGCTGGCTGCACTGACCCTTGAATCCATGAACCGGCCGGTGCGCACTGCCCAGGATTTGCAGGAAGCCGGTCAGGTGCCGGTGCTGGCGGTGCTGCCGCGCGCCGACTCGCGACGACCGCAGCGTCTGATCGGCAATGCCGCGCCAGGTCTGCCGGCGCCGAATCTGCAACTTGGACAGTGACCGTGCGCGAGTCTCATTGCGAGACAGCTCGCGCGGGCGCACTGCGTCACCTTCACGTGCACCGCACCGCGCACACCGCGTCCGATGACGCACCTTCTCAACGAGCACCCGCTGGAGCCGCTATGACATCGACCGGAGTCGTTCACCCACTGGGTCGCGGTGCGCAGGTCACGCGCATCGGCGAACACAGCAAAGCCAGCGCCGACATGCGCATTGGCCAGATTCTGAATGCGCGAGGTCGTCTGAGCACTGCGCAGGTGGCGAGCGTCCTCAACGAGCAGGCGCGCGTGGGCCAGCGTTTCGGTGAGCTCGCCACACGCCTGGGCTTTGTCGTGCCCGGTGACATCGACGATGCACTGGCCCTGCAATTCGGCTACGCCACACCGGACCCGTTGCGCCGCACCTTGTCGGCCCGGCTGGCGGCGGCCTGTCAGCCTGCGTCGCCGTATGCCGAAGCCCTGCGTGCGTTGCGCAGCCAACTGCGCCTGCGCTGGTTTGACGGCACGCCCGGCCAGGCTGCGCTGGCCATCACGAGTGTCGATCGCGGCGACGGCAAGAGTTTCACCACCGCCAATCTGGGGGTGGTGTTTGCGCACCTGGGCGAGAACACGCTGATCATCGATGCCGACCTGCGCCAGCCGGTGCAACATCAGCTCTTCGGACTGCCCAATCGCATGGGCCTGGCGGGGGTGCTCAGCCGTCGGGCAGGCCTGGATGAGATCGCGCCGGTGCCGGGTCTGGACGGTCTTTCCCTTTTGCCCTCCGGGCCGCTACCGCCTAATCCGCAGGAGTTGCTGGGGCGGGGCGACTTCCCCAGGCTGCTCGATGAACTGTCGCGCCGCTTCGATGCGATTCTGATCGATACACCCTCAGCGCAGCAGTCGTCCGATGCGCAGGTGATCGCACAACGGGCCGGTGCCGCAATTGTTGTCGGACGCTCCGGGCGCACGCGCAGCAGCGACATCACGCAGCTCACCGCCATCCTGGGGCACAGCGGCATCCGGGTGCTGGGCGCCACGCTCAACGCGGTCTGATCGGGGCACGCGATGCTGTCTTTGCACGGGGTGCACGGCGCACTGCACCCGCCCATGCGTGGCGCCATCCTGCTGCAACGCAGTCTGCAGCGCCGATGGGCGTGGCTGCGCGATGCGTTGCCCCGACTGGGTACGCTTGCGACTGTTCTGGGCTTCGCTCTGGCGGCGAGCCTGGGGGGCGCGGTCATGGCCACGGGCAATCTGGTGGCCAGCGGTCTGGTGCTGGGCGCAATTCTTGGTGTGCTGCTGCTCAATGCACCGGCGCTGGTGGTGTGGATCGTGCTGGTCGGCACCCTGGCGATCACCGGACCGCTGGTCATGCATCAGCCCCAATTCGCGCGGCTGGCTTGGCTGTTTTCGATGCTGGGCCTCTTCCTGATCGTGGTCGCTGTGCTGCATGCGGGGACAGCACGCGTCGGCATGGCTGCAGCGGGGCGCACCGCCGTGCGCGGGCTGCGTCCCCCGGTGCCGGGCTTCGTCATGCTGGCTGTGCTGGCGATGATTTACGCCATGGCGAGCATGGCCTTCAGTGCCGGCCCGATCGATGAAGGCGTGAGTGCACTCAAGCGCCAGTATCAGTACTGGGGGGTGCTGTTCGCGTTTGCCGCGGTGCCGTTCACTGTGCAGCAGGTGCGCGGCTGGTTGCGCTTTTTGCTGCTGTTGGCCCTCCTGCAGCTGCCTTTTGCGCTGTACCAGCGCATCGTGCTCGTGCCGCTGCGCATGAACATGCCCAATGAGGTCGTGCCGGTGGACATTGTGGCCGGGACCTTCGAGGGCTCGATCACGGGCGGTGCCAACGACAACGTGATGGCGCTGTTTCTGGTGTGCATGCTGATCGGCCTTCTGGCGGCGCGGCGCGAAGGGCTGATCCGCGACCGGTGGCTGTGGCCGCTGGTGCTGATCGTGATGGCACCGATGGCCCTGGGCGAGACCAAGATGGTGCTGCTCCTGCTGCCCCTGGGGCTGGGCGTGCTGTATGCGGATGCCGCGCGCCGCAGGCCCTTTGCCTTTGCCGCGGGTGCGCTGGTCACGTTCGCGCTGGTGTGCGCACTCTTTTATTCTTACGTAGCGCTGCAGGTTGATAACGGGCGCACCGGCATGAGTTTTCGCCAGCGCTTCGAGCAGAACCTCGAATACAACGTGGGGCAGCGCGGTTATTTCGGCGGAGCAAGCCTGAACCGCGGCAACGTGCTGCCATTCTGGTGGAGTCGCCACGGCCTGAACGACCCGCTGGGCACCGTGTTCGGACACGGCCTGGGCTCGGCACATGGGTCGCGTGGCAGTGAGCGGCTCGGACACATCGACCGCCGTTATCCCGGTTACTCGATTGGCCTGACTGCGTTGGCGACCCAGCTATGGGAGATCGGCCTGCTTGGCGTGACGCTGTTTGTTGCGATGCTCGCAGGAGCCTGGCGCACGGCCGGGCGCCTGGTGCAGCAGGCGGCACCAGGCGCCGACCGCGCCCTGTGTCGCAGCTTGCGCGCCACCGTGCTGCTGATCGTACCGATGTGGCTGGCGATGGACCTGCTGATGCTGGCAGCGAGTCTGCAGGTGATCATGGCCACGATCCTGGGCCTGATTGCCTGGCGCTGGCGTACTGTGCCCACAGGTGCCGCATGACGCCTCCCTCACTGCGGGTGCTCCTGGCCACCGCCGAATCGCATCCCACGCACCGTCCCGATGTGGCGGTGCTGTTTGGCCGCATGCTGCCGGCTCTGGGCGTGCAGGTCGATCTTCTGGCCCTGACGCGCGGCACACCGGCTGACCCCGCGGATGAGGCCTGCAAGCACCTGAACGCGGAGGTCTCGTCAAGCTGGACAGCAGGCCGCGCCCATCTGCGTTGTGTGCGCGGGCATGTCCCCGCGCTGGTGCTCGATTTCCTGCAGCAATGGCAGCTCTTCGTGTTGTGCCGACAGCAGTGCGGCCTGCTGATCGTGCGAGACAAGCCCGTGCTGGGTGTCATCGGCTGGCTCGCGGCGCGATCGGCCGGCGTGCCCTTTTGCTACTGGATGTCGTATCCGCTGCCCGAGCATTACCTGTGGCTCGCCGCACGGCGTGATGCGCCGCTGTCGCGCCTGCGCAGGCTTTGGTTGCGCTGTCGGGGAACGCTGGGCAAGCAGATGCTCTCCCGTGTGCTGGTGCCCCGCGCCGACTGGCTCTTC
Organism: Burkholderiales bacterium UBA4615; assembly: GCA_002386465.1. GTDB lineage: Bacteria > Pseudomonadota > Gammaproteobacteria > Burkholderiales > Burkholderiaceae_E > UBA4615. Next base: position 11,319 of record DGIT01000072.1, on the reverse strand, counting down.
GTACAGTCACAAGTCATGCTGGATGGTCTGCGCGGCGGGACGCTGCAGCACGATCGGGTCAGCGCCGTGCCCATGGGCGTGGATCTGACACATCTGCCTGAGCCCGCGCCCCTCCTGCCCGAGGGTTTGCGTGGTGGCCTGCCGGTCGCATCGGGTCCGGCCAGTCAACCGGCGCCGTGGGCCGTGTACCTGGGCACGCTTGATCGCGCGCGGGGCCTTGAGATGCTGATCGATGCCACGCTCGCAGTGTCCAGACAGCGCCCGGACTTTCGCCTGCTTGTGATCGGTGAGGCCGATGAGCCGGCCGATGTCGGGGCATTGCGCGCGGCCGCCGAGCGCGCGGGCGCAATGCCCTGGATCCACTTCACGGGGCGCTTGCCGCCCGAGCAAGCGCTGGCGCTCGCGCGCTGCGCACAGATCGGTGTGTCGCCGGTGCCGCGCACACCGCTCACCGAAGTGGGATCGCCCACCAAGGCGGTCGAATACATCGCCTGCGGGCTTGCTGTGGTCTGCAATGACCAGCCCGATCAGGCCCATGTGGTGCGCGCCAGTGGCGGCGGACGCGTGGTGGCCTTCGAGGCGCAGGCCTTTGCCGACGCCATCCTTGAATTGCTCGATGCCCACCCGGTCGAGCGTGCGACGCAGGCGCTCGCAGCGCGCGAATGGGTGCGTCGCCACCGCGGCTACGACCGCATTGCCGAACAGGTTGCCGCGTCTTTGCGCGCGGTGACCTGCAGTCCATCGCGCGCCACTCGGCCTCCTGTGGCTGGCCCATCGGGCGAGCCTTCTTGACTCCGGGCAGCTCGAGCGCCGCGCCGTATGCCATCGGGCGGGTGCGTTCCAGCCTGGTGGCTTATTCGATTGGCAAGGCCATCACAGCGCCGCTCTCGCTGCTGCTGGTGCTGCTGCTGGCTGCGCTCATGCCGCGCGAGCAGTACGCGGCTTATGTGTCGGCCGTGGCCTTGCTGGAGATCGGTGTGGTGCTGGGCACCTTCGGCGTGGAATGGGTGATGCAAACCGCGCTGGCCGCCATCCAGGTGCGCGGCAATGCGGCGCAGTTGCGCCGCGCGGTGCTGCGGCTCGGCGCACTGCCCTGCCTGACCTATGCGGCGGCCGGCGGGTTGCTATGGGCCGTGGCCGATCATGTCTCTGCCTGGCTGGGCGGTGTGGCGCCGGCTGCCGTGCTGCAACTGGCAGGCATCCTGCTGGTCCTCGAGGGCCCCGCACGTGTGCTGCGCGACAGCCTCATGGCGGTGCTGCTGCTGCAGCGCATTGCGCAGGTCTCGCAGGTGGTCCGTGTGGTGGGGACCTGCGCCGGGGTGTATCTGAGTGTCGCCTGGCTGGCACCGGGTGAGCCGCTGCAGGCTGCAACCGTATTGCGCATCGAGATCGCGGTGGCGGCCGTGGCGCTGATCGTGGCGATGGTCGGCCTGGGCTGGCATTTGCGCGGGCGCACATCGGGCCAGGACCCGTCGATCGGCGCCTGGGTTGGGTGGCCGTCAGCGCGCTTTGCCGTCCATGCCTACCTGAGCATTGTGCTGATGCTGCTGATTGGCACCGATGTGATGACCACGCTGGTGGCACGTCACCTGGGCGTGGAGGCCACCGCCAGTTTCGGCTTCGTGGTGCGACTGCTCGAGACCGCGCGCCGCTACCTGCCCATGGACCTCTTCTGGGGCGTCGTGCGCCCTGCGGCCATCGGCCGATTTGAATCGGGCGGGCGTGATGCGCGCAAACTCATGGAGGACTGCAACCGCATGATCGACGCCAATCTGATCGCGGTCGCCGGTGTGCTCACAGTCAGCCTGGTCGCGGGTGATGCGCTGGTGCAGCTGTTGTCGCGCGGCAAGGTCCATGACGGAGGATGGCTGCTGGTGTGCCTTGTGCCGCTCCTTGCCGGTCATACGGTGCGCCGTGGCACGGAACTGATGGCCTACACCCTGAGCCACTCGGCCCGCTTCGCGCGCGCGGCGATTGCATGCCTGCTGGCGGTGCCCCTGTCCGTACTCCTGCTGACCCACACCGGTGAGCCGCATGGTGCACCCGCAGCGGTACTGATCACCGATGTGGTGTTCATCGCGGCGGCGGTGCATGGCCTGCGCGCACTGGGCGACCCCGTGCAGTTCAGCTTCGTCCGTTGGAAGCGATTGATCTGGGTGGTGGCGCTGGCGAGCGCTGCGGGCTGGGCGGTGCGTGGGCTGTGCACAGGCACGGGTTCTGCTGCCACGCCATGGCTTGAGGGCATGCCGTGGTTCATGCATGCGCTGGACCTGTTGGCTCAACCGCTGATCGCCGCAGGCCTGGGCGCGCTCACTGCCTGCGCCGCCTTCGTTGCGGCGCTGCGTGGGCTGCGGGTGATCGCACCCGGTGAATCCCTGCTCATCCGTCTTCAGCCCGACCCCCAGGAGCCGCCGTCTTGATGCTGCACCATCCCCTCAGCCCCGCACCGATTCCGTCCATGCGTTCGCGCACCGCGGGCGCGCCCCGATTGCTCAGCATCAACAGCTATCACTATCCACGCGGCGGATCGGATCAGGTGTACTTCCAGCATGCCGCCCTGATGAGCGAACAGGGTTGGGACAGCGCCTTTTTTTCCATGCATCACCCACGCAATCTGACCAGCGAGTGGTCCGACTACTTCGTGGATGAACTGGAGTTCGGCCACGACTACAGCGCCTGGAAAAAACTGCAAATGGCCGGCAAGGTGGTCTATTCATTCGAAGCGCGACGCAAACTGCGCGCGCTGCTCGATGTGTATCGCCCCGATGTAGCCCATGTGCATTGCCTGTATCACCACCTGTCGCCGGCGGTGCTGCCGGTCTTGCGTGAGCGCGGCATTCCGGTGGTGCTGACTGCACACGATCTGAAGATCGCCTGTCCGGCCTACAAGATGCTCAACGAGACCGGCGTGTGCGAGCGCTGCCGCGATGGCTCGGTGCTCAATGTGATTCGCTTTCGTTGCGTGCGCGAGTCTCTTGCAGCCAGCACGGTGGTTGCGGCCGAAAGTGGATTGCACGCACTGCTGGGCACGTATCGGCGTCAGGTCAACCGCATCGTCGCGCCCAGCCACTTCTTTCTCGAAAAATTCGTCCAATGGGGCTGGCCGCGCGAGCAGTTCCGATACATCCCGAACTGCGTGGATGCACAGCGCTTTGTGCCGCGCTTTGAGCCAGGCGACTACTTTTTGTATTTCGGGCGTCTTGCGCCCGAAAAGGGCGTGGGCACGCTGCTGCGCGCAGCAGCGCAGGCCGGCGTGCCACTGCGCATCGCTGGCAGCGGCCCTCATGAGGCGCGCCTGCGAGAGATCGACGCAGAGCTGGGTCAGCACGCGCGCTTCATGGGGTTTCAATCGGGCGACGCCCTGCATGCGCTGATCCGCGGCGCCCGTGCGGTGGTGCTGCCATCGGAGTGGTACGAGAACGCACCGATGAGCGTGCTTGAGAGCTTTGCACTGGGCAAACCGGTGATCGGCGCCGACATCGGCGGTATTCCGGAGCTGATCGAAGCAGATCACAACGGCTGGGTCTTTCCCAGTGGTGACGCAGACGCACTCGCCGCGGTGCTGACGCGCGTGCGCGCACTGCCTGATGCGGGCCTGGCCGACATGGGGCGCGCTGCGCGCGCGCATGTGGTGCAGCACTTTCATCGGGCCGGCTATCTGCACGCGATGCTCGATCTCTATACCGAACTTGGAGTGAGTCTCTGACATGAAGCCCTGTCTGCGCATTCTGGGAACCCGCGGCGTGCCGGCCGCCCACGGTGGCTTTGAAACCTTCGCCGAGCGACTGGCGCTCTATCTGGTGGCGCGCGGCTGGCGGGTGGTGGTCTATGGCCAGGAAGCCGGCGCAGGTCCGATGCGCCAGGACCGCTGGCAGGGCATCGAGCGCATCACCATTCCGGTGGCTGCGGCAGGGCCGGCCGCGACCATCGTCTTTGACTGGAAGGCCACGATGCACGCTGCGCGCGAGTCCGACCTGTGTCTCACACTCGGCTACAACACGGCCGTGTTCTGCGCACTGCTGAGGGCTGCACGCGTGCCCAACGTGATCAACATGGACGGGATCGAGTGGGCGCGCGCCAAATGGGGCCGCCTGGCGCGCGCCTGGTTTCGCCTGAACGAAGCGGCAGGATGTCGGCTGGGCAATCATCTGATTGCAGACCATCCCGAGATTGCGGCACATCTGAACAGCCGGCACGGCTGCGCCGGCAAGCTCAGCATGATTGCCTACGGCGCGGATCGCGTTACCGACGCGTCGCAGGCACCGCTGCGCGCGCTGGGTCTTGTGCCCGGACGCTATCTCACCGTAGTGGCACGGCCCGAGCCCGAGAACTCGATCCTCGAAGTGGTGCAGGGCTTCTCGCGCCGCCCGCGTGGCCTGACGCTGCTCGTGCTGGGCCACTATGACGATGCCCAGACCTATCACCGCGCCGTGAAAGCCGCGGCCAGCCCCGAAGTGGTGTTTGCAGGCGGGATCTATGAGCGCGATGTGCTTCGCGCATTGCGTGTGCACTGTGCGGCCTATGTGCATGGTCATCAGGTCGGCGGCACCAACCCCTCGCTTGTCGAGGCGCTGGGTGCAGGCAACGCGGTCATCGCACAGGACAACCGCTTCAACCGATGGGTGGCGGGTGAGGGCGCCCGCTATTTCCGCGATGCCGGCGACATCGATCGGGTGCTGGTCAGCCTGGCGCAGGATCCCGAGGCACTGACTGCGATGCGCGCAGCCAGTGTGCAGCGGTTTGAAGCCGGGTTGAGCTGGAGTGACGTGCTGGCGAGTTATGAGTCCATGCTGCGACGGTGGTTGCCGCGTGCTGCAGTCACTGAAGCGGCGGAGGCAGGGCACGCAGCGCGGCCACGCTGATGACTGCACCACCCGGGTCCTGCACCGCGACATCGATCGTGGTGAAGTTGAATGCCTGCCAGGTATTGGAGACCCGTTTGGCGCGCGACAGCCCCACGCCCGGGTTGTATGTCTCTGGCGCAAAGGCCGATGGGCTGGTGTTGCGGTCGGGGTAGTAGTCGGCGCCCACCTGAATCAGCAGTCTGGCCTGCTCCCGGTCGTCAAGACGATGGGCTATCAGCCGTGCCTGCAGGGTGACATGCACCGCCATCACGTCGGCAGGATCGATCTGCTGTCGCGTCCCGCTCCATCCGTGAAAGACGCCCTCACCGCCGGGCACGCCGATCGAGGTCGAACCATCCGGTTCCTGACGCAGGTCTGCTCTGGCTACCGGCGCGCCGGTCAGGGTCTTCGGGTACAACTCGCCATCAATCGCGGCATCGGCTCCGACGCGCTGCCACTGCCCAGTGCGGCGACTGAGCACATAGGTGCGCATCTGCCGCACTTGCACGCGCGTGTGGGTGGCGGTGTGACCCACACCATCGAATACCACCAGCCAGGGCAGTAGCGCATTCCACCAGGCATCGGACTTCAGGCGCGGATCGCGCGGACGCCACGCAGCCGGTGTGCGAGTGCCGCGCGGGTCGTTGCCCATGACCACGTGACCCGGTCCGCGTGCCCAGCCGGCGGAGCTGGACACGCCGGCCAGCGGCAGGTCGTTGAGTTCGCGCATGTCGGCGATGATCGTCTCGACGGTGTTCAACGGCGCTGCCACGCTCACGCCCGACCCCGCATCGGCTGCGGCAGCGTTGCGCGCGCCAGCGCCGTCGCAGGCGATCAGCGCGAGCGACCACAGCAGGGCACTCATGCCGGCGAGTCGGGACAGCAGGCGGGACGACAGATGGGACAGCAGATGGCGTCGATCGTGGGCCGCCATACGGTGCGGCGGCGTTGGACGCGACAGCGGACCGTCGCAGGGTGAACTGCGCGGTCCGCTCGGAGTGGGTGGCGTCAGCATGACCCCATCCATCAGGCAATCGGTATGCCCGGGCGGGCGGCGCCACCGTGCGCGGCGCCCCGATGGTCCAGTGACTGGTCTTGAGACCGGCCCTCAGGCCTGATGAATGGCGAGGCCTTATTCCAGCGGCGGCGGATTGGCCCGCAATGTGGCAGCCGGTACCGTGGTCATGTTGATCGCACGCCAGTTGCTGGTCACATATTTCATGCGGCCATGGCCGGCCTCGCCGTTGTGCGGTTGTCCTGGCTCCCACCCCGAAGTGAGGTCACGCCAGTAGTCCAGGCCGGTATAGGCCAGGAAACGGGCTTTGGCACGGTCATCGGGTTTGCTCGTGTCGTTCACCACCAGGCGAGCCTGGTACGTGGCATACACGCCGCCCAGATCGGCCCGGTCGAAGGGCTGACGGCCGCAGCACCAGAAGTGATAGGCATACGGCCAGACAGGCGTGGTCGAGACGCCGCCGTCGGGCTCGGTGCGCATGGTGGCGGGCTTCACGTCATTCCCCTGACGGAAGTCCTCGTTGTAGAACGAGCCGTCGACCGTGGTCGAGCTGCCCATCAGGCGCCAGGTGTTGGTGCGCTTGCTCAGCACGTAGACCCGCATGTTGCGCATCTCGACGCGCGTGTTGGTGGCGGGGTTGCCTTCCTTGGCCACGAAGATCACGCCCCAGGGTAATGCATAGCCCCAGTCCGTGGGCGGGTTGTTGCCGTAATCCAGGCCGGGCCCGGTCAGCGTGCCCCAACCTGCAAAGGCGATCGGGGTACCTTCATGCGGCAGCGTCATGTCGTCGATGATGGTCTCGACCGAGTTGATCTTGAGCGGGGCGGTCGCGGTGGTGCCCGTTCCACTGGTGCCGGTCGTTGTACCAGTGCCGGTGGCCGTGCCCGTGCTGCCCGTTGCAGTCGTGGTGCTGCCGGTGGTCGTGCCGGTCGTTGTGCCGGTGGGTGCAGGGGTCGGTGCGGTGGCCGGAACCAGTGCCGCGGAGGCTGCGGTCATGGCACCTGCAACGGTGGTGCTGGTATTGCCGCTGGTCAGAGCCGTTGCAGCGCTGTTGAGCGCATTGGCGACGGTCTGCAGTGATGCGGTCGTGTCGGCGCCGCCGCATCCGGCCAGGGCGGCGGTCAAGGCCAGCGCCAGCACGGACCGGCCCAGATGAGAACGGTTGACGGTGGCGGCATGAATCGTATCCCCTCGCGCAGTGTGGTCGCGCAGGGAAAGGCCGTCGAAGGAAGAACGGGGCGAGGTCGGTGCGACCTGCATGAGGCGATGGGTACGCATGTCGGATATCCAAAGGTGCGTGCGCAGCGCTGGTGGGCGCCTGGCATGAGTCGACCGCGGAGCGCCGGATGCCGGGTCGGCTTCAGGTGCGTGCGGACCAACGAAAGACCATCGGTCGAGGACTTTCGAGGACGCACCGTACGGGCGTGGCCGTGACAACTAAGCGGTCGGACGGACCGACGGGCCGGCGTGGCGGATCGACGGCACCATGGGTGCCAGCGTCAAGCTTTCAGTTACTCAGACTGATGAACGGCCGAGCTCGGCTGACCTGCGCAGTGGGCATGGCGGCGAGCGTGGCGGTGTTGCCACGCTCGGTGAGTCGCGATGGGTCGATGCAGACCGATGGGGCTGGGCTCAGCGCTCGCAGAGGCTGCGGGCTTCGCCGTTGGGATACCGGTGGCGCAGATAGAGCGCGGGACGGTTGTCGGGCCGTCTGGGGCTGTGCAGCCAGGCCTCTGTGATGCGGGCGATCCATCCGTAGTCGCGCCAGCGAGTGTCCGGCGCGGCCTGTCTGTCAGCGTGTGCAGGCAGTACCAGTTCAATGCGCTGAGTGGCCTGTTCGCCCACGACAGTCCAACCGGATACCGGCTGATGCATCGTGAAGTTCCCACGCTCCACGGGCAGTGGCGCGCGCGGCTGATCCAGCAGACCGTTGCGGGCTTGCAGGTCCAGTGCCAGGACCAGCGCACGCAGCGACCACAGACAGCTTGCCGGCCCCGAATAGCGCGCCTGCAGCGCCGGGTCGTCGCCGCAAAATCCCGAGGTGGGTGCTCCGGCCTTCAACGCGCCCTGGCGCAGGAACCAGGACCAGGTGAGGTCCAGGGCGCGCAACGCTTCGCCAGCAGCGACTGCGCCTGGCGCTGTGAACTGTGCAGCCAGCAGCGGTGTGGGCGCGGCCATGCGGTAACACGCGCTGCGCCCCATCAGGGGATGACCGCGCTGCGAAAAGAGATGTCGCTGAAACGACGCGAAGTCAGCCTGCACCTGTCCGATGAAGTCCGGCTCGAAGCCCGGATCCATCCGCCGCAGCCAATAGAGGCTGTAGTGCACACCCCACGCGTTGTAGTAATCGAATCCGTTCGGTGGGTCATCGAACCACCCGTCGCCGCGATGCAAGGATCGGAAGTGTTCCCAGTTCGAGGTCACGCGCGCATCGAAGCGGCGCACATCCACCCCCAGTCCCTGCAGCGCCCGATGCACGATCAGGGGGAACAACTGCCAGGTGCCTTCGTGCGGCTGACTGGTCAGCGCCCCGGTGAGCCAATTTGCGACCTGGCGGCGCGTGGCGGCATCCAGGCCGTCCCACAACTGCGCACGCCCGATCCACAGTCCCAACGCGATATCGGCAGCCTCCACCAGCTGCGGACTGTAGTCGCGGATTGCGCCCCAGTAATGCGGATGCGTAGGATCCGTGCCGACCTTCAGGCCCCGTGCAAACAGTGCGACCAGATCCGACTGCCGCGCGTCGCTGACGGTGGTAATGACCGCTGATGCACCGCCTGCCCAACGCACCGCCGCCAGCGGCAGGATGCGTGCAAAGCCTTCCAGTCCGTCCTGAGGGCGCCCTGCATCACTGGGTTCGCCAGGGTAGTGCGCACGTTCGGCATCGGGTGTGCGATACGCGGTCCAGCCCTCCAGCACATGCAGAGCGAGTGCGTCATAGTCGGCAGCGTCAGGCGCACGCGTTCGCTCAAAGCCCGCGCGCACGCGGGACAAGGGCATCGCCTGCGGCTCGATTGGATGGGCCCGCTCGGTCCAGCCGGCCACGGCGCGTCGCACACGCAGTTCGTGGGCGGCCAGCCCGGCGCTCAGCAGCAAGGCGAGCGCGATCGTCACCTGTAGGGTGCGGCGCATGCGTCGGGTCAGGCGCGCTCGCATCATGCGATGGCCTGCGCACGTGCGGGGCGGGTCAGGTGATCGGCCAAGCGCAGCGCCAGCTGCACGATCGTGAGTGTGGGGTTGGTCGCCCCGCCGCTTGGAAACACCGAGGATCCGGCGACAAAGAGATTGGCGCATCCGTGCACCCGACAGTACGCATCGACCACGCCGCGTCGCGCATCGCGTGACATGCGTGTGCCGCCCATGTGGTGATTTCCCTTGATTTCGTCATCCGCGGGAAACGCGCCGCGCGAGAGCACCCAGTCATCCAGCCGCACCCGACCGACGCCGCGCCGTGCGCATTCCGCAGCCAGCATCAGCGCCGCATTGCGCGCACTGGAGCGCTCCAGATCGCCCATTCGCCAGTGCAGCTCGGCGCGCGGCACCCCGAGCCGGTCGCGGTCTTTGCTGAGCACCACCCGGTTCCAGGGCTGCGGGGCCTGCTCCCAGGAGGCGCGCAACAGGACTCCGCATGTCAGGCGACGACCCAGCTGCGAGAGCGCTGCGCGACCCAGTGCAGGGGCTACACACCCCAGCCGCACCGCGAGTTCCCGAGCCACCTCGCGGTTCTGGCGCGTGAGCCGCAGACCGACATTGAGCATGCCCTGGTCGCGCAGGACATGCTGCATCGGTGCAGCCCAGGCGATCGACCAGCGATCGAACTCGAAGGCTGCGTCATCCTGAAGCCAGGCTTCGCCCAGCGTGAAGTGCGGATGTTCGAACCAGTAGCGGCCCAGCGGGTACGGCTCGGGCACT
>DGIT01000072.1:629-1522 GCA_002386465.1 Burkholderiales bacterium UBA4615 | reverse complement strand
CCCGCCCGCCATTACAGGCATTGGCCCACAGCAGCAACCGGCTGTTCTCGATGCCACCCGCACACAGCACCACCTGACGCGCCCGCAGAGCATGGCGCACACCGTCCGGCCCGCAGACCTGCAGTGCATGGATGTTGCCGCCGCGTTCCTGCAGCGACACGACGCAGGCGTCCAGCGCCACCAGCGTGCGCGACGAGCGCTGTAGAAGCGGCCGATACTTGACCGCGAAATTCACCGGCGGCGAATAGCGCATCGGGATGCGGCGCACCTGATCTCCGAAGGCCGTGTCGGGCTGGGCGACCGGCAATTCCAGAATGGCTTCGGCCCGACCCAGAAAGGGATCGAGGTCGCTGCGTGCAATCGGCCAGGCGCTGTCGACCCCTGCCACCTTGTCCTCGAAGTCGATCGCATCGAGAGGCCTGCAAAAGCCTCCCCAGTGATTCGAGCTGCCCCCGAAGCAACGCAGGCGGCTCGCGACCGTATCGAAGCGTAATGGCCCGACGACCTCCGCTTCGAACATCTCCTGGGAGGCCGGGTCCACCTGCGCCCCTCCGGCTTCAAGCAGCAGCACCGACAGGCCGCGTGCATCGAGTTCGCTGGCCAGAGTGATGCCCGCCGGGCCGGACCCGACCAGGCAGACATCGAAGAGGCGCCCACCGCGGGCGATTTCGGCGACCGATTCAGCAAACATGTGGCCTGGGCTTGCGCGTCAGCAGTCGGTGGCACGTAACAGCCATCCCGCGCGCAGCACCAGGCCGTCCTGTCCGCAGGGGTTGCGATGTGTGGCGCCGTGAGCCGAGGCGTTGCGAGCAGCATCGCCCGAGGTCGGCATGTTCCGGGCTGACACGGACGCCGCGACCTGCCCGCAGGCCCCACCTAGCACCGCGGCAGCG
>DGIT01000072.1:0-563 GCA_002386465.1 Burkholderiales bacterium UBA4615 | reverse complement strand
GTGCGGCAGGCAGTGCACCCGACGCATCGGGCATCGCGCCGTCCATCGGCATCGTGGCGTCCCTCGCTTTGGCGTCATACGCCGACCTCGGCCGGATACTGTGCGAGCGTTCGATCTGGGGCATGTCAGGCATGCGAGCCACTCCGCGAGTCATGGGTGGCACAGCCTCGCTCCCTTCAGGTTGCGGGGCATTGAGCCGGCTCAAGCGCAGGCCGGCGGTAGAATTCGGCGCATGAATGCCGAGTCGTCCTCCGTCTCCTCGAACGCGTCTTCCGCCACGCCCGGACCGCACCCCGCCCCCAGGAATGCCCGCACGCAGCGGATCAAGTTGCTGGCCATCCTGCTGGTGTGTGCGGCGCCGGTCATCTTTTCTTACCTGATGTACTACGTGTTCCCGCCGGCCGGGCGCACCAACTTCGGCGAGCTGATTCAGCCGCAGCGCCCGGTGCCCGAGCTCACGCTGTCGCAGCCCGACGGCACGCCCTATGCGTTCAAGGCGCTGCTTGGGCAATGGGTGATCCTGCACATCGATGCCGGTGCCTGCGAGGCGGCCTGTCAGAGCA
>DGIT01000055.1:46729-50766 GCA_002386465.1 Burkholderiales bacterium UBA4615 | reverse complement strand
TGGCTATTCAAGATCCCCCTAAAAAAACAATGCCCGTGGCGACAAAAAAAATTTTGCGCCGCACAATTAACCATTTCGGGTGAGTTTCATGCCCGAATCGCGCTTTTCTTCACAGGGACTTGCCAAGACCAAAGAACTGTATAAAATTACAGTTATCGCAGTCCACCGGTCTTGCCCGAACGCCCACCATGCGCGATCTCACCGCCCGTCAGCAGGAAATCCTGGATCTGATCCGTCAGCACATCAGCGACACTGGTTTTCCGCCCACCCGTGCAGAAATCGCGGCAAAACTGGGGTTTCGCTCACCCAACGCGGCCGAAGAGCACCTGAAGGCCCTGGCGCGCAAGGGCGTCCTTGAACTGACGTCAGGCGCCTCCCGAGGGATCCGTCTGAAAACTTCTGCAGGCACGGCAAACGCCTCGGCGTCCCTCCTGAACACCGGGTGGGCCTGGGCGGGTCTGAATCTTCCTCTGGTGGGGCGAGTCGCCGCGGGCAGCCCCATCCTTTCGCAAGAGCACATCGAACAGCACTACCAGCTGGACCCGGGCCTGTTTCGTGAAAAACCCGACTACCTGCTCAAGGTAAGGGGTATGAGCATGCGAGACGCCGGCATCCTGGAGGGTGATCTGCTAGCCGTTCGCCAAAGCAGCGAGGCGCGCAATGGCCAGATCGTGGTTGCACGTGTCGATGGCGGCGTCACCGTCAAGCGGCTGCGCCGTCAGGGTCAAACCATCGAGCTGCTGCCCGAGAACCCCGACTTCCAACCCATCATCGTCGATGCGCGCACGACCGATTTCGCCATTGAAGGCATCGGTGTGGGTCTGGTGCGTCCCGACCCCTCCCTCTGACACGACAGACCCCCTTCCCTTCGCCTCGCGCACACCATGGCTGCCACATTCGCCTCCGCTTCAGCATCGCTTCTTCAGGCAGGCGGACTGCCCGCGGGCGTCTGGCGAGCCAACCAGCTCGGGCAGGGCCTCGCCCCCGGTCTACCCAGTGGGTTCAGCGCCCTGGATGCCCAGTTGCCTGGGGGCGGTTGGCCTGCCGGCACTCCGGTCGAACTCATCGCTCGCGAGCCCGGGATCGGGGAATTGCGTCTGCTCATTCCGGTCCTGCAGCACCTCACCCGGGCGCGCAAGGTGGTCCTGTTTCTGGGGCCTCCGCATATGCCCTACGCCCCGGCCCTCAGTGCCTTCGGCATCGACCTCGACTACCTGATTGTCGTGCAGGCCACTCAAGCGGCAGATCGGCTGTGGGCCGTCGAACAGATCCTGCGCAGCGCCAGTTTCGGTGCGTTGCTGGCGTGGCTGCCCCATGGAAAAACCCGGCCCGAGCACCTGCGGCGCATGCAACTGGCCGCGCAAGGCGCCCGTGGTCCGGTCTTTCTGTTTCGGCCCTTGCCCGCCCAGTTCGAAGCCTCACCCGCTGCATTGAGACTGCTGCTGCTGCCGCGCCCGCAACAGCAGCTGTCTGTGCAAATCCTCAAGCGTCGCGGCCCGGTCCTGGAACGCCCTGTGCTGCTCGATCTGCCTCATGCGCCAGGCACCCTGCGCCCAGGGCGGTATGCATCGCCGCCCCCGGCACGCGTCATGCCCGATGCACTGCCCGCCCCCATGCCGGGGCTGCTGCGTACAGCACACGCAGCGCCCGCTCCTGGGCGCATCCCATCGCTTGGGCAGGTCTCAGGGCTGCCGGCGCCCGGCCCTCACTGACATCCGGGGCCCGGGCAGCCTTGCACGCGCGCCGGCCCTCACCCATTCGGTCCGTCTCTCATCATGCTTTGGGTGGCTGTGCACTGCCACAGACTCGAACTGGATGTCGCGCTCAGAGCGCACGACCAGGACCTGCCTCTGGCCATCTGCTCCAGCACACAGGTGCTGCAGGTCAGCCCCTGTGCACTGGCACAAGGCATCCGTCCAGGTATGCGACGGGCAACCGCTCTATCGATCGCGCCAGCGCTGCATCTGCTCGAGCGGCAAGCCGTCACCGCGCACGATGCGCTCAGACAGGTCGCCACCTGGTTACTGCAGTTCACGCCCAGCGTCAGCCTGGAGCCCCCGGATGTGGTCATGCTGGAGTTGCAGGCGAGTCTGCGGCTGTTCGGTGGTCGCGAACGTCTGATCGCACGTATCCGCAGCGAATTGACCGACCTGGGGTTCAGCGTGCATCTGGGCATCGCCCCAACGGCCACCGCTGCCTGGCTGCTGGCGCGCTGGCGTGATGGCCACTACATCGAACATGAATCGCTGCTGAGCGCCGAACTGGCCGCGTTGCCGATTGGCCTGCTGGCCGGCGCCAGCGCGCATCTCGACGCACTCGCTGCCATCGGGGTGCGCCAATTCGGCGACCTGGCTCGACTGCCCCGAACCGGTCTGGCCCGACGCTATGGCACGGCGCTGCTCACCGAGATCGATGCGGCGCTGGGTCGACAGGCCGAGCCGCGCCCATGGTTCCAGGCGCCCGACCGGTTTGCGATCCGACTCGAACTGCTGGCTCGGGTGGAGCACACAGAGGGCCTGCTGTTCGCAGGCCAGCGGCTGCTGCGGCAATTGTGCGGCTGGCTGACTGCGCGCCATCTGGCTGCCCGCGAAGTGCTGCTGCATGCCGAGCATGAAAGCGGCCGACACAGCCATCCGCCCACACCCATTTTGCTGCGGCTGGCGCAGCCCAGCCGCGACGACACTCGGCTGAGCACGCTGCTGCGTGAACGTCTGGCTGTGCTCCATCTGCCCGCACCCGTGCATACCCTGCAACTCACTTGCGATCAGCCTGTGCCGCTGGCAGGCACCCATGGCGAACTCTTTCCGGGGCCGGGTACTGAGCGCGATGATCTGGCGCGTCTGGTTGAACGGCTGCAGTCACGGCTCGGTCGCGAACAGGTGCAGCGGCTCCATCTCATCGCCGATCATCGCCCTGAATCCGCATACCGGGCGGCCCCGATCGATCAGACCGTCCGACGCCCCATGGGCGCAGCACCGCTTCCGACAGGTGGCATGCCCCGACCGCTGTGGCTGCTCAATACGCCGCAGCCCCTGAGCGAACAGCGTCAACGCCCCTGCTGGCACGGCCCGCTCACGCTGCTGGCCGGACCGGAACGCATCGAGACCGGCTGGTGGGACGGCCAGGACATCCGACGCGACTATTTCATCGCCGAAGACCCCGCCGTAGGCTGGGTCTGGATCTTCCGGACCCGCTCGACCGATGACCGGGACGGCTGGTTCCTGCAAGGCGTCTTCGGGTGAGGCCGGCTACACTGCGCCCACCATGACCGACGCCACTCTGACCCGCTCAACGGCCCCGCTGCTGCTCGCTCTCGACCAGGGCACCACCTCGTCACGAGCCATCCTCTTTGACCACCGCGGCACGCCGGTCGCCACGGCGCAGCGCGAGTTCGGGCAGCACTTCCCCCAGCCCGGCTGGGTGGAGCACAACGCCACCGAGATCTGGGCCACCCAACGCGCCACCATCGCCGAAGTCCTGGCACGGGCCGGTACGCCAATCACCCGCGTGCATGCCGTGGGCATCACCAACCAGCGCGAAACCACTGTCATCTGGGATCGCCGCACCGGCGAACCGCTGGCTCCGGCCATCGTCTGGCAGGATCGACGCACCGCCCCACGCTGCGCAGCCCTGCGTGAAGCCGGACACGAAGCCACTATCCGCCAGATCACCGGCCTGGTGCTCGATCCGTATTTTTCGGGTACCAAGATCGCCTGGCTGCTCGATCATGTGCCCGGCGCGCGTGCGCGTGCCGAGCGCGGCGAACTGGCATTCGGCACGATCGACACCTGGCTGACCTGGAAGCTGACCGATGGGCGGCTGCATGTCACGGACGCGACCAACGCCAGCCGCACGCTGCTCTACGATCTGCACACCGGCGACTGGAGCGATGCGCTGCTGGAGCTCATCGGCGTGCCTCGCGCCATCCTCCCGCGTATCGTCGCCTCCAGTGGTCTGATCGGCGAGATTGAGCTGGAGGGGCACCGGCTGCCCCTGGCAGGCATCGCCGGCGACCAGCAGTCAGCCCTCTTCGGGCA
>DGIT01000055.1:26589-46686 GCA_002386465.1 Burkholderiales bacterium UBA4615 | reverse complement strand
ACCTACGGCACCGGCTGCTTCCTGCTCATGAATACCGGCGAAACGCCGCAGGTCTCAGGTGCCGGGCTGCTCACCACCGCCGCCTGGACCCTCGAGACACCCAGCCTGACCCAGCGCCACTTCGCCCTGGAAGGCAGCGTCTTTGTCGGTGGCGCAGTCGTGCAATGGCTGCGTGACGGCTTGGGACTGATCCGCACTGCAGCCGAAGTCGAACCGCTGGCGGCCTCAGTGAGCGACACCGCCGGCGTCCATCTGGTGCCGGCCTTCACGGGCCTGGGCGCACCCTGGTGGGATGCAGATGCCCGCGGTGCCTTGCTGGGCGTCACACGCGGCACAAACCGTGCGCATATCGCACGGGCAGCCATTGAGTCCATCGCCTTTCAAAGCGCAGACCTGCTGCGTGCGATGCAGGCTGATGCGCACAAACCACTGACCGAATTGCGCGTGGACGGTGGCGCCTGCGCCAACAATCTGCTGATGCAGTTTCAGGCCGACCTGCTGGGCGTTCCGGTCGTGCGCCCCAAAGTGCTCGAAACCACCGCACTGGGCGCGGCCAGTCTGGCGGGACTGGCCACCGGATACTGGGACAGCCCGCAGGATATCGCCCGCCACTGGCAGGTCGATCGGCAATTCGAGCCAACCATGTCGCGCGATGAAGCCGCTGCGCGCATGGCGCAGTGGCATCAGGCAGTCGCCCGCGTCAGAACGTCCGCGGCATGAGCGGGCCCGCTGCGCCCGGCTCGGGTCCCAAAGCGCTGGGCCCCGCTGCCGTGGCCATCATGCTCGGTCTGTGCGTCATCTGGGGCATGGGTCAGATCGCCATCAAATTCGGCAATCAGGGCATTTCACCGATGTGGCAGGCGGGTCTGCGATCGGTGGGCGCCACCTGCCTGCTGCTGCTCTGGATGCGGCTGCGCGGCATCTCCCTGCGCGGCATTCCCGGCCTGCTGCGGTGGCGTCTGGCACTGGGCCTGACCTTTGCAGCCGAGTTCGTCTGCATGTACATCGGCCTGGGAATGACCACTGCAGCCCACGGCACGGTCCTGATCTACAGCGCACCGTTCGTGGTGGCACTGGGCGGGCACTGGCTGCTGGGTGAGCGCTTGAGCACGGTGCGCTGGATCGGTTTGGTCCTGGCCTTCATCGGGCTGGGCGTCGCCATCAGCGGGCGCCCTGTGCAAGGCGGGCCGCAGGCGAGCCTGGCAGGCGATCTGCTGTGCCTGGCTGCGGGGGTGGGTTGGGCGCTGACCACGCTGATCGTGCGTGGCACCGGGCTGCGCGACGAACGTCCCGAACGCACGCTGTTCGACCAGCTGGCGGTGTCAGCGCCAGTGCTGATGGCCATCTCGTGGGCGATGGGCGAACCGGGCATCTTTGCGCCCTCTCCCACCGTCTGGCTGGCCTTCGCCTACCAGACCGTGATGGTCGCTACGCTCAGCTATCTCACCTGGTTCGTCATGGTGCAGCGCTATTCCCCGGCAAGCGTTTCAGCCTTCGCCTTCATGACGCCCATCTTCGGCGTCGCGTTCGCCGTGCTCTTGCTGGGCGAAACAG
Organism: Burkholderiales bacterium UBA4615; assembly: GCA_002386465.1. GTDB lineage: Bacteria > Pseudomonadota > Gammaproteobacteria > Burkholderiales > Burkholderiaceae_E > UBA4615. The sequence continues at coordinate 45,132 of DGIT01000055.1, read as the reverse complement.
CGACCCCCACGCTGCTGATCGCGCTGGCCTTGGTGGCAACCGGCCTGCGACTGGTCAATCGACCCTGAGCGCGCCTCGAGCGCGGCCGGAGCACACGACTCCCGACACAGGCCAGCCTGGACGCGTCACAGGCTTGCCGCGGCAAGCCACCGGCTGGCCACTGTACGCCGCACCACCGCACTCAGCGATCGATGAACACCGGGGCACGCTTTTGCAGCCCCGCAGTGACCGCCTCGACCTGATTGCGACCGCCCATGATGCCGATCTGCTCATGCGATTCGGCCAGCAACACGGTCGCCGCATCGGCTTCACTGGGCAGGTTCATCAGACGCTTGGCTGCGCGAATCGCATCGGGGCTCTTGCCCGCAATATCACGCGCCAGCGCCAGCGCCTCAGCCAGCGGGTCGGCACACACGCGCGTGGCAAATCCCAGCGCCTGCGCCTCTTCACCGCTGAACATGCGCCCACTGTAGGTGAGCTCCCGAATGACATCCGCCCGGGCGAGTTCACGCATCAGCAGCACACCGCCCATATCCGGAACCAGGCCCCACTTAATCTCGAGTACAGCCATGCGGGTATCGGGTGCCACCAAGCGGATATCTGCACCCAGGGCGAGCTGGAAGCCCCCGCCGAGTGCCACACCATGGACTGCTGCGATCACTGGCACAGGGATCTCGCGCCACACCATGACTGCGTACTGTGCGTTGTTCGAGATGCCGTGCGTACGCCGCCCAAGACGCATTTCATGGGAGACGCCCTGGCCGCCATCGCCCGGCTGGTCCGCCATCTTCTGAAACCGGCCCATGTCCAGACCGGCGCAAAAGGCGCGCCCTTCGCCCGACAGCACGACGGCACGCAGCCCAGGCTCGGTGATGAGACGTTTGCCGGTTTCGACGAGCGCATCAAACATCGCCGCATCCAGCGCGTTCATCTTGTCTGCGCGCACGAGCTTTACATGCGCCACACCGCCGTCAATCGTCAGCTCGATTCGTTTGTCCATCCGGGTCTCCCTGTCAGCATCGTTGTGTTGAAGTCGTAATGTTGCATTCGTCGCGGGCCATGGGTCTGCGCGCTGGGCCTCAGGGCCTGAGCTGATCGACCGCATCGGTGATGACCATGTCGACGCCCCAGCCGAGCAAGGTTCTTGCACGCGCCGGATCATTGACCGTGTAGGTCAGCACACGAAACCCTTCTGCGCGGGCGCGGGCCACTATTTCAGGCGTGAGCTCCAGATGATTGGCATCGAGCGCGACACACCCCAGGCGATGCAGGCGCGCTGGCCAATCGTCCGGCAGCCGATGCAACAGGAGCGCGCGCGGCAGAATCGGCACCGCATGCTGCGCTGCTTCCAGTGCAGCCTCTGAAAACGACGAGAGCATCGGCGGCACGACGGCGTCATGCCAGGCCTGGGCCGCCGCTACCGCCACGGCCGCACCAGTCTCGACCTCTCGTCCCGGACTGGGCTTGATCTCGATATTGGCCATGAGTCCATTGCTGCGCAGCCAGCGCGCCACGTTGCCAAACGTGGGGACCGGCTCGCCCGCATAGGGGGCACTGTGCCAGGTGCCTGCGTCGAGTTGGCTGATCTCCGACAGCGTGAACGCCCCCGCCAGTCCGCTGCCGCTCGTGGTCCGATCCAGCGTGGCGTCATGCATCAGGATCGGCTTGCCATCGCCGGTGAGCTTGACGTCGAACTCGAACATCGTCTGCCCAAGCGCAGCACCTGCACGCAGGGCAGCCAGCGTGTTCTCGGGGGCAAGCTTGCCGGCACCGCGATGCGCCACGATCGACGGATAAGGCCAGTGATCGAAGTCGATGCGCCAGGTGGGCGTTGCGCTGGGAGCTGACATGGTGCGTCCGGTGAGCGGGTTCGGGCTGAAGGGATGGATCGGTGCGCTCAGGCGCGGGCGTGGTCGGCCGCCTGCCCAGCCGGCAGGCTGGTCGCGTCGCAGGCGGCGTCGGCCCCCAGCGGGCCTTCGGGCAGATCGGCAGGTCTGCGCAGTCCCAGCATGTCGGCGACTTTCCAGCTGATGGCCAAACTGGACGTCAGGCCCGGCGACTCGATCCCGAAGAGATTGACCAGACCCTGCACACCATGTTCGGCCGGCCCCTCGATCAGAAAATCGCCAGCCGGTTCGGTCGGGCCGCTGACTTTCGGCCGCACGCCGGTGTAGCCCTCCTGCAGGGCGTCGTCGGGCAGCTCGGGCCAGTATCGGCGAATCGCCTGTGCAAACTTGTCACGCAGACCGGGCTCGAACGCGTACTCCGGCGCCTGCGGCCAGCCCGTGACATCCGGGCCGAATCGACAGCGACCCGCCAGATCAAGGGTGACATGGATACCCAAGCCGGCGTGATCGGGCATCGGGTAGACCAGATGCTTGAACGGCGTACGCCCGGCCAGCGTGAAATAGTGACCCTTGGCGAAATAGGCCGGCGGCACACGCGGCCGCGCGCCCGAGCCTGTCCGCGTGAGGCGATTGGCCAGCGACTGAGCATGCAGCCCGGCCGCATTGACGAGCATCCGACAGTGCAAGGCCAACGGCTGATCGCCGCCCGTGCGCACGATCATCCCGTCGTCGGTGAGCTCGATGCCCTGAACCGGCGTGCGTGTGACCAGCATCGCCCCTGCCGATTCTGCATCGCCCAGCAAGGCCAGCATCAGGGCATGGCTGTCGATGATTCCGGTGGAGGCTGACCACAATCCGGCGACAGCACGCACTTCAGGTTCGAGTCTGCGCACCTGAGCAGCATCGAGCGGCTGCAGCGGCACACCATTGATGCGCCCCTGTTTTTCGTATTTGGCGAGCGCAGGCAGTTCGCTGTCATCGACTGCGACCAGCACCTTGCCGATGCGCTGGTGCGGCACACCGCGCGCCTCGCAATAGCGGTACAGCAGATGTTTGCCCGTGACGCACAGCGTCGCCTTGAGTGAACCAGTGGGGTAATAGATGCCCGCATGGATCACTTCGGAATTGCGCGATGAGGTTTCGGTCCCGAAGGCCTCGCAGGCCTCGAGCACCATGACTTCGCGACCGCTCAATGCAAGCGCGCGGGCGATCGCCAGTCCGACCACCCCTGCTCCGACTACCACCGCATCGACCGAGTCCATAGCAGGGATTGTAGGGGAGTCGCCCAATCAGTCCGAGCACCCGGGCCCGGTGCGCAGGCCAGCGCGGGGCGAAATGATCCGCGCGTCCTTGAATTACGCTGGAGTACTGCCGCTTGGCGTGGCATCCGGCGCAGCCGGCGTATCGGCAAGCCCCGCAGCATCCTGCAGCGAGTCGGGTTCACCCTCACCCTCGCCATCCACGCCACCTGTGGCCTTGCGGGCTGCTTTTTCGGCCTTCTTGGCCTTTTTCGCCAGCTCGCGCTGACGCTTTTCATACTGGTAGTTCGGTTTGGCCAAGTCGTCGATTCCCCGTCAAAGCGGCACATTAACCCATTACGGGTCGTGCGTCGTGGCCTGCTTGCATCGGCCTTGTGCGAATTCAGGCAGTCATCACCAGTTGCGTCTGGGTCACCACCGCGCACAGCTTGCCCTTTTCGTTACGGATAAGGGTCTGCCAGACCATGGTCGTGCGCCCCTTGTGAAAGGCGGTGCACTCGGCTGTGACGGTCGTCCCCACCTGCGCAGAGGCCAGAAACTTGGTCGATGACTCCACCGTCGTGGTGCGGGCGCCTTCGGGCAGATTGACCACGGTCCCCACCGCACCCAGGGTATCGGCAAAGGCCATCATGGAGCCACCATGCAGGATGCCACCGGCGGTGCACAGCTCAGGGCGCACGGTGAGCGTAGCGACAACCTTGTCGGCATCCACCTGAGTGAACCGGATGCCGAGCAGTCCGGGCAACAGTGGATCGAGCATGGATTGAATCCGGGCAGCATCGAGCATGGGCAAGGTCTCCTGGTCGTGGTGAATGCAGTGCATGACCTGGACCGTTGCCGCACTGCCGGATAAGCGTACTGTACCCGTCGCATCCGCCACACATCGGATGCTATAAAGCCATCAGGCGGAATCGGGACTCAGCCGTTCCCGGCCCGATCCGCATGCTGTGCGCCGGCGCATGCCGCTTCTTCGGAGACTGTTCGTCGATGTCTTTCCTGTGGCCCAAGATGCTTTGGCTGCTGCTGGCACTGCCCGCGTGCGTCGCGGCTTATGTCTGGCTGCTGCGCCGTCGCCGGACCGCGATCGGCTACTCGAACATCGAACTGGTGCGCGAAGCGCTGGGGCCCTCCACCCCATGGCGCCGACATGTGCCGCCCGCACTGCTCCTGGGCGCATTCCTTGCAGCGCTGCTGGCCGCAGCCCGGCCCAGCGCCATGGTCACCCTGCCCTCGCAATTCCAGACGATCATTCTGACCATCGACGTGTCGCTGAGCATGCGTGCCACGGACGTGCAGCCCGATCGCATCACCGCAGCGCAGGCGGCGGCCAAGTCATTCATTGGCGACCATCCGCCGCGCTCGCGCATTGGCATCGTGTCGTTCGGCGGCTCGGCGCAATTGGTGCAGCCACCCACCGACAGCAATGACGAACTGAATGCCGCGATTGACCGGTTCCAGCTGCAGCGCGGCACAGCCACCGGTAGCGCCCTGCTGGTGTCGCTGGCCACGCTGTTTCCCGATGAGGGCATCGATGTGGGCGCCGTGGTCCTGGGGCAATCCAACGACGGCAGTGGTGGCCGGGGCCGAGCCATCGATGCACCCGCCACGGCACGCCCCCCACCCGCGCCGGTCAAGCCGGGTTCCTACAACGCCGGGGTGATCGTGCTGCTGTCGGATGGACGGCGCACCACCGGCCCCGATCCGCTGGAGATCGCCAAGATGGTGGCCGACCGCGGTGTACGCGTGTTCACGGTCGGATTCGGCACCAAGGAAGGGGCCACCATTGGCGGCGATGGCTGGTCAGCCTATGTGCGTCTGGACGAAGACAGCCTCAAAGCCGTCGCCGCCATGACCCGCGGCGAATACTTTCATGCCGCCACCGGGGCCGATCTGCGCAAGGTGTATGAAGAGCTCAATTCACGCTTCGTGATGGAGCGTCGAGAAACCGAGGTCACGGCCCTCTTCAGTCTGGGCGCAGCCGTGCTGGCTGCGCTCGCGATGCTGCTGTCACTGCGCTGGTTCGGGCGAACCGGCTGAACCTTGCAACAGCGACCGCGCAACAGCGTCCGGCTCAACCACCCGGCGGCTACAGCTCGGCCCGATAGCGAGCGAGCATATCTTCCTGAGATTCGACGGGCACGGCATCGCCGATCTGGTCGCGCAACATCTGCCCCATGGTCGGTAGAACACTGCGCGGCACCTGCGCTTCGGCTGACCAGAGCCTGGAGCGCATGAAGGCCTTGGCACAATGCAGGTAGGCTTCGGTCACGCTTACTTCAATCACCAGACGCGGGGCACGCTCGCGACCCGCAAAGCGCGCCAGGCAGGCGGCATCGGTGGTCAGGCGCGCCGTGCCATTCACGCGCAGGGTTTCGTCCACGCCCGGAATCATGAACAGCAGCCCCAGTCTTGCCGTGTGCACAATGTTCTGCAGGGTATCGAGGCGGTTGTTTCCTGATGCATCGGGGATCAGCAGGGTGTGCGGATCGGCCGCCAGCACGAAGCCCGGATCCCCACCGCGCGGCGAGGCATCCAGCAGACCATCGTGGCCCTGGCTTGAAAGCACCACGAAAGGTGAGAGCGACACGAAGCGCATGCCATGCACATCCAATGCAGGCAGCTGTTTGCGCAGCGCACGTTCCTTGGCCGGACCATAGAGGGCGCGCAATGCGTCGAGCGAATCAATGATCATTTGGGCTCCGATGGGGGGCGCTCGCCGTGCGCACCGGTCCAGGCCTGCAAGGCACGGGTGCGTTGCTCGGTATGCTCGATCAGGCAGCCGGCGTAGACCGCACCGCGAATGGTGCCGGTTTCATAGAGCACCAGACGCCCCTTGCAGTCATTGTCCCGAAAGCTGATCCAGGCCCGCTGCGCATCGACCAGATGCTTGCGGGCCCGTGGATAGTCGGTGGTATCAAAACGGTCCGCGGGCGCCAGGCGTTTGAGCAGATCCTGATAGGCCGCATTGAGCGCCTTGTCGCGCGCGGCGTGGGTCGCGGCCAGGCATTCGTTGATCTCGATCGTATTGGCCTGTGTGGCGCAGGGATCGGCCGCTGATGCGACAGCCGGCACGACTGCGATTGCCAGCATCAACTGGGCTGCAGCCGCGCGCATCTCACTTCACCTCGATTTCGATGAAGCTGAAGGGGTAGTCGTTGGCATTGATGACGTTATGCGCCACGCCTGCCTGCCGTGCATAGGACACGCCTGCCGTCAGTTGGACATCGCGTGTTCCTGTGGGCTCGACCAGCCGCAAGATACCGGTGGTGAGGGGCACAACCACGTAGTCGTGGCCATGCACATGATGTCCCGTCTCGGCACCCGGGGCGAAGCGCCATTCCGTGACAATGACCCGATCGTTATCGACCTGCAGGTGGGCGGTGGCTTGCATCAGCATTTCTCCGTACTCAGATTCCAACCTTTTATCACAGGAGCCGGAGGTCAATGGCGGGGGCAATGCGACCTCAACGGGCTAGACTGAAGGCTCAATCAACGTTCATGGCAAGGAGGCCGCGCATGGCTGTGCAGTCGCTTGGAGGGACTCTGAGGCGGGTGACGCTGGCGGTCGTAACGATCATGGCGCAAGGGTTTGCCATATCGCACGCGATCGCGGCGCCAGGTGCGGCACAGACCGTCACGCTCGATACGCTCTTTGCACGGGTCAAGCAATGCCAGTTCGGCAACTTCTATTACGCGCCCTGGGATACCGCCACGCCGATCCATCCTTACTTTTCTCAGCGCGCACTGAAGCCTTACCGGGAAGAGGAAGGCCTCTATTACTTCAATGTGCGGGACACCCTGTTCGGCTTGCCAGTCGTCAAGCTATTCGTACCGGGCACCTGGGACTATCACGGCGTGGTCTTCGATGTCCCGCTTGCCACCGCGCGCAAGGTGATTCAGCAGCGCTTTGGAAGCACCTTCCCTGAGTCACGGCGCGCCCGAAACGGTGATGCCCCGATGCTGGTGGCCTACAAGGACAATCCGACTCAGCAATCGGTTCTGGCGTGTGCAGAACGGCCTTATCGAGAAAAATAAGCAGCAAGCAGTGCGGCTGAGTCCCTCAGGGCAGACCTTATCCCTTGAGCTATCCCTTGAGCTATCCCTTGAGCACGCGCTCGCAGTCCACCCCGCGACAATCCATCTCGAACTCAAGCTCCTGCACCGGCGGGCGATTGAAGTGCCAGGTCACGCCACCGGGCATGGCGCCGCGACGCACCAGCTCGTCACTAAGGAAAGGATGAAAATCATGCACGGTGTAGACCTGCGTGGCAGTGGCTGAGGACCAGTCGAATCCCAGTGCAGCCATGCGTCGCTCCATCTCGCCCAGCACCCAGCGCGCCTTCGTTCGAAGGCCCTGCGGCGAGGTGTCGCCGCGCGCCACCAGATTGTCGCGGTAGTCGCCCTTGCCCTCTTCGGATTCTGCGCTGCCCGCCACGATGAAGCTCGGCGCCGCAGAAGCATCGGGCACGGTGTAGCTGAAGGCAAAAAAGCCGGGCTCAGCCGGCGGAGAAATCTCGGGGCAGACATTACTGCGCGCCACCGGATTCACCGTCCCATCCATCAGGCCCCAGCGCTGCAGGGTCGTGATGTAGATCGCATTGAAGGCACGAAAGCCGTCTTCGGTGAACGGCGCAGGCGAGCGCAGCTCACAGGCACAAAACGCTGCGTTGGGGCGTCCGATGGCCGCCAGATGCGCCTCAATGGCGGCAAACCCTGCGGCAAGCGGCACGACACGTGAAAAGCGCACCCGCTCAATGCGAAAACCCGGTTCGGCCGCCACGCCACCCGAGTATTGCGACACGGCCGGAATGAAGCGGTAGCCGCCAGCAGACAACATACGCGTGGTCATCATGATCTCCTTGCAATCGGGGTCAATGCGCCAAAGCGCCCAGGTAGGCCTGTCGGACAGCCGGGTCGTTCAGTAACTCAGCGCTCGGGCCGTTGCGAACAATACGTCCGGTATCCATCACATAGGCGTTGTCGGAGAGCTCCAGTGCAGTCACCACATCCTGCTCGACCACGACGATTGTCAGCCCCTCGCGATTGAGCACGGTCAGAGCCTCAACCAGCTGTTCGACCAGCAGGGGCGACAAGCCCAGCGACAACTCATCGATCATCAGCAATCGAGGCGCGCTCATCAGGCCGCGCCCAATGGCACACATCTGCTGCTCGCCACCCGACATGGTGCCCGCCGCTTGCGCTCTGCGCTCCTTGAGCCGCGGGAACAAGGTGTAGATCTGGTCGAGGTCGTGCTGCAAGTCGGCGCGCGGTGCACGTCGGAGATAGGCGCCCATCATCAGATTGTCCTCGACCGACATGGCCCCGAACAAGCGACGGCCCTCGGGCACCAGCGCCACTCCCATGCCGAGCATCTGCGCCGGGTCGCGCTGCCCGATGTCCTGACCGCGCCACAGCAGTCGGCCGGCGCGGGTGCGGACAAGACCGGATACCGTGCGCATCAGGGTGGACTTGCCGGCGCCGTTGGAGCCGATCAGCGCCGTGATGTCGCCTTCTCGCACGACCAGATCCACGCCCCACAGGACGGTGACTTCACCATAGCCGGATTGCACCGCCTCGATGCGCAACAACTCGGGACGCGGGGGCGCAGCGGCGTTGGTCGGCACGCTCATGGCGCGCTCCGGGCGGTCTGAGCAGTCTGGGCGTACTTCTTGCCGAGATAGGCTTCAACCACACGCGGGTTGGCCACAATGTCGGCGGGTGCCCCTTCTGCAATGAGCGCCCCATGCTGCAGCACGACGATGCGCGAGCACACTGCCATCACCACCTTCATGAGGTGCTCAATCAGGACAATGGTGACACCCGACTGTGCAATGCGTCGGATGAGCGTCATCGCCTGCTCCACTTCGGCCGAATTCAGACCTGCGTTGACCTCATCCAGACACAGCAGGCGCGGGTTCATCGCCAGTGCCTTGGCCAGTTCCAGTCGTTTGCGCATGGCCAGCGTCAGACTCGCAGCCGGCCTGTCGGCCAGATCCATCAGACCAACGAATTCCAGTTGTTCGCGTGCCGCACGGCGCGCATCGTTCAAGCTCAACCCACTGCGTGAAAAAAGCGCTGCAGCCGCCACGTTGTCGAGGACGGTGAACTCCGGAAACGGCTGGACGATCTGGAACGTGCGCGCAATGCCCGAACGCGCAGTCTGGTAGGGACGAAACCGCGTAATGTCACGTCCTTCGAAGATCACCCGCCCCGCGCTCGCGTGGTGCACGCCTGCGATGACATTGACCAGCGTGGTCTTGCCTGCACCATTGGGGCCGATCAGCCCCAGGACTTCGCCGGTGCCCACGGAAAGTGAGACATCCTGGAGCGCCTGCAGACCGCCGAAACGGCGCGAGACGGACTCGATTTTCAGCAGTTCAGACACGGCGCACCCCAAGGCTGCGCAAGCGCTTGCCGATCGACACCAGGCCCTGAGGCAAAAAGAGCAGCAGCACAACCACCAGCAAACCCAGCAGGCCTGTGTGAATCGACAGCGAGTTGCGCCAGACCGTCTCCTCAATCGCAAGGAAAGTGAACGCGCCCAGCACCGCGCCCACTGTGGACCCCAACCCGCCCAGCAGGGCCATGACGATCGGCTTGACCGCAAACAGCACATCGAACACGTCGGCGGGTTCAATGTAGTGCACCCATCCCGCGTACAGCGTGCCCGCCATGGCGACGAAGACACCGGAAAAAGCAAAGGCCAGGCTTTTGTAGAGTGTGGCGTTGACGCCGATCATGTCGGCGGCTGACTCGTTTTGCCGGATACATTGCAGACCGAAGCCCAGCTTGGAGCGTTCGATCCACAACACGCATGCAAGCGTCACCATCAGCAGCGCCCACATCGCCAGAAAGAAAAATGAGGCTTCGCTCTCAGGGCCTGCACCGCCGCCCAGCGACAGCGGAATGTTCAGGCCCATGCCGCCGCCGGTGAGGTCCGTTGAGGTGTTGGCCAGCTCACGCAGGACCTCGGCCACGGCCAGACTGGCCACAGCAAAGTAGTGGCCCTTGAGCCGCAGCAGAACCACCCCCAGGAGCATGGCGCCGGCAAAGGCCAGGGAGCCCGAGAGCATCAAGGCACCGACGAGCCCGCCTCCTTTGGCAAGGAGCACGCCACCCGCATAGGCGCCCAGTCCGAAGAACGCGCCCGTGGCAAACGACGGATAGCCTGAGAGGCCACCGATCACGTTCCAGGAAACGGCCATGACTGCATACATGCAGGCAAACGTACCCAGCCGCAACGCATAAGTGCCCCCAAGCCAGGGCAAGGCCGCCAGCAACAGCACTGATCCGAGCAGTATCGCTTCGCGGCGGCGGATCATTCGAAGCCCCGCTTGCCGATCAGCCCCTGCGGCCGCACGATCAGGAAAAAGATCAGCAAGGCGAAGGACAAGGTGACCGCATGCTCAGGGCCAAACGCCATCGCACCAAAACTTTCGACCACACCCAGCACCAGCCCGCCGAGCACCGCCCCGGGCACACTGCCTAAGCCGCCCAGCACGCAGACCACGAAGGCCTTGCCCAGGTACGCACCTGACGACAACGGCGAAATCGGAAAAATCAGGGCCAGCAGCACACCGGCGCATCCGGCCATGGCCGCTCCGAATCCGAATGCCGCGGCGTAGATGGACTGGACATGCACGCCCATCAACATGGCGGCCTCACGATCCAGTCGCACGGCGATAATCGCGCGCCCCACACGCGATTTGCGCAGGATCAGCCACAGCGCACCGGTCAGCACCAGGGCCAGCACCATGGCCACCAGGCGATCGACCGGTACCACTACCGAGGCCCATTCCACCGTGCCCAGCGGCGGGTTGAGCGTCAGCTTGCGATAGTCAGCCTTGAAGGCCAGCAGCATCGCGTTGTTCAGCATCAGGTCAAGCCCGAAGGTCAGGGTCAGCGTGACCAGCACCGGCGCTGCAATGACACGGTTCAGTACGCTTCGCTGCAGCAGCCAGCCGAGCCCGTAAAAAAGCGGCGCCGCGATCAGCAGGGTGATCCAGGGACTGATCCCCAGGCCGTTGTAAGCGGCCCAGGCGAGGTAGGAGCCCAGCACGATGAATGAACCGTGCATCAGGTTGATGACGTTGAGCACGCCCCAGACCAGCGAGAAACCGGCTGCAATGCAGGCATACAGGCAGCCGAGCACCAGCCCGTTGGTCAGAATCTGGAGCGTGAACACGCCAGTCGATCCGCAGTCGGGTCGTTTACTTCACGCTGAGCTTGAATTCACCCTGCTTGATGGAAGCCGGATGCACAACCACGGTCTTGCCGCCCTGGATCTGAAAGACCGGCGGCTCCAGTGAATTGATCTGTCCGGTGGGGCCGAATTTCACCGGGCCCCAGAAGGTCTGGGCGTTCATGGCAGCAAGCTGCTCACGCACCTTGGCACGGTCCAGGGTGCCGGCCTTCTCGATGGCCATCTGGAACAGCACGCCCGAGACCGAGGCCGATGCATGGCCGTAGTCGGGGTCGCCCTTGAAGCGATCGCGAAACAGCTTCGTGTAACGCTCGGTGGTTCCGAAAATATCGGTGCCCTTGTAACGTGCGGCCGGATGCCACCATGCCGCGCTGCTCACATTCTCTGCGCCCTTGCCTACCGCATCGATGAACTCCTGATAAGCAGGGCCGGCAACCATTGTGACGACAGGCGCTTCGATGCGCTGGTCAGCCATCTGCTTCTTGATCAGCACCAGATCGTTGATGTAGCCGGTGGCAAAGATCCAGTGCGGGCTGACCGCCTTGAGCTGCGCGATGGCCGAGGAATGGTCCATGGTGTTGATCGCGTACTTTTCGAAGAACACCACGTTCAGTCCACGCGCCTTGGCCGACTTTTCCATCTCCTGCGCAATCGCAAGCGGGAACAGATCGTTGCGGGCCAGGATGGCCACCCGCTGAACGCCCGGGGCCTTCTTGGTCACGATGTCGGACAAAGGCTCGGTGAGTGTCTCGTTCGGGGTGAAGGTGCCGAACAGGTTCTTGTAGCCCTGATCGTAGACCTGCGCCGACGATGCGGTAGCCGCGATGGTCGGCACGCCATACTTTTCGGAGACCGTGCTGGCAGCTTTGGCGGCGCCTGAGCCGAACGGCGAAAAGAGGAAGTGAACTTTCTCCTGGGTGATCAGCCGCTCTGCGGCCTGCACCGCACGGGGCGTGTTCGACTGATAGTCGGTGTAGACGATCTCGACCTTCATCTTCTTGCCGCCGACATTGATGCCGCCAGCGCTGTTGACCGTCTCGGCCCAGAGATCGTAGCCCTGCTGCTGCTTGACAGCTTCGGGGGCGAGCGGGCCGGTGATCGGCAGCGGCGCCCCGAATCGGATGGCTTCCTGGGCAAGCGCAGTCGCCGGCAGCAGTGCGGGCGAGGCGATCAGGGCGGCGGACCATGCGAACTTCAGCAGGGAACGGCGTGATCGTGTGACACGGGTAGGCAAGCCGGGCATGCGAGTCTCCATGAAGTTGGCAGGATGGGCTGGTGCGTGAGCGCACCATCAGACGAGTCTAGCCTTGCAACCGGGATCAGGGTATCGCACGAATCTGTTGTCAGTGTTCTAATCAAAAGAACACCGTGCACGATTCTGGAGCACAAACCATGCAACTGCCGGCCCTGACCTATTTCGCCGAAGTCGCTCGCAGCGGCTCACTGCGGCACGCGTCTGAAGTGTTCGACATCGTGCCCAGTGCCATCAGCCGGCAGATTGCGCAGCTGGAATCTCAGCTGTCCGTGACCCTGTTCGAACGCTCACGCCGCGGTATGACGCTGACCGAAGCCGGCAAGCTGCTGCTTGAATTCGTCGACGATGGCGAGCGACGCATCGGTGCGCTCGGCCAGCGCCTGGACGATCTGAGTGCACTGCGCCGTGGCACGGTCAGATTGGCGGTGGTTGAGGCCACGGCACATGACTTTTTGCCGCGCATCCTGGAGCGTTTCTCGGCGCTTCACCCCGGCATCGAGTTTCGCGTGTCGGTCTGTGCTACAGGCGAAATTCCGGATCGGCTGCTGTCACATGCTGCCGATATTGCGCTCGCCTTCAATTCGCCTTCACGCGATGACCTGGTGCTGCGGGCACGCATGGCCCAGCCGATGCATCTGATCTGCGCACCTGGGCATTCTCTGGTGCGGCAGCTGCCTGTGGCGATGAGACAGCTCGATGGCGTGGCCGTGGCAGTCCCTGACCGCAGCTTCGGCATCCGCCGTCTGATCGATCATGCGGCAGCTGCGGCGGGTATCCGTCTGCGACTGGCGCTGGAGGCGGATTCGCTGCAGCTCATCCTCAAGGTGGTGGCCAGTTCGGATCTGGTGTCGTTCATGCCGCCCATGACCTTCACGCGAGAGCTGGCAGCCGGCACCGTCGTGTCACAGCCGCTCCAGGGCACGGCCTTCACACGCGCATCGATTGATGTCCTGACTGCGCGCACGCATGAGCTGTCTCATGCCGCGCGCAGCTTTCTGGCGGTCCTCACACAGGCTGCACGCCAGCGCCCGCCCCAGAAGGCTTGAGCTGCGCCCAGGATCAGACGCGTAGCAACAAGCGTCTGTGCACCAGCCGCATTGACTTCATGCGAAGCGTAGGCCTTTGTTGCTCAGGCGCTTGATCTTTAGTCTGACACCGGTGCAGTGGCACCACACCCACTCGGCTTGAGTACACGCTGTGTGGACGCCGGGTACTTGCCCAGCGCTGCAGCCAGCCTGCGCGGACGGGGCACAAGTTCACCCCCGCAATTCGGACAGCGCCCATTGAGCCGGTCTTGGGCACAGCGGTCGCAGAATGTGCACTCGAACGAGCAGATGCGTGCCTGCGAAGCATCGGGTGGCAAATCCTGATCGCAGCACTCGCAGTTGGGCCTCAGCTGGAGCATGTCCGATCTCCTGTGTGAGTTGAACGTGCTCTTGAACTTGCCACACTTCAACAGGATACTGTTTATATGTACAGTATACAGAACCCGTTGAGGCGCGCGTGATCCCGCCCTACGCCGAGCTGCATTGCGTCAGCAACTTCTCGTTCCTGCGCGGCGCCTCACACCCTGAGGAACTGGTGGATCGCGCCAAGGCGCAGTCCTATGCCGCCCTGGCGCTTACCGACGAATGCTCGCTGGCAGGCGTGGTACGCGCGCATCTGCAGGCCAAGGCCACCGGTCTGCCCCTGCTGATCGGCGCGCAATTCGGTCTGCACGGGCTCTTTGGCCACCCGCAAGCCACGGTCGAGCCGTCGTCGTCGCAGCGTCCTGCAGGCGGCCCGCCTGATCCCAAAGACGGCCGCACCCAGAACACGCGCGCAGCACCGGGCGATGCACGCACACCGCCGGCCCGCCTGGTGCTCATCGCACAAAACCGTGAGGGCTACGGCAATCTGTCTGCCCTGATCACCCACGCACGCATGCGCGCGGCCAAGGGCCACTACCGGCTGCTGACCGAAGACCTGGATACTGGCGTGCCAGGCTGCCTGGCGCTCCTGGTGCCCTGCCCTGAAGTCGCCACCCAGGCCACCAACGAAGCAGCCGAACCGGGCGGTGCACAGGCCCGTCTGCATGAGCAGGCGCGCTTCGTCCGCGAGCGCTTCGGTGGCCGCGCCTGGCTGGCAGCCGAGCTGCTGGCACGCGGTCATGACCTGCCCCTGCTGGCCCGGCTGCGTGAAGCCTCCCGGCACAGCGGCCTGCCGCTGGTCGCTGCCGGCGATGTGCACTACCACCTGCGCTCACGCAGGCGCCTGCACGACGTCCTGATGGCCACGCGGCTGGCACGCCCGGTTGCTGAGTTGGGTTTTGCACTCGCTGCCAACGCCGAACAGCATGTGCGCAGCCGCCTGCGTCTGGCCCAGCTCTATCCACCCGAGCTGCTCGAAGAAACCCTTGAGGTTGCCGCGCACTGCAGCTTCTCGCTCGATGCGCTGCGCTACGAATACCCCGATGAAATCGTGCCCACTGGCCATTCAGCGGCCAGCTGGCTGCGGCACCTCACGTATGAAGGTGTACCCGGCCGTTACCCGCAGGGCATGCCGGACAGCGTGCGCGCGCAAATCGAACACGAACTCGCCCTGATCACCGAGCTGCACTACGAGCCTTATTTCCTCACAGTGGCCGATATCGTCAGCTTTGCCCGCTCACGCGGCATCCTGTGCCAGGGGCGCGGCTCTGCTGCCAACTCCGCCGTGTGCTACTGCCTGGGCATCACCGAAGTCGACCCGGCCCGCACCAGCGTGCTCTTCGAGCGCTTCATCAGCCGCGAGCGCAATGAGCCGCCCGATATCGACGTCGATTTCGAGCATCAGCGCCGCGAAGAGGTCATCCAATACCTCTACACCAAGTACGGGCGCGAACGGACGGCCCTCACCGGGGCGATCAGCAGCTATCGGCCGCGCTCGGCCCTGCGTGATGTCGGTCGGGCCTTGGGCATCGAGCCCCAGCGCATCGACCTGCTCACGCGCAGCCAGCAATGGTGGGACGGTCACAGCATTCAGGCCGAGCGCTTTTCAGAGGCGGGCTTCAACCCCGAGTCACCTACGGTGCGGCACTGGATGAGCCTGACGCACACCCTCATTGGCTTTCCCAGGCATCTGTCCCAGCACAGCGGGGGCTTTGTCATTGCGCGCGATTCGCTCGCTCGTCTGGTGCCGATTGAAAACGCGGCCATGCCGGGGCGCAGCGTCATCCAGTGGGACAAGGACGACCTCGACGCACTGGGCCTGCTCAAGGTCGACGTGCTGGCGCTGGGCATGCTCAGTGCCATCCGCCGCGCACTGGACCTCATCACCCTGCGTCGTCACGGCACGCCCGACGGGCCGCAGCGTTTTCGCCTGCAGGACATCCCTGCCGAAGATCCCGACACCTACGAGATGATCAGCGCGGCCGATACCGTGGGCGTGTTCCAGATCGAATCGCGTGCGCAGATGAGCATGCTGCCCAGGCTGCGGCCACGCTGCTTCTACGATCTGGTGATTGAGGTGGCCATCGTGCGCCCGGGCCCGATCCAGGGCGGCATGGTGCATCCCTATCTGCGCCGACGTCAGGGTCTGGAGCCGGTCGAATACCCGCGCGATGAAATCCGCCCGGCACTGGAGCGCACTCTGGGCGTGCCGATCTTCCAGGAGCAGGTCATGCAGATCGCCATCCTGGCGGCGGGCTTCACGCCGGGCGAGGCCGACCAGCTGCGCCGTGCCATGGCCGCCTGGAAGCGCAAAGGCGGTCTGCATGGATTTCAGCAGAAGGTGATCGAAGGCATGCTCGCGCGCGGCTACGACCTCGCCTTTGCCGAGCGCATTTTCAAGCAGATCGAAGGCTTCGGCGAATACGGCTTTCCCGAAAGTCACGCCGCCAGCTTTGCCCTGCTGGTCTATGTCAGCTGCTGGATCAAGCGCCACGAACCGGCTGCCTTTCTGGCCGCCCTGCTCGACTCCCAACCCATGGGCTTTTACGCACCGGCCCAGCTGGTGCGCGATGCACGCGAGCATGGCATCGAGGTGCGCGCGCCCTGTGTGCTGGCCAGCGACTGGACCTCGCGGCTCGAAGAGCGTAGCGCCACACCCCAGGTGCATGAGGCGGTGGACTACCGGCCGCAGCCTGCCGTGCGACTGGGGCTGCAGCGCATCCACGGTCTGTCCGAAGCGGCTGCCCAGAGGCTGGTGGCTGAGCGCACGCTGCGCATCGCCGGTGGGCGATACCCGGTCTTCGAGGATGTCGAAGACCTGGCACGCGCCGCCCGACTCCATCCGCATGACCTGCAAGCACTCGCGCAAGCCGATGCGCTCGCGGCTCTGGCCGGGCATCGCGTACAAGCCGCCTGGCAGAGCGCTGCCGTTCAGCCCATGCCCGCACTGCTGGCCGATACACGCTATGCCGAGCCTGCGCTCACCTTGCCCGCCCCGTCCGAAGCCGAATCAACCCTGGCTGACTACGCATCGCTCGGACTGCCCATGGGCCGCCACCCGGTTGCGCTATTGCGCCAGGAGCTCGATCGGTTCCAGGTGCAGCCGGCAGCCGTGCTGCGCAGCTACCCCGATGGCCGACTCGCGCGCGCCAGCGGGCTGGTCACCCACCGGCAGCGCCCGTCCACCGCACGGGGCGTGGTCTTCATCACCCTCGAAGACGACACCGGCTCGGTCAACGTCATCGTGTGGCCCGATCTGCTCGAGCGCTATCGCAAGGACATCCTGGGCGCTCGGCTCATGACCGTCTTCGGTATCTGGCAGGCCGATCACGCCACCGGCGGACAGGTGATGCACCTGGTCGCACGCCGGGTGGTCGATCACACCGCGCTGCTGGGCACACTCACCGCACGCAGCCGCGATTTCCGATGAGTGCATGTCAGGCGCACGGCTCGGGAGCGTGACCTCCAGATCCACGTCTGGCGCGCCGATCTGCAGCGTGCCGGATCAGCCTTAGTCCCGTGCCGAATTGAATTGCAGATTCATCTGCGCCTTGCGAACCGGCTCTTCCGTGGTGCGATCAACTCCGAGCCGGGTGCGCTCGATCCGGTCCAGATACTCGGGCGTGACATTGCCGGTGATGTACTGACCATTGAAGCAGGAGGCCTCGAAACGCGCCAGGTGGGGGCCCAGGTCACGGATCGACTGCTGCATCGACTCGATGTCCTGATACACCAGCGCATCGGCACCAATGGAACGACGGATCTCATCATCGCTGCGCCCGCTTGCGATCAGCTCGGCACGGGTGGGCATATCAATGCCATACACATTCGGGTAGCGCACCGGAGGAGCTGCCGAGGCGAAGTAGATCTTGTTGGCACCCGCCTCGCGCGCCATCTGCACGATTTCGTGTGACGTGGTGCCCCGCACGATCGAATCGTCCACCAGCAGCACGTTCTTGCCCCGAAACTCGATGCTCATCGCGTTGAGCTTCTGGCGCACCGATTTTCTGCGCACCGATTGCCCCGGCATGATGAAGGTACGCCCCACATAGCGGTTCTTGATGAAGCCCTCGCGATAATCCAGGTTCAGGCGATTGGCCAACTGCAGCGCAGAGGGGCGCGAGGTATCGGGGATGGGCATGACCACATCGATGTCACCCGCCCACAATTCGCGACGCACTTTTTCGGCCAGGTATTCGCCCATCTTGAGCCGCGCGTCGTACACCGAGACGCCATCGATCACCGAGTCGGGACGGGCGAAATACACATACTCGAACACGCAGGGGTTCAGCGAAGCGCCCGGTGCACAGGCGCGCGCATGGAAGTTGCCCTCCAGGTCGATGAACACTGCCTCGCCGGGCGCGATATCGCGCACAAGGCGAAAACCCAGACCTTCGAGGGCCACCGACTCCGAAGACACCAGATACTCGGTGCCCTGCTGCGACTCGGCCACCCCGTAGCACAAGGGGCGAATGCCCAGCGGGTCACGAAAAGCCAGCACGCCATAGCCGGCAATTTCGGCAACACACGCATAGGCGCCCTGCACGCGCTTGTGCAGCTCAGCCACTGC
>DGIT01000055.1:24964-26503 GCA_002386465.1 Burkholderiales bacterium UBA4615 | reverse complement strand
TTCGTTGGCCAGCACATTGAGCAGCACCTCGGAATCGGAATCGGTGTTCACGTGACGCCGATCGCGTCGGAACATCTCCTCCTTGAGCTGCTCGGAATTGGTGAGGTTACCGTTGTGTGCCAGCGTGACGCCAAAGGGCGCGTTCACATAAAAAGGCTGGGCTTCCTCATCGTTGTTGGCCGATCCGGCCGTGGGATAACGCACATGCGCAATGCCGGTCAGACCGGGGAGCCCGCGCATATTGCGCGTGCGAAAGACATCGCGCACCAGACCGCTGGACTTGTGCATGGCAAAGGCTTTGCCACTGCACGTGGCGATACCGGCTGCATCCTGACCTCGATGCTGCAACAACAGCAGCCCGTCGTAGAGCAGCTGGTTGACCGGCGTTTTCGCCACCACACCGAGGATCCCGCACATGGATCTAGCCTCCGATTGATGCGTCCGACCTGTGCCGCCCACGCGGCATCAGGTCTGCCGGATGCCGCTGAGGCGTTCCGGAAGAAAAGGTTCCGCCCAGTGCACCAGGCGATCGAGCAAAGGCTTGGACCAGGCCTGCTGCCAGGCCGGTTCCGCAGACAACCCATTCAGATGCGCGACCAGCGCAACCAGCAGGATGATGATGACAGCACGCAGCACGCCGAGCGCGCCGCCCAGCAGACGGTCGAGCCCACCCAACCCGACACCATGCAGCGCCCGGGCAGCCAGGCCGCCAAGCAGCCGGGTGCCAATGAGCAACACCAGAAAGATCACGACCGCCAGCACAGGCATGGGCAAGGCCTGAGGCACCCAGGGATGCACCCAGCCCATGACCAGCGGCGTGCCCAGCAGCGACACGACCCAACCAGCCAGCGCAAACACAGTGCGCACCAGTCCACGCAGCAGGCCGAGCCCCAGTGACAGCACGCTGGTGAGGAGCACGAACCAGTCCCATCCGGTCAGACCGCTCACTGCGGAATCAGCGCGGTCGTGACCCCGGCCGCCTTGAGTTTGTCGCGCGCATCATCAGCAGCCTCTCGCGAGGGGAATGGGCCCGCACGTACGCGGATCCGCTCACCGCGATCGGTCGTGATGCGCTCGGTATAAGCGCGCACACCGGCCGCACGCAGCTTATCGACCGCCGCACTCGCGCTGGCCTCGGCGGAATAGGCGCCAACCTGCAAGGCGTACTTGCGATTCGTTGCGGGCGCAGGTCGTGCCTTCGAGCCATCGACCAGCTTCTCGATCTCGTCGGCCGGCACCGCCTTTTTCGGCTCAGCCTTGGGGGCGGTGCGGGCATCGGACTTGGCGTCGGCACGGCTGTCGGCTTTGGCATCAGCCTTGGCGCTGCTCTTGCTGTCCGCTTTCGGCTCGCCCTTGGCCTTGCTGTCTGACTTAGCCTCGGACTTGGCCTCGGATTTAACCTCGGCCTTGGCATCAACCTTGGCATCCGTCTGCCCGTCAGCCTTCGCATCGGCTTTTGCAGACACACGCGGAGCGCTCGTATTCGTGTCGCCGACACGCGCCTCCGGGGGGCGTGTCTCAGACGCTCGTGCCTCAGAC
>DGIT01000055.1:0-24930 GCA_002386465.1 Burkholderiales bacterium UBA4615 | reverse complement strand
CATCGGCGGGCGCTGGCGCAGGCGTGGACGCGGTGGCAGACGCAGGGGTCTCGGCGGTGGCGCGTGCACTCCGTGCTGCGTCAGTACTGCCCTTGCCACCATCGGTCGCGCTCGCAGACGTGCGGGCTGGCAAAGGCATATCACGCGACGGAATCACCACCGTCACATCTGCGGGTGAGCGGGTAGGTTCAGGCTCAAGCACCAGCGGCACCACCACGGCTGCTGCAAGGCACAGGGTCACTGCGCCGATCAGCCGATGGCGGGCCTGTTTTTTTTGCGGCAGGGCCGGGTCTACGGCAGCGTCGTCAGACGGAGTTTCCGCTGATCGGGACCGTGTCGTTTGGGCTCGGGCCATGAGATGGAGGGTCGGTCAGGACGTCTGTCCGGAACGGTCCGACAGCACGTCGGCAACCGTGAGGAACGAACCGAAGACCACGATCCTATCATTCTCCTCAGCCAGCGCTCGCGCGCGCTGCAAGCCTTCACGCGGCGAGGCGCAGCAGGTGATGCTGCGCTGTGCGTCATCACCCTGCCCCGGTCGGATACCGGCGGCATGAAGGCGCTCGGCCAGGGCCTGGGCACTCGAGCCTCGCGGGCCAGGCAGGTCAACGCAGATCCAGTGATCGACCCGCTTGCGCAGATGGGCCACGGTGGCGTCGATATCCTTGTCGGCCAGCATGCCGAAGACCGCGAAGGTCTGGGGAAAGAACCCCATGTTGTCGAGGTTGGCGGCCAGATGTGCGGCTGCGTGCGGATTGTGCGCCACATCGAGCACCACAGCCGGTCGGCCCGCCAGGACCTGAAAGCGCCCGGGCAGCTCCACCGTGGCAAAGCCCTGACGTACCGCCTGTGCACTCACGGGCAGACGGTCGCGGACAGACTCAAGGGCTGCCAGCACACCCGAGGCGTTCAGCAGCTGATTGGCCCCGCGCAAGGCCGGGTAGGCCAGGCTGTTGCGTCGCTGACCGCGCCCGCCGTAGCTCCACTGCTGGCGATCGCCGGAATAGTTGAAGTCGCGCCCGAACAGCCAGAGGTCGGCACCAATGGTCTGTGCATGTGCAAGGAGCGACGCAGGCGGCATCGGGTCTGTGCAGATGGCGGGGCGACCTGACCGATAGACATGCGCTTTCTCAAAGCCGATCAGTTCGCGCGTATCGCCCAGGTAATCTGCATGATCGATATCGATACAGGTGACGATCGCGCAGTCTGCATCGATCAGATTGACTGCATCCAGACGCCCGCCCAGACCGATTTCCAGCACGTTGACATCCAGCGCACTGTGCTGAAAAAGACGCAGGATAGCCAGGGTGGTGAATTCGAACCAGGTGAGCGGAGCGCCAAGGCGCGCGGCCTCCACGGCCTGGAGCTGTTCGACCAGCGCACCATCATCGGCCGGCACCCCGTTGATGCGCGCCCGCTCGTTAAAGCGCACCAGATGCGGCGAGGTGTAACAGCCCACCCGATAGCCGGCCGCCATCAGCACCGATTCGAGCATGGCGCAGGTCGAGCCCTTGCCGTTCGTACCCGCCACCACGAAGGTGACGCCGGGCAGACTCAGCCCTAAGCGTGCGGAGACTTCACGCACGCGCTCCAGGCCCAGGTCAATGACCCGGGTATGCAAGCCCTCGATGCGTGAAAGCCAGTCGCTGAGCGCACCAGCCGATTCGGGCGTCTCAGGCTTCAGGCCAGAGCCTCCGACGGTTGCCGCTGCAGCAGCGCCAGCAACTGGGCGATTTCGTCGCGCATCTGGCGGCGGTGCACGATCATATCGATCGCGCCTTTCTCAAGCAGGAATTCCGCGCGCTGAAAGCCTTCGGGGAGTTTTTCGCGTACGGTCTGCTCGATCACACGCGGCCCGGCAAAGCCAATCAGCGCACGCGGCTCTGCAATGACCACATCGCCCAGGAAACAGAAGCTCGCCGACACGCCACCCATGGTGGGATCGGTGAGCACCGAGATGTAAGGCAGCTTGGCATCGGCCAGTTGCGTCAAGGACGCAGTGGTCTTGGCCATCTGCATGAGAGACAGCAAACCTTCCTGCATCCGCGCGCCACCCGAAGCCGCCACGGAAATGAAGGGCACTTTCTGTTCGATGGCCGTGCGCACGCC
This sequence comes from Burkholderiales bacterium UBA4615, assembly GCA_002386465.1. Taxonomy (GTDB): domain Bacteria; phylum Pseudomonadota; class Gammaproteobacteria; order Burkholderiales; family Burkholderiaceae_E; genus UBA4615. The sequence goes on along the minus strand of DGIT01000055.1, from coordinate 22,821 downwards.
GCGCGCGAACCTCTCGCCCACAACCGAACCCATCGACCCGCCCATGAACTCGAACTCGAACGCCGCGACGATGACCGGCAAGGAACGGATCGCCCCGCCCACCACCACCAGCGCATCGGTCTCGCCGGTGCTTTCCATGGCTTCCTGCAGCCGGGTCGGGTACTTGCGACTGTCGCGAAACTTGAGCGCATCGACCGGCAGCACTTCCTGCCCGACCTCAAAGCGGCCTTCGGGATCGAGCAGCGCGTCGATACGCGCCCGCGATCCGATGCGCATGTGATGGTCGCATTTGGGGCAGACATTGAGCGTGCCCTGCAGATCCGCACGGTAGAGCACCGCATCGCAACTCTGGCACTTCACCCAGACGCCTTCTGGCACCGAGCGTCTTGCCTCGGCCGAAGCCACCGAACGTTTGATACGGGGCGGCAGCAGTTTTTCGAGCCAGCTCATGTCGTCGTCTCCCTGGTGGTGGGGGTGGCGGCGTCCATGGCGTCGCGTATCCCCCGGATGAACGCACCGGCCTTCTCCACAGCATGCTGCGGGCCGGCGGCCTCGATTTCCTGGATGAGTCGGGTGCCGATCACGACCGCATCGGCGCTGCGGGCAATGGCGCGCGCCGTCTGACCGTCGCGAATGCCAAAGCCCACCCCGACGGGCAAACCTGTAGCGGCCCGGATTGCCGGCAAGGCACTGAGGACTTCGTCCACGTTCAGATGCCCCGCTCCGGTAATGCCCTTGAGCGAGACATAGTAGACATAGCCACTGGCAAGCCGCCCGACCTGCGCGATGCGCTCGGACGTGGAGGTGGGCGCCAGCAAAAAGATGGGATCGATGCCACGCGCACGAAGCACCGGCACCATGGCCTCGGCCTCTTCAGGCGGCTGATCCACGACCAGCACGCCATCGACGCCGACCTCGGCGCAACGGGCCGCAAACACTTCGATGCCCATCCGTTCGATCGGATTCAGATACCCCATCAGGACAATCGGCGTAGCTGAGTCGGTGCGGCGAAACTCACTGACCCACTGCAGCACGTCGCCCAAGCCGACGCCCAGCGCCAGCGCCGCTTCGCCCGACTTCTGGATGACCGGGCCGTCGGCCATCGGGTCGGAGAACGGCACGCCCAGTTCAATCACGTCGGCGCCGTTGCCGGCCAGCGCATGCATCAGCGGCACGGCATGCTCACGGCTGGGGTGGCCTGCCGTGAAATAAGGGATGAGGGCCTTACGACCCGACTGCTGCAGGCGCTTGAAGGTGGCGGCGATCCGGGTCATGTGCAGACGGCCCCGATCAGAGCGGCACGCCGCCGGCCTGCGCGACGGTATGCATGTCCTTGTCGCCGCGCCCGGAGAGGTTCACGAGAATCACCTTGTCGCGCGGCAGCGTGGGCGCAAGCTGGGTCGCATAGGCCAGGGCATGGCTCGACTCCAGCGCCGGGATGATGCCCTCGATGCGGCAGCAATCGTGAAAGGCCTTGAGCGTGTCGCGGTCGTCGATGGCCACATACGAGGCGCGACCGATGTCCTTGAGCCAGGCATGCTCGGGGCCCACGCCGGGATAGTCCAGACCTGCCGACACGGAATGCGTATCGATGATCTGGCCGTTCTGATCCTGGAGCAGATAGGTGCGGTTGCCATGTAGTACGCCTGGCACCCCAGCCGAGAGCGAGGCGGCATGACGACCGGTATGAAGACCCTCGCCTGCCGCTTCCACGCCCACCAGCTTCACGGATTCATGCGGAATGTAAGGATGGAAGATACCGATGGCGTTGGAGCCTCCGCCCACGCAAGCCAGCACATAGTCGGGCTGGCGGCCGATACGCTCAGGCATTTGCCACAGGCACTCCTGGCCGACCACCGAGTTGAAGTCGCGCACCATCATCGGATAAGGATGCGGCCCCGCAACGGTGCCAATGATGTAGAAGGTGTCTTCAACGTTGGTGACCCAGTCGCGCATCGCTTCATTGAGCGCGTCTTTCAGAGTCTTGCTGCCTGACTCGACCGGAACCACTTCAGCGCCCAGCAGCTTCATGCGGTACACGTTCTGGGCCTGGCGGGCGACGTCGGTCACGCCCATATAGACCACGCACTTCATCCCGAAACGCGCCGCCACTGTGGCTGTGGCTACCCCGTGCTGACCGGCACCGGTCTCGGCGATGACGCGCGGCTTGCCCATGCGCTTGGCCAGCAGGGCCTGTCCGATCGTGTTGTTGACCTTGTGCGCGCCGGTGTGATTCAGGTCTTCACGCTTGAAGTAGATCTGCGCCCCACCCAGCATCTGGGACCAGCGCTTGGCGTGATAAATGGGGCTGGGTCGCCCCACGAAATACTTCAGCTCGTCCTTGAATTCGGCGACGAACTCAGGGTCGACACGATAGCGGTCGTAGGCCTGGCGCAGTTCCTCGAGCGCATGCATGAGCGTCTCGGAAACGAAGGTACCGCCGTAGGGGCCAAAGTGGCCTCGGGCATCGGGAAGATCATACGGTTTCATGGTCGGCCTGCATCTGCTGCGAGAACGGCGTTCACAAACTGCTCCATTCGCGCAGGATCCTTGATTCGCGGAGAGTCACCCTGGATGCCGCTGGAGACATCGACTGCAAACGGTCTGACCGCTGCAATCGCATCGCCCACGCTGCGGGCATCGAGCCCACCGGACATTACGATGCGCACGGGCCGCCGCGGCGGAATCCAGGTCCAGTCGAAGGTCTTGCCGCTGCCACCGAACCCCTCACTGAATGAGTCGAGCAGCAGGCACTCGGCAGCACCAAACGGACCGAACGATGATAACAAATCGGCCTGTGTCTTCATGCGAATGGCCTTCCACCAGGGCAGGCTGCCCGCAAGATGGCTGATCGCTGCACACGCTAAGGGATCTTCGTCACCATGCAGCTGGAGCACATCCAGCCCGACAGCCGAGGCGGTCGCCGCCAGGGTCTGAGGCGTCTCGTTCACGAACAGTCCGACGGCACTCACAAAGGAGGGCAGACGGCGACGCAGCGACGAGGCGAGCTGTACGTCCACCGCTCGCGGACTGCGCGCGTAAAACACAAAACCCACCGCATCGACGCCCAGCGCCACGGCAGTGTCCACATCTTCGGGGCGGACCAGGCCGCAGAACTTGATTCGGGTACGCATCCCTCAACCCTCGCCCGGATCGGCCCATTGTGCAAGCGGCTCAGACCATGGATCGACCGGTGCTGGCTGCGGAAGCGCATGCACCGGGTCGTACTGCACCCCTGCCAGATACAGCCCCGCAGGCGAAAAAGTGGGGGCTGCCAGGGCGCGCCGGCGCGCTGCGAGCAGCTCGCCAATCCAGGCGGCAGGCTGGCGACCGGTACCCACGTAGACCAGCGCGCCGACGATATTGCGCACCATGTGATGCAAGAAGGCATTGGCCGTGATGGTGAGCTCGATAAAGTCGCCGCGCCGGCTCACGGTCAGGGTAGAGACCGTGCGCACCGGCGACGCTGCCTGACATTGCGAGGAACGAAAAGCGGAAAAATCGTGCTCGCCGATCAGGTGGGCTGCCGCCTCTCGCATCGGCTCAACCGATACGGGACGAAAGACCCAACCCGCCCGGTCACGCCACAGAGGGTGCGGTACAGGCGCACACCGGATCAGGTACCGATAGGTGCGGGAGCGGGCGCTGAAGCGCGCATGGAAGTCGGCAGAGACCTCCCTCGCCCACTGCACCGCCACGGCCGCAGGCAACCTTGCATTGGTACCACGCACCCAGGCGTTCAGTGGTCGTTCCGACGCAGTGTCGAAGTGCACGATCTGCTGCAGCGCGTGTACGCCCGCGTCAGTGCGGCCGGCACAGATCGTATCGACCGGATGCCCGGCCAGAGCGGACAGCGAGCGCTCGAGGGCGTCTTGCACCGCATCGCCAGCCGGCTGCGTCTGCCAGCCGGAAAAGCCGGTTCCGTCATAGGCCAGCCCGAGGGCAAGCCTCATGACTGGCGTAAGACGACCAGAACGTCAGCCAATCTTGCTGAGCATGGCACGCGCTTTTTGCTGCTGCGTGCCATCGCCACCGCTGATGACTTCCTGAAGCAATTCGCGTGCGCCTTCCTTGTCGCCAATTTCCTCGTAGGCCGAAGCCAGATCGAGCTTGGTCGACATTTCCTGCCAGCGTGCCGAACCACCTGCCGACGCAGGATCTGCATCGGCCTGCACCGCAACCGGTTCGAGATCCAGATCAAAGCTCGGCAACCCGCGCGCGTCGGCCGCCGCAAGCTCAGGACGGGCCTGCGTGATGTTCTCGAGCGCGGCCAGATCGAGGTCGAAATCCATGGACGGTTCGGCCGCACCAGCGGAGGGCTGACGCCCGGCTGCGGTCTCGGCTGAAGCCGGCGGGACCGACTTGGCGGGCAGATCGAGATCCAGGTCAATGTCGAGACTGGGCAATCCATCGGCTGACATGCCCGCAGGCGGCGCGCTCGGCGCGGACGCAGCAGGCTTCTCCAAGCCCGCAAGGGGTTCACCGAATGGCGCGGCCACAGCGGCTGGCAACTCGAACGGCTCAATCTGCTCGGGGGTCTGCACCTCGTCCAGACCAGCCACCGCCGTTTCAATCAAGGACTCACGCGGTGCTGCAACGGGTTCGGCCGCAGCGCGCGGCGCAGCCAGGTCAAGCTCAAGATCAGGAAAATCAAAGTCGCGCCCCGAGTCGGCCCCGGCAGCCACCGCCTGACCCATACCGCCTGTTGCACCCGCCGGCCCGGAAGCCGCGTCGCCATAGAGCGGATTCAAGGGGTCGAGTGACAGACCCAGCGCAGCGGCCTTCTCCCAGTCTTCGCCCTGCCCGCCGGTCATGTCGTGCATCTGGCGTGCCAGGACCTCGAAGGCGTCCAGATCGTTCCGGGCGGCGCAAATTTGCAGCAGCTTGAAGCGGATCGGCTGACGCTCGGGCTGGCGCGCGAGCGCCTCGCGCAGAATATCCTCGGCCTGCGCCTCACGCCCATACGCAATATAGACGTCCGCCTCGGCGATCGGATCCACTTCCGTTGAGGGGACATCGGCCGCACCGGGCGATGCGAACGCGCCCTGATTGGTATCGACGCTTTGACCGCCCGTCGATCCGAACAGGGAATTCGATGTGAACGTGTCAGAGGTGACCAGGCTGTCCTCAAAGGACTCAACCTTGCGACGACGCCGCATCGCATACAGCGCATAGCCAGCGCCCAGCGCGGCAATGCCCCCCAGACCCGGAAGGAGCAAGGGATTTTCAAGCAGGTCATCGAGCAGGCCCGGCTCAGCAACCGGTTCAGTCGGTGCGGCGGGCGGCTTGCTGGCCGCAGCGGCAGGCGGTGGTGGCGCTGTACTGTCTGCAGGCTGAGCAGGCTGATCGGCTGCGGCCGCTGTGCCACCTGCAGTCTGGCTCGCATCAGCACTTGGGGAAGCGGGGCTCGCTGCCTGATCGGACTTGGCGACGGCGGTATCCGAAGTGGTTGCTGGTCCTGCGGGGGTCGCCGGGGACTCCATCGCTGGCGCACTGGCCGATGCAGCTGCCGAGGCCGGCGCGGCGGCCCCTGCCGGCGCAGAAGCTGAAGGGTCGTTCGCAGTACCGGCTTGCGCCGTCGCACCGGCCACTGCGCCGCTCACGGCCGCCTGTCCTGCGCGCGAAGCATCCAGCTGACGCTGCATGTCGGCCATGGAACGGTTGCGCAGATCGAGCAGCTTGCGCAGATCCTGGACATTTTTTTCCAGTTCCGCGATCCGTGCCTCGGATTCCTTGACCGCTGCATCGCGGGCCACCGATTGCTCGACGCCGCTTGCTCCGGATTTGGCACCCACGGCGCCAGTGGCCGTGCCGCCCGCACCTGCTGCGGGCTTGGAGAGCGCGAGCCGATCGCCAGTGTCGGCGCGCGCGCTGTCTTGTACCCGGCCACTGACCGCGCCGCTGGCGGTCTGCCCTGCACGCGGCGCATCGCCCTTGGGTGCGGCCTGAGCCAGCCGGCTGCGATAGTTATTGAAGTCGGTCGCTTGCACGCGCACTTCGCGCCCAGCCTCGGCGGGCGGGATGGCGGACATGCCTGCGGCATCAGGGATATCAAGGCGAGAACCCTCACGCAGCAAATTCAGATTGCCGGCGAATGCAGAGGGATTGGCGCGATAAATCGCGACCATCGCCTGCTCCAGGCTCACGCCCTCGGGGCGTACGGTGCCGGCAATGCGACCGAGCGTGTCGCCGCGCCGGACATTCACCGGGCCCCCTGCGGCAGTACCCGCAGCGGCCAGCTCAGCTTTGGGGGCTTCAGGCGCAGCTGCCCGTGGGGCTGGTGCGGGCCGTGTAGCCGCCTGTGCGGGGGGCCGCGCACCGGCACGCGGAGCAGCGCCAGGTCCCGCGACCGGGGCAGCCGGCTCGGCCGTCCGGGCAGCCACGTCAGCTTGCGGCGTCACAGCGGCCCGTCCCTCGGGCGGATCGAGCAGGAAGGTGTACTCGCGCAGCAACTTGCCCGAGGCCCAGCTCAACTCGACCAGCATGTCCACGAACGGCTCGTTGATCGGCTGATTCGAGGTGATCTTCAGAAAGGTGCGCTCGCCGCGCGGTTCAATCGCGAACCGCAGACCGTTCAACGCAGGGTTGTACTCCAGACCAGCTTGCCGGAATGCGTCGGGAGAGGCCAGCTTGGCGGCCAGGGACTGAGCATCTTCGCGACTGAGCGAGGTGACTTCCACCTCGGCTCGCAGGGGCTGACCCAGCGCGCTTTGAACGGTCAGTCGACCCAAGCCCGCCGCGCTGGCCGGGCCCGACAACGGGGCTAGCGCAAGGCACAGCGCCAACACCAGCGTGCGGGGTCGACCGCCCCAGCCGGACGATGGACTGGAGGGCGCGGTGTGACGCAGCGAACCTCTTGACCTCACAGCTGCCTCCTGNNACGGTCAAACGCCCCAGACCCGCCGCACTGACCGGGCCGGACAAGGGGGCCAACGCCAAACACAAGGCCAGCACCAGCGTGCGGGGGCGACCGCCCCACCCGGCCGATGGACTGGAGGGCGCGGTGTGGCGCGGCGAACCTGTTGACCTCACAGCAGCCTCCTGATTCCGGACATAAATTTTGATCTTCCCATCAATGACTTAAGCGATCAAGCTCAAGATGATTGTCAAGCTGCGCCGCTCGCTTTAGCGCTCGATCAGGATGCGCAGCATCCGGCGCAGAGGCTCGGCAGCGCCCCACAACAGCTGGTCACCCACGGTGAACGCGCCCAGATACTGCGAGCCCATCGCCAAAGTATGCAAGCGACCCACCGGCACCTGCAGCGTGCCGGTCACCGCAGCGGGCGACAGCCGACGCTCGCTGGCCTCGCGTTCGTTGGGCACGACCTCGACCCAATCGTTGCCTGCGGCCAGCATGGCCTCGACCTCGTTGATCGGCACATCACGCCGAAGCTTGATGGTCAGACCCTGACTGTGACAGCGCATGGCGCCAATTCGGACACACAAGCCATCAATCGGCACGCTGCCTGGCGAACGGAATGCCGGGCGACCGAGGATCTTGTTGCACTCGGCCCCGCCTTTCCACTCTTCCATGCTTTGGCCATGTTCGACCGGCACGTCGATCCAGGGGATCAGACTGCCTGCCAGCGGCACACCGCGGAAATTGGCGGTCGGCAAGGCCGACGCCCGCATGGTTTCAGTGACCTTGCGGTCGATGTCCAGAATGGCGCTGGCCGGATCAGCCAGCTCGCTCGCCACCGACGCATGCAGGGCGCCCATCTGCTCAAGCAGCTCACGCATGTTCTGCGCACCGGCGCCGCTGGCCGCCTGGTAGGTCATGGCCGACACCCATTCGATCAGGTCGTGCTTAAAGAGCCCACCCATCGCCATCAGCATCAGACTCACCGTGCAATTGCCGCCGATGTAGTCCCGCACCCCTTTTGAGAGCGCCTGATCGATCACCTTGCGGTTGACCGGATCAAGCACGATGACCGCATCGTCCTGCATGCGCAGGGTTTTCGCGGCATCGATCCAGTAACCCTTCCAGCCCGAGCTGCGCAGGGGCCCGTAGATGGCCTTGGTCCAGTCGCTGCCCTGGCAGGTCAGGATCACGTCCATCTTGCCCAGCGCGCTCAGATCATCGGCCGACAGCAGCCGCCCCCCCCCCATGGGGGCCGCGCCGCCCGCATTCGAGGTGCTGAAAAACACCGGCTCGAACAGCGGAAAATCGCCCTCTTCACGCATGCGCTGCATGAGGACCGAGCCCACCATGCCGCGCCACCCGACCAGACCCACCTTCATCATGACCATTCCTTCCGCGAGCCGCAGACTCAGAGCGCTGCGAGCACCGCGTCGCCCATGGCAACGGTGCCCACCTGCTTGCAGCCCGCTTCGGTGATATCAGCAGTCCTCAAACCCTGCGAGAGGACCTTCCGGACGGCCGCCTCGATCCGCTTGGCGGCGGCTTCCTGATTGAGCGAATGCCTCAGGAGCATGGCTGCAGACAGGATGGTTGCCAGCGGATTGGCGACGCCCTTGCCTGCGATGTCAGGGGCCGATCCGTGGATGGGCTCGTACATGCCGAACCCTTTTGCATTGATGGATGCCGAGGGCAGCATGCCAATGGAACCAGTCAGCATCGAGGCTTCATCAGACAGGATGTCGCCAAACATGTTGCCGGTCACCATGACATCGAACTGCTTGGGATTGCGCACCAGCTGCATGGCGGCGTTATCCACGTACATGTGCGTGAGCTCGATGTCCGGATAGGACTTGTGCACATCAATCACCACGTCGCGCCAGAACTGGGTGGTCTCGAGCACATTGGCCTTGTCGACCGAACAGACCCGCCGCTGGCGCTTGCGCGATGCCTCAAACGCGGTAATGGCGATGCGCCGGATCTCGGGCTCGGTATAGCGCATGGTGTCAAAACCCTCGCGCTCACCCGCTTCATTGACACGCACGCCGCGCGGCTGCCCAAAATAGATATCGCCGGTCAGCTCGCGAATGATCAGCAGATCGAGGTTTTCAACCAGCTCCGGGCGCAGCGACGAGGCGTGCGCCAACTCGGGGTATACCAGAGCCGGGCGCAGGTTGGCATAGAGGTCGAAATGCTTGCGCAACCGCAACAGACCCTGCTCGGGGCGCTGCGCACGCGGCAAGGCGTCGTACTGAGGACCGCCCACTGCGCCGAATAGGATCGCGTCCGAACGCTCACAGACGTCCAGGGTGGCTTGCGGCAAGGGATCGCCCGCGGCATCAAAGCCGGCACCGCCCACCAGGGCGTTTTCCATGGTGATGCCCAGCCCAAGGGCATTGATGACACGCACCGCCTGAGCGGTGATTTCGGGGCCAATGCCATCGCCTGGCAACACTGCAATCTTCATTGTGGTGGACGTTCTTTAGCGGTGAATAGGGCGGCACATCGTGGACACATCGCGGGAAAACACATCGTCAGAGCGCATCGGCCAGCACGGGCCGCACTCGACTCAACTGGCGAGGGTCTTGCCCAGCCAGGGCTGCTCGTGCATCCGACGGCTTTCAAACTCACGGATCCTATCGGCATGACGCAGGACCAGCCCGATGTCATCCCAGCCATTAAGCAGACAGTCCTTGCGGAACGGGTCGATCTGAAACCCGAACGACAGCGAGCCATCAGCGCTGGACACCACCTGGCGCGGCAGATCGATGATTGCCTCGAAGCCCGGGAAGGCGGCCACAGCATGGAAAAGCTGGTCGACCTCCGATTCCGAGAGAATGACCGGCAACAACCCGTTTTTGAAGCAATTGTTGAAGAAGATGTCGGCATAGCTGGGGGCGATGACCACGCGGAAACCGTAGTCATCCAGGGCCCAGGGCGCGTGTTCGCGTGACGAGCCACAGCCGAAATTCTTGCGGGCCAGCAAAATCGATGCCCCCTTGTAGCGGGGCTGATTCAGGGCGAAATCGGGGTTGAGCGGACGCACAGCATTGTTCATGCCGGGTTCACCGCGGTCGAGATAGCGCCATTCATCGAACAGATTCGGGCCGAACCCGGTGCGCTTGATCGACTTCAGAAACTGCTTGGGGATGATCGCGTCGGTGTCGACATTGGCGCGATCGAGTGGGGCGACAATCCCGCGCACCACGTTGAATGCTTGCATGTTTGAGTCCTCCGGGTCCGTGTGGGCGCAGGGTCAGAGACGACGCACGTCGACGAAATGGCCGAACACGCCTGCCGCCGCCGCCATGGCCGGGCTCACCAGATGGGTGCGACCACCCGCACCCTGCCGGCCTTCGAAGTTGCGGTTACTGGTGGACGCACAGCGCTCACCGGGCTCGAGCTTATCGGCGTTCATGGCCAGACACATCGAGCAGCCCGGCTCGCGCCACTCAAACCCCGCGTCACGGAAAATGCGATCCAGGCCTTCGGCCTCGGCCTGCGCTTTCACTAGTCCGGAGCCGGGCACCACCATGGCGAGTTTCACGTTGTCGGCCCGACGACGGCCGCGCACGACCGCCGCCGCATCGCGCAGGTCTTCGATGCGCGAGTTCGTGCACGAGCCGATGAACACCTTGTCGATGCGCACTTCGGACATCGGCGTGTTGGGCGTCAGTCCCATGTAGACCAGGGCGCGCTCCATGCCTTCACGGCGCACGGCGTCTTTTTCCTTGTCGGGATCGGGCACCCGATCCTCGATCGATACCACCATCTCAGGTGACGTGCCCCAGGTGAGATGGGGCTTCAACTGCGTGGCATCGATGCGGATTTCAGCATCGAATCTTGAGCCCTCATCGGATCGCAAGGTGCGCCAGTAGGCCACGGCGCGGTCCCAGTCGGGGCCGGTGGGTGACATGGGCCGGCCCTTCAGATAGGCGATCGTGGTGTCATCCACAGCGACCATGCCCGATCGTGCACCGGCTTCGATGGCCATGTTGCAGATTGTCATACGGCCTTCCATGCTGAGCGCACGAATGGTAGAACCTGCAAATTCAATGGCAAAGCCGGTGCCACCCGCCGTACCGATGCGCCCGATGACGGCCAGCACGACATCCTTTGCGGTGACGCCTCGCGCCAGCGGTCCCTCGACCAGCACTCGCATGTTGCGCGCTTTCTTGGCAGTCAGACACTGCGCCGCCAGGGCCAGTTCGACCTCGGACGTGCCGATGCCCCAAGCCAGACACGCAAACGCGCCATGGGTGGACGTGTGCGAATCGCCGCACACCACGGTCATACCCGGCAGCGTGGCGCCTTGTTCAGGGCCGATGACATGCACGATGCCCTGGCGCTTGTCGGCAATATCAAAATAGGTGATGCCCTGCTCGCGCGCATTCGCATCGAGGGTTTCCACCTGCAGGCGGGCGATCGGGTCGGCGATGCCCGCACGGCGATCGGTGGTGGGCACGTTGTGATCGACCACGGCAAGATTGGCCGAGATCCTCCAGGGCTTGCGTCCGGCGAGCTTGAGCCCGTCGAAGGCCTGCGGACTGGTCACCTCATGAACCAGATGCCGGTCGATATAGATGAGGCAGGTGCCGTCCTCTTCCTGATGGACGACGTGGGCGTCCCAGAGCTTGTCGTAGAGCGTTCGGGCGTGCATGACATCCACTCAATAGCGTCGAATCGGATACGTCGAAGTAACCCGACATTATGCCATCCGCACGCCGCACCCTGGTCACTGCATACAATGCGCTCAGCGCCGCGCAGCCTGCTCGAACAAAGGCATGACCCGCTGTGCATACGTATCGAGTGCGTTCAGTCTGGACGCAGGATAGGGATGCCCCGCCGGCCAACGGGCGGTGCCAGCCTGCGGCAGGCCCTGGAGCTTGCCCCACATCGAACGCGCCGCACGCGGATCAAATCCGGCACGAGCGGCCAACTCCACACCGATGCGGTCGGCTTCTGACTCATGGGCGAGACTGTACGGAGCGCCTGGGGTCGGCAGATAGGCCTGCGGACGCAAGTCCGGGGACACCAGGGGCTTGGCTTGCTTCGTCGCTGCGCCCGACGCGCGCTGGGCAAACTGCTGCGCGATCCGCTCTCGCGGGTGACCACGCAGCACATGGGCCATCTCGTGGCTCATCAAGGCAGCCAGCTCATCATCGGTCAACCCGGCACGCGTCAGCAGCCCCGAATGGACGACCATCCTGCCGCCCGGTAAACACCAGGCGTCCATGTCGTCTGCACGCAGCACCTGAATCTCCCAGGGCCAGGTCGGCACATCGGTCTGCCATGCCGCCGTAGCGATCACCAGACGCCCGAACACCTCACGCACCCGCGCCGCCACGGCCGGATCGGTCTCGAGTACGCCGCCCACCCGGGCCTCCTGGAGCGTCGACTGATAGGCCTGCGCGGCGGCGTCTAGCACCTCAGCCTCGGGCAAAACCAGCGCGGTGCGCTGTGAGGCACGCTCAAGTCCGAGCGGTGGCACGCCCAGCCCGCGCCCCCCGTGGCAACCCGCCATCACGAGCAGCACGCCCAGCATCGCCATGCATCTCGGCCTTGCCTGCCTTGACCCTGCCCTGCCCACTGCTGCGCTCCTTGTAGTACCAGATCTGCTTGCATCGACCCAGCGAAGCGTAGCGCAGGACGCCCGTGCAAAACGCGTTACCCGCAGGGCGCCTAAATCGGGCGCGGCGTAGCGACAGCCTGCATGCGCGCGGCCAGCGAGATCGCGACCAGGCCGAGCATTGCCGCCACGGCCGCACCCAGAAACGCCCCGCCGGGCGATACATGCGTCCACAGCCAGCCGGCAGCAACCGCGCCCAATCCGCCGCCCAATCCATAGGCCACCACGATGAATGCCGCCTGCGCGCGCGCCTGCTGACCCGTATCGAACCAGCGGTGCAACACCGCCATCGATGCGCTGTGATGCGCACCGAACGTGATCGCATGCAGCAGCTGCGTGCCGAGCACGAGTCCCCAGGGGGCACTCGCAGAACCCCCGATCAGTGCAAAACGCAGCGCACACACCAGGAAACTGAGCTGCAAGACGCGCATCGCATCGAAGCGCTCAAACAGCACCCGCTGCCAGGCAAAGAGCGCAATCTCGGCCAGCACCCCCAGCGCCCAGATCAAGCCAATGGCGGTGCGGCTGTAACCCTGGCGCTCCAGGTAGATCGACCAGAACGCATAGAGCGCGCCATGGGCAAACACCATCAGAAACGCGGACGCCAGAAACGCCGCCACGGCAGGCTCTCGCAGCCGGCGGCCTATTGAGACATGCACCGCATCGCTACGGACCACCGCGGGTGGATCGCGCATCAGCAGCGTCACAAGGAGAAAGCCTGCCAATCCGCAGGACATCATCCAGGGCAGCGTATCCACTCCCGTGCGGTCCAGGACCCAGCCCCCGAGGGTCACCGTCACGATGTACCCCACCGAGCCCCACAAGCGGATACGTCCGTATCGGCCCGGTTCCCCACTGGACTGCTTCAGCGCAAGGGCCTCACCGATCGGTCCTTGCGCTGCACTCACGAAGCCCAGAATCAGCAGCCAGACCATCAGAGCAGGCATCCCGGAGATCCACGGCAGCATCAGCATGAGGGCCAGCGAACCGACTGCACTGATGCGCAACAGACTCACCTGGCGCCCCGTGCGATCGGCGAGCCACCCCCAGCACGGTGGCGCCACGATGCGCAGCCACGGCGGCACCGACAACAGCAAGCCAATCTGAACGATCGACAAGCCGGCGGCCTCAAGCCACAGACCGAAATAGGGCCCCATCAGGCCCACATACGCGAAGTACGTGAAGAACATCGCCCGTGCGCCCGCGATCGGGCGCGCTGCGGCGCGGACTGTCCCGGGCCTCAGGTGGCCGACCCCGGGATGGGTGGGGCCGCGACACGCACGTCGCCGCACTGGGCACGATGGCGCAAGGCATGGTCCATGAGGACAAGCAACAGCATGGCCTCAGCCACAGGCGTAGCGCGGATACCCACACAGGGGTCATGACGCCCGAGTGTCTGCACTTCGGTGGCGGCGCCGTCGATATCGACCGAGCGGCGCATCAGCCGGATGCTGGAAGTGGGCTTGATCGCGATGGACACGACCAGCGGCTGCCCCGTGGAAATGCCTCCCAGCACGCCGCCCGCATGGTTGCTGGCAAACCCGGCTGGCGTGAGCTCATCGCCATGCTCGCTGCCGCGCTGGGCCACCGAAGCAAACCCGGCGCCAATTTCCACACCCTTGACCGCGTTGATACCCATCATCGCGTGAGCAATGTCGGCATCCAGCCGATCGAAAAGCGGCTCGCCCCAGCCTGCAGGCATGTGATCAGCCACCACCTCAATGCGCGCCCCGCAGGAGTCGCCTGCGCGGCGCAGCTCATCCATATGGGCCTCAAGTTGCGGCACGACCGATGCGTCGGCCGCAAAGAAGGCATTGAGCGGCACCTGCGACCAGTCGGTGAGCGGAACCGGCAACGGCCCGAGCTGGCTCATGCGCCCTCGCACCTGCACCCCATAGGCCTGTTTGAGCCATTTGCGTGCAACGGCCGCCGCAGCCACCGTGGGCGCAGTCAGGCGCGCCGAGGAACGCCCGCCACCTCGCGGGTCACGCACACCGTATTTGTGCCAGTAGGTGTAATCAGCGTGGCCCGGGCGGAAGGTGCGCTCGATGGCCGAATAGTCCTTGCTGCGGGCGTCTTCGTTGCGGATCAGCAGTCCTATCGGGGTGCCGGTCGTGCGCCCCTGATAGACCCCTGAGAGGATTTCCACCTGATCGGCTTCCTGGCGCTGCGTGACATGACGCGATGTGCCGGGGCGCCTGCGGTCCAGATCGGGCTGGATATCGTTGGTATCCAGTTCCAGACCGGGCGGGCAGCCATCGATGACACAGCCGATCGCAGGGCCGTGCGATTCGCCAAAGGTGGTGACAGTAAAGAGGTGCCCGAAGGTATTTCCAGACATCGCGCTATGCTTGCGGGGCGGGCGGAAGAGCCCGTAATTGTATCGTCAACGAACGGAGTCTCCCCTCATGTCCGAGCGTTTCCTGTTCCGCCGTCGCCTGCTGTCGGGCGCGGCCACTGCGGCACTGGCCCCACAACTGGCCATGGCGCAGACCTTCCCAAGCAAACCCGTGCGGCTGATCGTGCCCTTTGCACCGGGCGGCACCACCGATATCGTGGCCCGCGTGGTGTCCGACAAGCTACGCGACAACCTCGGTCAAAGCGTGGTGGTCGAGAACAAGGCTGGCGCAGGCGGTGCGATTGGCGCACTGGAAGTGGTGCGTGCGTCGGCCGACGGCTACGTGCTGGGCATGGCCACCGTATCCACCACTGCAGCCAACCCCGCGATCAACGCAAAAATCGGCTACGACCCGAACAGCGATTTCACGCCGATCATCAATCTGGCCGCCACGCCGAACGTGATTGCGGTGCATCCGTCCTTTCCGGCGCGCGACTACAAGAGCTTCGTCGAGGAAATTCGGCGCAATCCTGGCAAGTACTCTTACGCAAGTTCCGGCACCGGCGGTATCGGGCATCTGCAGACCGAGTTGTTCAAGTCGCTGACCCGTACTTTCATGACGCACATCCCGTACCGCGGCGCAGGCCCCGCCCTGGCCGACGTGGTCGCTGGGCAGGTACCGGTCATTTTCGACAACATGCCTTCAGCGCTGCCCTTCATCCGGGACGGCCGACTGATCCCAATCGTGGTGGCGGCCCCGGCGCGCTTACCCGTGCTGCCCAATGTGCCCACGTTCAAGGAAGTGGGACTGGCGCCGGTCAATCGGATGGCGTACTACGGACTGCTCGGCCCCAAGGGGCTGCCGCCTGCTGTGGTCGAACGACTGAACGCCGCAGCGCGCAAGAGCCTCGAAGATCCGGGCGTCGCCAAGCGCATCGCCGATACCGGGTCCCTGGTGGTCGGCAACACGCCGCAACAGTTCGCGCAGCAGATTGCGGCCGAACTCGAGGTCTACAAGAAAGTCGTGGCCGAACAGAAACTCAAACTGGACTGACCGATGAACGCCTCCGCCGATCTGCAATCGCAACTGGCTGCCACTGACTGGACCGCCTGGGTCGGTCGGACCGACCGGCGCACGCTGCGTGCGAGCCGCGACTGGGCAGCTCTGCTGGAGGCGAGCCTGGACCGCGCAGCGCCAAAAGAAGGCGCGCTGATCGAGCCGCTGCGCCACTGGCTGTGGATCTTTGCGCCGCCTGCCTGGCCCACCGCAAGCCTCAGCGGCGACGGCCACGGCCCACGCGGCCCGCTGGTGCCTACCTGGCCGCTGCCACGTCGCATGTGGGCCGGCAGCACCATCGAATGGCTGGCGCCGCTGCCGCTGGATGCCACCCTGGAAGTGCGCTCCACGATCGAGTCGGTCACGATCAAGAGCGGGCGCAGCGGTACGCTGGGCTTCGTTGGTCTGCGCAACCGCTGGTACCTTGGCGACACCTGCGGCATCGACGAATTGCAAATGGCGGTCTATCGCGAGGCAGCCGACGCAACAGCGCCCGCTACCCCGGCATCAGCGCAGGCAGCCACCCCGGTGCCAGCACCGCCGGCCGGCGATTGGGCGGTCACGTCCGCGCCGACCGAACCGCTGCTGTTTCGTTACAGCGCCGTGAGCTTCAACACCCATCGCATCCATTACGACCACCCCTACACCACGCAAGTGGAGGGCTACCCGGGTCTGGTGGTGCACGGCCCGCTGATGGGCACGCTGATGCTCGACGCCTGGCGCGACGCCCATCCCGGCAAGACGCCCCGCAAGTTCGAGTTCCGCAACCTGCAGCCCGCCTTTGTCGGACATGCCATCACTTGCGGTGGCGCCAATCTGGGCCCCGGTCACAGCAAGGTCTGGGTACGCGGCGCCGATGGTCGCGAGCACGTCACCGGCGACGTGCACTTCGACTGAGGACTGTGAAGCGGCGTCTCAACCGAGGCGTCGCAGCACCACCTCTCGCGACATCAGCGCGAGCATCGCATCCACCGACGGCGTCTGCGCGCGACCGAACACTTTCAGACGCACCGGCACAGCCAACTGCGGCATCTTCAGGCTGTGTGCGCTGAGGACCTCTTTGATGGCTGCAGCGATGGACGCCTTGTCCCACTGACACGACGCCAATCGCTCGGACAGGGTGCGCAGTGCAGGGACCGCTTCAGGTCTGAGCTGTGCCGCCAACTCCTCAGCCAACGAAGGATTGGCGTGCGCGGGTTCGATCCACAGCATCGAAGCCAGGTCAGCGAGTTCTTCAAGAGTGCCTGCGCGGTCCTTGAACAGGCCGCAGGCAGCGGCCAGATCAGGCGAGCCCGGGGCCTGGACCGGGACACCACGACGGTCCATACGCGGCGCCACCATGGCGGCCAGGGCGTCGTCGGTCATCGCCTTCAGGTAGTGATTGTTCAGCCACTTGAGTTTCTCAGTGTCGAACTGCGATGGCGAATGCGACAGGTGCGAGCCGTCAAACCATGACACCAGCTCAGCACGGCTGAAGATTTCGGTATTGCCATGGCTCCAGCCCAGGCGGGCCAGATAATTGATCACGGCCTCCGGCAGGAACCCATCTTCGTCGTACTGCATGACCGAGACCGCGCCATGTCGCTTGGACAGTTTTTGCCCATCCGACCCGTGGATCATGGGCACATGACCGTACTGTGGTGGCACGGCCCCGAGCGCTCGCAGAATATTGATCTGCCGAGGCGTGTTGTTGACATGGTCATCGCCGCGAATCACCTGCGTGATCTGCATGTCCCAGTCATCGACCACCACGCAGAAATTGTAGGTGGGCGTGCCATCGGAGCGCGCGATGATCAGATCGTCGAGTTCAGCGTTGGCAAACGCAATCGGCCCCTTCACCAGATCGGTCCAGGCGACATCGCCCGAGTCGGGGTTGCGAAAACGCACAACAGGTTGCGCGCCATCGGGCGGCACCAACCCCAGTCGGCTGCGGTGTTCAGGCCGCCAGCGTCCGTCGTAGCGCGGCTTTTCACCACGCGCGCGCTGCGCCTCGCGCATGGCATCGAGCTCAGCAGGCGTGCTCCAGCAATGGTAGGCAGTGCCCGCCTTGAGCATCTGCCCGATCACCTCGCGATACCGGTCCATGCGCCGCATCTGATAGAACGGCCCCTCGTCGGGTTGCAGGCCGAGCCACTGCATGCCATCGAGGATGCCCTGCACCGCTTCGGGCGTGGAGCGCTCCACATCGGTGTCTTCGATACGCAAAATGAACGTGCCATTGAAATGGCGCGCATAAGCCCAGGAAAAGAGCGCAGTACGCGCCCCGCCAATATGCAGAAAACCCGTGGGCGACGGCGCAAAACGAGTACGAATGATGGGATCAGGCATGACACGCAAGCAAACGAAGGCCGCGCCAGGGCAGCCGGACGGCGCAGTTTAGTGGATCATCGCGAAACCGCTGTGCCACGCATGCGCAGCAGGCCACTCGGCCATCGTCTGAGGCTTCGTCGTCATGATCGTCCGCTCCCGCTTTCAGGGTCTCGAGACTCTGCTGATCGACACACCGCTTGCGCGCTGCGAAATCGCGCTGTACGGCGCGCAGGTGCTCTCGTTTATTCCGCGCAACGATGGCCGCGATTTGCTCTGGTGCTCGCCGGCAGCGCTTGCGCCCGGGCGCCCGGTGCGAGGCGGCGTGCCGCTGTGCTGGCCCTGGTTCGCCAGACAGGACAAGCCTGATTCAGCCGTGCAGCATGGCTTCGTGCGCAAGATGCACTGGACAGTGAACTCCTTTGGCGAATCATCTGAAGGCGAAGCCCGCGTGGTCCTGGCACTCAGCGCCCCACTCGGTGGCTGGCCAGAGGGATTGAACTGGCCCGCCTCCTGCACGCCGCAATTTGAAGTGCGCATCGGCCAGGCACTGGAGATGGCGCTGTTCACCCGAAACGACAGCGAGGACACCGTCTCGCTCACGCAGGCGCTGCACACCTATTTTCGTGTGGGGGACGTGCGCCGCATCGGCATCGACGGCCTGCAGGGCCTGTCCTACCTGGACAAGCTGCGTGACTTCAATGCCTTCACGCAAGACGAGGCCTGGACCTTCGAGGGCGCCTGCGACCGCATCTATCTGCGTGCCGGCGCGCATCAGCGCATCGATGATCCGGTGCTTGGGCGATCGATTCACATAGAATCTGCGCACAGCGCCAGCGCAGTGGTGTGGAACCCGGGCGCCGATGGGATTGCGGCCCTGGGCGATGTGCCCGTGAAGGACTGGTACCAGTACGTGTGCGTCGAAGCCGGCAACTGCGCGCCGCTGGACCGGGTGAGCCTGGCCCCTGGCGCGACCGCTGTCATCGGACAGCGCATCAGTGCCGCGCCGCTTTATCCGAGCGCCACCACCTTCTGATCGGCCAGCGCAGTGATCCGCTCGGTGGAGTAACCCAGCCACTGCCCCAGCACCTCGTGCGTGTGCTGACCAATGCGATACGGCACCGGGCCGGCCGGCGTGACTGCGCGACCGTCCCATTGGAATGGCTGGGCTGTCACCTGCGCCTCACCTGAAACCGGATGAGGCACCTTCGGGAAGACCCCTCGCGCGGCCAGATGCGGATGACGGATCACTTCTTCGGGCATCAGCACCGGCACGCCGGGCATGCGGGCGGCGGCAAGCTTCGCGACCGCCTCGTCCGGCGTCGCGAATCCCTTGAGCCACTCGGCCAGAATGTCCTGCAGCGCACCCCAGTTTTCGCGGCGGGCCTGCGAGGTCGTGAAGCGCGCATCGTCGCGCAGGTCGGCGCGTCCGATGAGTTCAACCAGGCGAGGCCACATCGCCGGCGCACCGCCAATCTGCATCGCCACATGCCGATCACCAATGGGCACGATCGCCATGCCGGCGCGCGGCGCTCTCGCGGCCACGCCCCCGTTGAGCAATGCGGAAAAGTTGATGTCGTCGGCCACCAGCAGCGACTCGAGCATCGAGACGTCCAGAAATGCACCCCGGCCTTTGCGAAACCGGCGCAACAGCGCCGCGCAGATCGCACCGAATGCGTTGAGGCCAGCCAGCACGTCAGCCGCCTGCAAATTGGCCGCCTTGGGCGGAAAGATGCCACCGCGATCCAGCTCCATCATCCCCGAGAAGGCGTTGACCAGATGTGCATAGGCCTGCATGGACCGCAACGGGCCGGTCTGACCAAAGCCAGAGATGGAGCAATAAACCAGATCGGGGCGCACCGGTCGCAGGCTCGGCTCATCAAAGCCGTACTTGGCCATGACACCGGGCGAAAAGTTCTCGACCACCACATCGGCACGTCGCACGATGTCCAGCACCAGCTCGCGTGCCAGCGGGTTGGAAAAGTCCACCGCCACACTGCGTTTGCCTGCGTTCATGCGGGCAAAGTAGGCACTCTGATCTCCGCGTGCGGGGTCCAGCTGATGACCGGCAAGCCGCACTTCATCGCCTTCGCCCGGGCGTTCCAGCTTGATCACGGTCGCCCCCAGATCCGCCAGCATCTTTGTGCAGTAGGGGCCGGAAAACACCCGAGTGAAATCGCACACCACAATGCCGGACAAGGGCGCGTCGTCTTCGCTCAGTGGCGGCTGCGGCAGGACCTGATCGACAGGACTCATCACACTCACTCCTTGATTGGATCCAGGTGAGTGTATCGGCGCACCCGACCATCAGACAGGCTACAAGAGGCTGCAAGCCCTCTGCGATTTGTGAGACCCAGCGCTTTCGTGTCAAAATCGCGCCTCTTGGCAGCACCGGATGCATTTGGCACCGCGTGTTTGATCGAGAGACCCACTCAGCCCCTGGCACTGTCCGCATCGGACGAGTTTCAGAACGATGAGCGTGGTCTGCAGGGGATTGGGCAGCTAGCTCAGTGGTAGAGCATCGCCTTCACACGGCGGGGGTCGGGGGTTCGAAACCCTCGCTGCCCACCACCAATCCCCGGTCATCCGCCTCGCTGTGGTCTCTGTGTTTCGCGTCCGGCGGCCCCGGTGCGCGGCATCGCGCGGCGTATCCAGGGTCGCTGCTTCGGAGACCACGCCATGCCTCGCAAGATTGACGCCGACACCATCCTGAACGATCCACGCGTCACCCTCATGGGCGTCGCAGGTTCGCCTTACACGCGCAAAATGCTTGCGGTGCTGCGTTACCGGCAGATCCCGTATCGGCTGCTGATCGCAAGCAACGTCGCCGGTGGCGAACTGACCGGCATGCCTGTGCCGAAACCCTCGCTGCTGCCCACCTTTTTCCTGCCAGCCGACGACGGCACCCTGCAAGCCGTCACCGACTCAACGCCATTGATCCGTCGTTTCGAGGCGTCCCATCGCGAGCGCAGTGTCATCCCGTCCGACCCGGCGCTCGCGCTCATCGATGCGCTGATCGAGGACTATGCGGACGAATGGCTCACGAAGGCAATGTTCCATTACCGCTGGCACTATCAGGCTGACATCGACAAGGCCTCCGCCGTCCTGGCCACCTGGTCACGCCCGCCCCTGTCTGATGAAGAGCATGCGCGCTACGGCAAGCTGATCGCCGAACGTCAGATTCCGCGACTGCGCTATGTCGGCTCGAGCGAGACCACTGCGCCGGTCATCGAAGCGAGTTACGAACGCTTCCTCGATGCGTTCGAAAATCATCTTCGCACGCACCGCTATCTGCTCGGCGCCCGTCCGGGGTCGTCCGACTTCGGTGTATTCGGCCAACTCACCCAGCTTGCCCACTTTGACCCGACCTGCATGGCAGTCACCCTCAAGCGCGCGCCGCGCGTCTATGGCTGGGTGGGTAATGTCGAGGACCTCTCGGGCCTGCTGCCCGAAGAGACCGACTGGTTCGACGTGACCGCACTGCCTGCTACCGTCACGGCGATCCTGCGCGAGATCGGTCGGGTCTATCCCCCCGCGATGCTGGCCAATGCCAAGGCTGTCATGAGCGGTGCCACCGAGGTGAATACTCAGATTGACGGCAAACCCTGGGTGCAACAACCGTTTCCTTATCAGGCAAAGTGCCTGCAGTGGCTCAGGCGCGACCATGCGGCCCTTGACGATGCTGCCCGAAGGCGATTCGACACAGCCATCGCCGGGACGGGTTGCGAGGCGCTGTTCAACTGAGCGCCGGCCACAGGTTCGCGGCGAAGCGCGCACCTCGATACAAGCGCCCTGTCCCGTGATGCAGCCCTGTCGGTTCACAACTGCATCACGCAACCCGGCCGAACACCGGGGCAGGCCAAGCTTGCGCTATGCTCGCACAAGCTTGTCCGTGTCCGCCGCGCCATCCATCCACTCAGGAGAACACCATGAAATTCGTCGGCCAATCCATGCTGCTGTCGGCAGCACTCATCGCTTTCGCCTCCGCGCCCGCTCTGGCAGGTGGCCTTGCAGCATCGTCTGCTGCGGGCGGCTCGTCGGCGTCGTCGGCCAGCCTGGGCTCGGTCGACAAGTCCAGTGACAGCGCCACCAAAGCCATGGCCGAGATCAACGGACCGTATCGCATCGTTGAAGTCACCCCGATGCCCGAGCGCCCCGGCACCGTGCGCGTGAAACTGCAAGCCGTGGCCAGCGCCGATGACGTCGTGCAAATCTATGTGCCGAACAAGACGCTCGAGCGCAGCGGCCTGGGCGAGGGCAAGATGGTGACCGCGCATCAGCGCCCCTACGGCGTTGAGTTCGCCCGCACCGACACGAATCAGGCCTTTTTCCTGCTGCTGGCCGATGACTGGCACAAGGAGCTGAGCTCCAACCCGGTCACGCTCTGAGCCCATGGCGCGCGCGCAGCTGAAGCGATTTTTTTTCATCTGCGCAGCGCTGGGTACAGGGGCCCTCTGGGGTCCCTGCGAGGCGGGCGCCTTTCGTTACTGCGACCCGCCCACTGAACTGGACGCCTCCCAGCAGGACACCATCCTGCGCTTCGGGGCCGTCATCAAATCGACCCTCGAACAGTCCGGGCACACGCTGGCCCTGGTGGCACGCTCAGGCTTGGACCTGAGTCGCTTCCAGAT
>DGIT01000117.1:61674-62886 GCA_002386465.1 Burkholderiales bacterium UBA4615 | reverse complement strand
CTCGCCCATGCCGGCGATCAGGGTCTGACCGGACTCTTCGTCGGTCTTGACGCGGAAAGAAGGATCTTCGCGGGCGAGGCGCTGCAAGGCGACGCCCATCTTTTCCTGGTCGGCCTTGGTTTTCGGCTCGACCGCCTGTTGAATGACCGGCTCGGGAAACACCATGCGCTCGAGGATGACCGGTGCATCAGGGTCGCACAGGGTTTCGCCCGTGATGACCTCTTTCAGGCCCACGCATGCAGCGATGTCGCCGGCGCGCACTTCACTGATCTCTTCGCGCTGGTTGGCATGCATCTGCAACAGACGGCCGACACGGTCCTTCTTGCCCTTGATGGGGTTGAAGACGGTATCGCCCGAGCTGAGCACGCCCGAATACACGCGAATAAAGGTGAGCTGACCGACGAAGGGGTCGGTCATCAGCTTGAAAGCCAGCGCAGCAAACTTCTCGCCGTCTTCGGCTTTGCGGAACACTTCGGCTTCGTGATCGTCGAGGCCGCGCACCGGCGGAATGTCCACCGGCGAGGGCATCAGCTCGATGACCTTGTCGAGCATGGCCTGCACGCCTTTGTTCTTGAAGGCGGAGCCGCAGAGCATCGGCTGGATTTCACTGGCAATGGTGCGCTGGCGCAGGCCCGACAGGATGTCCTTCTCGGACAGCTCGCCTTCTTCGAGGTAGCGGTTCATCAGCTCCTCGTTGGCTTCTGCGGCCGCCTCGACCATTTTCTCGCGCCACTCGGCACAGGTGTCGACCAGTTCGGCCGGGATGTCCCCGTACTCGAACTTCATGCCCTGGGAGGAGTCGTCCCACCAGATCGCCTTCATCTTGACCAGATCGACCACGCCCTTGAAGTTCTCCTCGGCACCGATCGGCACCTGGATGGGCACAGGGTTGGCCTTCAGGCGCAACCGCATTTGGTCATAGACCTTGAAAAAGTTCGCGCCGGTGCGGTCCATCTTGTTGACGAACGCCAGTCGCGGCACCTTGTACTTGTTGGCCTGACGCCAGACGGTTTCCGACTGCGGCTGCACACCACCCACGGCGCAATACACCATGCAGGCGCCATCGAGCACGCGCATGGAACGTTCGACTTCAATGGTGAAGTCGACGTGGCCCGGGGTGTCGATGATGTTGATCCGGTGCTCGGGGAAGGACATGTCCATGCCCTTCCAGAAGCAGGTGGTTGCAGCGGACGTGATCGTGATGCCGCGCTC
>DGIT01000117.1:50909-61641 GCA_002386465.1 Burkholderiales bacterium UBA4615 | reverse complement strand
TCCTGCTCCATCCAGTCCATCGTCGCGGCGCCGTCGTGCACCTCGCCGATCTTGTGGTTCACACCGGTGTAGAACAGGATGCGTTCGGTCGTCGTGGTTTTACCGGCATCAATGTGCGCCGAGATACCAATATTCCGATAACGCTCGATCGGGGTCTTGCGAGCCATGGTCGATCCTTCGGGGTCTCAGACCCCCGGGTCGGGTTTTAAAAAAGGCGAGGCATCGGGCCGAAACAGGCCGATGACTCAGAAACGGAAATGGGCGAACGCCTTGTTGGCCTCAGCCATGCGGTGCACCTCGTCGCGACGCTTGACGGCACCGCCACGGTTCTCGGCGGCCTCGAGCAGTTCATTGGCCAGACGCTGTCCCATGGACTTTTCACCGCGCTTCTTGGCGGCTTCACGCAGCCAGCGCATGGCGAGCGCCATACGGCGGATGGGGCGAATCTCGACCGGCACCTGGTAGTTGGCGCCGCCCACTCGGCGGCTCTTCACCTCGACCATGGGGCGCGCATTGTTGAGCGCCTGGCCGAACACTTCGACCGGGTCTTTGCCTGAGCGGGTCTTGATGGTGTCGAAAGCGCCGTACAGCATGCGCTCTGCGACGGCCTTCTTGCCGGACAGCATCAGCACGTTGATGAACTTGGTGACGTCTTCGCTGCCATAGATGGGATCGGGCAGCACAAGACGCTTGGGAATCTCACGACGACGGGACATAACGACCTCTTCGAATTCAGCCGAAGGCTCTTGCCTTCATGATCCTGACGCGACCGAGAGGCCGGAGGATCGCTTACTCGGCCCGCAGACCTGAAGATTAGGCTGTGGCCGCCGGATCGGCCGCGCCGAGGCGCGACCGGGAAACTGCAGAAAGTCAGGACAGGCGCGAGAGCGCTCCCGACCTCCCGATTACTTCTTCTTGGGCCGCTTGGCGCCGTACTTGGAGCGCGACTGCTTGCGGTCTTTCACGCCTTGCAGGTCGAGAGAACCGCGCACGATGTGATAGCGCACACCCGGAAGGTCTTTGACGCGACCACCGCGGATGAGCACCACCGAGTGCTCCTGCAGGTTGTGGCCTTCGCCGCCGATGTAGCTGATGACCTCAAACCCATTGGTCAGGCGCACTTTGGCGACTTTTCGCAGCGCTGAGTTCGGCTTCTTGGGGGTGGTGGTGTACACCCGGGTGCAGACACCGCGGCGCTGGGGGGAATCTTGCAGCGCGGGGCTCTTGCTTTTCGCATGCGCCAGCTCGCGAGGCTTGCGAACCAGCTGATTGATCGTGGGCATGGGGCTTTGGCTTCCTGGAATTCGGTACGGCTGCGACAAGAGGGGCCGCAACCGATGGCGCCAAAGCGAGCCGGAAAACTTCCGTCACCAAAAGAGCGCCGGGATGGGCATCCCGAAGAGCCAAATATTATAGAACTGGTTCGGCACTCGGGTCAACCGAACCGCGAACGGCCGATCCGAGTCCACCTGTTGGTGGTTTTACATGTGATCCGTGTAATTTTCGTTAAAGACTTGGCTTGCCAGGCAGTGCGCGACAGCCTGGGCACGATTATTCACTTCGAGCTTGCGCAGGATCCGTTGGATATGGTTCTTGACAGTCAACGGGCTGATGTTCAGTTCGGTGCCGATTTCCATGTTGGTCAGCCCGTCACGCACGCCCCTCATGATCTGGATTTCCCGTGCCGACAACTTGCTGATCAGCACATTGCGGCCCGGCGAAGCGGCGCCCTCGTGCAAAAAATAGCGATGCAGCGCGAAGTGCATAAACGGTAAGAGGATATTGAGTTGCTCGATGACTCTTCGTTTAGGCGGCCGGGCCATGCGCCCCAAAATAAAGAAGCTTGAATTGGCGCCCCGAAGGTCCCGCGTGCCATGGGCCAGGGTGTTGCCCAAGCCGATCTCCCAAATCGCGCTCAGCACAGGATCCTCCTCAGTCTGGGATCGATCCTCAGCGGAATAACTCAGGGGCATGCGGCCCCGCTTGATCCAGAGCCGGGTGGCAATCTTCGCCATCTCGCGTGCCTGCGACCAGAGTTCCGGTTGCTGCTCCTCGGACGTTGCATCGCTCGAGAACACATCGACTTCGTATTGTTCGGCCTCGAGATTGCCAGCAACCGTAATCATCGTCTGGTGGGGCAGGAAAGACTGCAGCACACCCTGAGCCCACAAGAAATAATGAAACCTCTTATTGATTTGATGCGAGGTCTCAATGGTGAACAGCAGGCGTTCAAGCTCCTGGGGGGTAGGCGCGAAGGCGCCGTCCTCGATGTCGCGGGCAACGCGGGGAGGCGGGGCAGGGGGCGAGTTACCGGTGATCGGAGGCGTCGCGCGGGGTGTCGTCATTTCACGGATCAAGTTGGACAAGAGGACCCCCTTAAGGCGTCGAAGGATTTTCCTGCAGCGCGATAAAGCGCCACTGACTGACGGTTTCAGCTCGCTCGAAAGCTGACTGTTCTGGATGAAATCCGCGCCGGACCATCGGCTTGACACGTGCCGGCGAATGCACTCCGATGATCCGATCCCCTTGTCGGATCACGGCCCACTCAGCTTTTCCGGTGAGGGGATCAATCGGGATCCGGCGCAAATGACGTTCAACTCGAGCAGAGCGCCGGTCCTCAACTAATTCAGACAAGTCTTTGGGCCACTCGGGCTGGGTGGCCCATTTCGCTCTGTTATAGCTGCGCAGCGCCAGCACGATCGATCGGCCCACTGAGAGGAGCTCCAGCTGCCTTTCTCGTTCGCGTTCAAGACGCATTGACATGAAGGCCGTTGTCGCTGCAACTGAGACCAAGACACTGGCCAGCACCATCGACAGCAGCGCCCAGCCCCGCTGGTGTCGCATCAGTGCCGAGCCGTGACGCTTGCGGTAGATGCGCTCAGAGCTCGGCATACGCCCGTCCCTTTCGCGTGACGCCCTCGGCACCGCTGCGCACATCGCCCAACCCGGATGCCCCTGGCTCCTGTTCGGATGCAGGCACCTCGAGCCATGTATCAGACTTGTCGGTCACAGGATCGACCGGGATGTCGCGCAGATAGCGACGATCGACAAGCTCGGCGAGGGCCTCCGGGTAACGACCGAGATCGGCGTGAAACCGATCAATGGCGGTGCGCACCACCTTGAGGTTCTCGCGCAGCGCTGCCTCACGGGCATCCTCGAGCCGCTCGACATAGCGAGGCATGGCCAGCGCCACCATGAGGGAGATGATCGACAGCACAATCAGCACTTCGACCAGGGTGTAGCCGCTTCGGTGGCGCCAGGCGTTCATGGGGTCACCATTGGCGATAGGGCTGGCCATTGAGGCCCACGCCCTGCGACAACGAATACACATCGAAGACGTCAGCGCCGGGCTGAGGTCGCTCGTGCGGGCTGGCGTAGCTGCGAACACCCCAAGTGCGCACAGCTGGAAGATCAGGGTCGGGATGAAAGGGGTCTCTGGGGATCCTCCTCAAGAGATAGATCGGCGCCCCACCCGGCTTCGTGGCGTCTGGAATGCCCTGCGCAAGCACCTCGAGCGAAGGCGGATACCCAGAGGCCTCGACCGACGCCAGCGCGATGCGCTTCTCGTCTGACATACGCTTGTAGGCGTCCAGCGACTCGCGAATCTGCGTCAGCGCCACGCGCAATTCGCGCTCCTTGGCTCGCTGACGCTCCATTTTGATTGGGGTGATCGAGACCGCTGACAGGACTGCCAGGATGGCCAGCGCTGCAACAAGCTCAACGAGCGTAAAGCCGTCTGCAGACGCGCTCGCACCGCGGCCCTGCCCGAGTGGTAGCCTGAGCGGTCGGGTCATGGGGTGATCCCAATCGACATCGGCGCCGGCAGGGCAACGCCGTCTGCAGGCCTACCGTCGCCTGCGCTCGCCCGCACCGCCACGGCGGCAATACTCCCCGATGTCACACCCGACGGGCTAGCGCGGAGTCGGAACTGGGCAGTGCGCGGGCCGCCTTCACCAGACAGCGTGACCCTGGCCTTGCCGCCGCCCGACATCGTGACCGAGGCAGGCAATGAAAATGCGGCCGGATCCCACTCCAGATCGACCTCGACCGGGCCCACCAGAACGCCCTCGTCCATGGTCAGACTCAGCGTAAAGTCCTGGCCTGCTCGCACTTGCCCAGGCGCCTGCATGTTGAGCCGGGCGATCGGCTCGCTGAGTGCTGATGCTGCTGGAGCTTGGGGCGCGCCGCCTGCAGCCGCCAGAGCGGTCGCACGCGGATCGCCCGCACTGGCCGCTGCGGACCCATCCGCACCCATCGCTTGCGGCCGCCCGCCACCGGACGGCGCCACCGCAGTACGTGCTCGCGAAGACAGTGTCAGCGGTGCAGCGCCTGCGGCCGCCTCGGTGCCTGCGATCAGCGCCGCCTCGCCATAAAGCGGGCCTGACACCGTACGCACGATGCGAGGTGTGATCATCAGGATGATCTCCGTACGCTCGGTCTCCGTGCGCTCATTCGAGAACAAGCGGCCGAGCACCTGCATGCGCCCAAGACCGGGCACGCGCTGAGCGAACTGACGGTCGTTGTCCGAGATCAATCCGGCAAGCACCTGCGTTTCAGCATCCCGAAGCCTGAGGTTGGTTTGTGCCTGCCGTGCGCCGATGCGATAGGCCGTCGTCTGAGCCGGTCCCTGCACCTGCTCGAGAATGTTTGAAACTTCCAACGCAACCTTGATGCTCACTTCCGACTCATGGTGGATCTGTGGCTCAACCTCCACTTTCAGCCCGACATCGATATAAGTCGTCGATGCGCCGATCGCATTGCTCGCACCAAACCCAGTGGCCGCAAACTGCGTGGTGAAAACAGGTACTTTTTCGCCGACCTGGATCTTTGCCTTCTCGCGATTGCGCACCCGTATGCGCGGGTTGGAGAGCAGGTTGACCGCACCATCGCTGGCACGCAGGTTGGCAATAAGCGACGGACTTGCGATCTGGGCCAATTGCTCTGCCCAGTTTTCACGTGTGATGACGCCCACAGCAGCAGTGGCTGCGCCAGTCAGCGACCCCGTCGCAGCGGCGGGAAGCAGCCCGTAGGAAATCTGGGTGGGGTAGCGAATCCCCAATTCCTGCAATCGTGTGCGTGAAATCTCGAGGACTTCGATCTCAAGCACCACCTCGGAGTCAGCGACATCGAGGGTCTGAATGAGTTGCGCCGCCAGCCTCAGCGCATCCGGTGTGTCCTTGATCACGAGCAGATTCAGCTTGTCGTCGACATGCACATCCTTGCTCTTGACCACATTGCGCAGCAGTTGGGCGGCGACCTTGGCATCGACGTTGGAGAGCCAGAAAGTGCGTGCCTCGAGCTGAACATACTCGCGAGCTTTCTGCGCGGACTTGGTGAACACCATGTAGGTCACGTCGTTGAGCCGGCGCATGTCAAGGCCCTGCGTTTGCAGAATCGTCCGAACCGCCTCGTCCATCGACACGCCACGCAGGAACACCGTGACACGGGCATCGCCGCGAACATCCTTGTCGAAGACAAAGTTGACTTGCGCCATGCGCGTCAGAGTCTCGAAGACATTTCGCAGGGTTGCATCCCTGAACTCAACGGTCACGGGGCGACGCAGCGCTTCCGGCAACTGCTCCGAGGCGCTCTGTTCAGACGGTGCGACAGCAGGCTGAGGCAGTGTTAGCCAAAGCCTGCGCGCGGCGGTATTGGCTGGGTCCTCAGCCAATACGGTGCGGACCAGGCTGCGGGCCTCCTGCGACCGGCCAGCCGATGCAGCCTGCCCAGCCGCCTGCAAAGTGCGCGCGTGTCTGCGCGCAGTCGACAGGTGCTCGCTCAAGGCGGGCAAGCGAGGCAAATCCGGTTGCTCCTGGCTCAATGCGTCAAGCGTGCGCGAAGCGGCTTCCAGTCGTCCTGCATTCAGGTCTTCTGAAAACGACTCCAGGCGGCGCGCGGCCTGGAGCTCGTGTTGACGAATCAACTCAGCCTGCAGAGTCGCTGTGCGCTGGCCATCTCGGTTGGCTAGCGCAAGACTTTCGATCGCATCGGCGCGGCGACCCGATTTGGCCAGATCACGGGCGGTGTCGATCGGGTCGGGTGTCGCGCAGCCAGCCACCACAACAAGCCCAGCGAACCATCCTGCGCAGCGTCTTCCCCAAGATGCGTGAGCGCCCACGGGAGACCGGCTGCGCCAGACAGTCAGTTTGCAAAAACGCTCAACGATCACGCCTGACTCCATCAGTTGCCGGCATGTCGCCATCGTCCACGTCCGCCGCCGCAAGCCTCGCTGGCGCGGCAGCGACACCAGCACCACCCGTACCCATTCGCATGCGATGCACTGCACCGCTTTGCTCATGCACCAATTCCAGCGCATCCTCCCCGACAGCGCGGACTCGCCATCCGCTGATGCGGCTGCCAGACCGAACCGTCTGAACAGCAGATGCATCGCGCACAACTGCCATCGGCTCCACACCATCGAGTACCCGACCGATAAAGGCGAATCCCGGACGTGGTTGTGGCGCAGGTGCAGGGGCTTCGGCAACGCTTGCGGGGGCAGCCGGCCTCGGCACCATCTGTATCCCGAAGAGATCAACGGTCGCACGCAAAGTCGTACGGGGTAACCCCTCAGGTTCCGCGGCTGGCTTCGCGAAACCCCGAATGCCGACCTGCACGCTGGCAGTACTGCTGGGCTGATTCGCGCTCACCGTTGCCGACGCTGGGCGCGAGCGGCTCGTCGCCTCAACTACTTCTTCAAGTGCCTCCGGCTCCCGATCCCAAAGCCATCCGCCTGCCAAGAGGGCAACCATGAGGCCTAGCAGCGCCAACAGTCGGCGGCTCATGTGCGCGCACCGAAATGGACAGCGATGACGATCCGAACCTCGAGATCCTTCTCCGAGGTTGCAGCTCGCTGAAACGACATCTCTGCAAGCTGGGCATGGGGTATTCGAGCCAGGGTCTGCGCCAGCCACTGCCGCGTCGGCAGATAGTGTCCGACTGCGTTGAATGCCACATCCACCCGCTGCACGCCGTTCGACTTGCCGCTCCAGCGGTACTCGATGGCACCCAGTCGCAAACCTTGACGCTCGGCTTGCTCAAAGACCCAGGCAGGCAGCACCGACCCCGAGGAGCGATCGGGCGCAGCGGGGAGCGTCACGGGCTCAAGCCGGGCTGCGTGCTGCTCAGGCGCCGAGCGTGCAACGCGAGCCCGCACCAGTGCAGCGCGGCGCGAATCGCTTCTCAAGCGCTCGGCCTCGGCTGCAATACCTGACGCCTCGTCATGCATCCGTGTGGCGGCGACTGCGGCGACCACGGATAGGCCAACCAGGGCGATGCCCAACCAACCGCTCGGACTCAGATCACGCCTGATCACCGACGTCGCAACACGCGCATGGAGCGCCGCCCGACCCAACGCTTCAGACCATGCCGTGGCAGTCGAAGCGGGACTCATTTGGACCACTCCACTGCAGCGGCGAACATCTGCCCGGAAGCGCCTGGATCACGAACGACTTCGTGGCGCTGCACACGAACGGACGAAGCCCCTGCGCCAAGCATCTGACGTCGGAAATCGTCGAGCCCAGCAATTGAGGGCACAGCACCTCTCAACTCAGCCGTGGATTTTTGGGTGTCGAGCTTCATGCCTAACAAAGCAATTCGCCCGGAGGATGCCTGCTCCATCTGGTGCAAACGCCGGTTCCAGTCGATCTGCAGGAACTGCTGCAACGCTTGCTGATCGCCCTCGGACGATCGCGCCGGATTGAGCGAGGTGGCCGAAGCCAATGCCGCTTTCCTTTGGGCTGAGCCCACTGGCGCAACCACAGGCGCACGGACATCCGTCGCCAGCATCTGAGCGGCCTCCAGATCCAGCCGTGCCCGATCAACAGCTGACTGCGCCTCGGACCAATACCAGGCGGCCAGTGCCGAACATGCCAAACCAACCATCAGCAGCGTGCTGCCAAGCCTCGTGGGCACGAGTCTGTCATCCAGCAAATTGGGGCTCGCCCGCATCAAGGCGTTAATCGATTTCACCGAACGGCTCCCTTTACTGGGAGGGGCATTCCGTCCAGCACATACGTGATCGCCTGCGATCGTGGGACCTCGATCTCAACCGATCGAAAATCGAGTGAAACCGGTCCGTTGCGGCGCTCGAATACTGATCGGGCCAGCTCCGCCGTGTGCTCGCTGTTCGGCAGGACGGCCGCGTCACACAACCATCCGGACCTTGACAGAAGCGCCGTGCGAAACGGGCCGGCGCTCGAGATGAACAGGGCCTCGCGCTTGTCATCGATCACGACCGACTCGAACTCAGCGATCGACCACGGCACCATGCGGACAAGCTGCCGACCTGCCGCAGCCATCAATTCGTTCAGCTGCTCGATCTGGCGCTTTGGCACGGCCATGCACAGGGTGGAGCGCTTCGGCCAGGCTCCCGGAGTCACAATCCGCCAGTCGGTTGCCACTGCGCCGAAGCGCTGGGCAAAGCGTGCCTCGGCAAATTTACGAAAGAGTTCAACTGTGCGAATGGAGCCGGGCCAGGTTTCACCGAACAAGCGCAACCAGTCATCCTCAATCAATGCATGCACCGACGGCTTGGCCAGTCTCCCGACACGGCGTTCGATGGCTCCTTGCAGCGCCTCGACCGCCTCAGACAAAGACGCAAAACCGGAGGCTGATTCGGTCAGGGCCTGCGGGCCGGTGCCAGGTTCAAGCAACCAGGTGCCGTGGCGTGCGATGACGAGCACAGAAGGCTTAACCCGCGTCGGCCACACGTTCAAGCTCCTCCAGTGAAGTCCGTTGCTCGGCGACCAGCTCCGCCGCTCGGTCAGCCAGCGTCACCATCCCCGCTGCCACAGCTCGGGCCCTGAGCGAGCGAGGCGACTCCCTGTTCAAAATGCCTTCTCGAACCGAGTCGTCGATCCGCAACACCTCGGCGATGGCCCTTCGTCCACGGTAGCCCGTTCCTCGACAGTCGCCACAACCCCTGCCGCGAGAGGCCTGCTCGACGTGACGCAAGCCGAGGTACTTGTCGCGCAGCACAGGCGGCACCGCGACCGACTCGGCGCACCGTGGGCATCCGAGCCGGATCAGTCGCTGCGCGACAACCCCGTTAAGTGCAGACGTCAGGTTGTAGGGGTCAACGCCCATGTGAAAGAAGCGTGCCAGCACATCAAATACGGTGTTGGCATGGATTGACGACAGCACGAGATGGCCCGTCAGTGCGGCCTGCACCGCAATCTGCGCGGTCTCCTCGTCCCGGATTTCCCCGACTAGCAGAGTATCCGGATCGTGCCGCAGGATCGCCCGCAACCCTCGGCCGAAGGTCAGGCCGGTTTTCTCGTTAACGGGCACCTGAAGGACACCATCAAGCTGGTACTCGATCGGGTCTTCGATAGTGATGATCTTTTGCCGACCCGAGTTCACCTCCGACAGCGCGGCATACAGCGTGGTGGTCTTCCCGCTGCCAGTGGGTCCCGTCACCAGCAACATGCCGTGCGGACGCCTAGCGAGCTCCCGGAGTTCCTCAAGTGCCTGCCCGCCGAAGCCCAGTCGTTCAAGATTCAGGCCCGCATGCTCATCGGCGAGGGCGCGCCGGTCCAGAATGCGCAGTACGGCGTCCTCGCCGTGTGCACTGGGCATGATCGAGACTCGGAAATCGACCGGGCGGCCTTCGATTCGCATTCGAAACCGCCCATCCTGGGGGATCCGGCGCTCGCCCACGTCAAGCGCAGACAGCACCTTGATCCGCGAAATCGCCTGTTCCGTCATTTCGCGGCCGTCGATCCGACCTCCAGGCACCAGGACACCGTCCAGACGATATTGAATGCGGGCGCCCGACGGATTGGATTCCACATGAATGTCGCTGGCACCGCTGCGAAAGGCATCAAACAAGGTGGATCCCATCACACGCACCACCTGATTGGGCTCATCAGCCAAGCCCGCCAGCGATAACTCAGGAACCTGCATATCGTCTTCATCGGTGGGCACCGCATCGTCTGACACGGAATCCATCGCACGCATCGCTGCACCGTGGCGCGATAGCGTTGCTTCGAAGTCTGCGTCGGCGACCACGCCCACGACAGGGTCCCACTGCGCCCTGCCCTGCAGCCAATCCCACGCCTCACCACCGGCCTCGTGACTGACGACCAGACAATTTCTGTCGTCCAGGCGGCCCGCCAGCAGTCTGAGTTCGCTTGCTCTGGAAAATGGCAGTCGATCGAAGTCAAAGACCATCCGGTGCAGGGCATCGATTGACCAGTGCTGCAAGCCGGGCCAGCTCTGTACGGCATCCGTCACATGCACCACATCCAGCGCGGCAGAAAATTCCAAGGCCGAAGACGCGTTCATCGCACGCTCTCGAAGATCTGCAGCAATGGCAAATACAGCGCCACAACCACACCACCGACGATCAACGCAACGCCAACGAGCAGGACGGGTCCCCAGGCGCTGGTAAACCGGTCGAGCAGCCGGGCCAGCTTGTCTTCATCGCTGCGCGCCAGTCTTTCGAAGCATTCAGCCAACCCACCGGTGCGCTCGGCTGCTGTCAACAATTGCACTGATACTGGCCCTGCCAGCCCGCTGTCCTTTAGCGCACGCGACGGAGGCTCGCCGCGTTCGACCCGCTTCAGGGCCGCATCCAGCTTGTCCGCAATAAGCGACGATGCGGTGGAGCGCGCCACTGAAAACGCAACGGGGAGCGTTTCGCCACCGGCCAGCAAAGCTGCCGACACACGCATCGCCTGTGCACGGCCGGAGAGCTCGACAGCACTGCGAACGCCTGGCAAGCCTGCAAGCG
>DGIT01000117.1:0-50832 GCA_002386465.1 Burkholderiales bacterium UBA4615 | reverse complement strand
CGCCAAGCAGCGGCAGGATGAGTGTCGGACCATGCGCTGACAACCATAGCCCCGTATCGAGGATGAAACGAGAGGCACCCGGCACTTCCGTATGCAGATCATCAAGAGCGAGGGCGAACTTAGGCACGACGAACCCAAGCAGGAACAGCAACACCACTGCAGAGACCGAGAGCAGCACCAACGGGTAAATCGAAGCTGAAATCAGTCGTGATCGCACACCAAGGGTTGCGCGCTCGAATTGCACGAAGCGTCGTATCGCCGGAGCGATCTGCCCGGTGCGTTCAGCGCTGCGAATCAGGGCGATGAGAAATGCGGTCCAGCCAAGGCCGGTTGCAGCGAATGCATCCGAGGGTGCGCGGCCGGTCGACAATTCACGCAACACCGCACTGGCCATGGATGCGCCCTTCGAATCACCGTCCGCAGCCAGAGCTTGCAGGGATTGAGACAAGGTCAGTCCGCCTGACAGAACCTGCTCAAGAGCCTCACAGAAGTCGAGCAACGCCTTCCTGCGCCCCCAACCGCCCAGTGATGCATCAAGACGCTTGACGCAGGCAAGAATCCGCTCACCGCCATGACATGTCGACGACGCATCACTCGCGCTTGCGGCATCCACCAGCCTTACCGCAACCTGGCCGCGCCGATCGACAATCGTCAGTTCGTACTTCAACTGCTGAGCCCTTAGCGGTTGGTCAGGTCGGCGTCATCGCCGCTACCACCGGCCCTGCCATCGCGACCCAGCGACAACAGATCAAAGTCACCGCGATCCCCGGGCTGCTTGTACTGATACGCGTGCCCCCATGGGTCGGATGGCACCGCCTTTTTCAAGTACGGTCCTGACCATCGAGCATCGTTAGAAGGTGCATTGACCAATGCCGCGAGACCTTCCTCTGTACTCGGGTAGCGCCCCATGTCGAGCCGAAAATTTTCGATGGCCGTCTCGAGCGAGGCGATCTGGGCGCGGGCAACCTTCACTTCAGACTTCGAGACATTGCCGAACATACGAGGGGCAACGAGTCCGGCCAGCAACCCCAGGATGACCAGGACCACAAGCAGTTCTAGAAGCGTGAAGCCGCTGAATCTTCTTTGTGCGGTGCCCCGACTAGAGAGGGTCCGCAGAGTCATCCGCGATGGACCTCGAAGGTGACCGGGCAGCTCGACGCTGGCGGGCAAAGCAGAAGGCTTGATATCCATCGGTTCGGGCCGTTAAACAAGACGCTGCGGGTCAACATGCAGGGACCCGAACCTTGAGGTCTCACGATGTCACTGCGGTGAATTTTTAATTGCCATCGATGACAGTGGGCTCAAAAAAACCAAAATTGCGCTCTCTTACGCATCCGAACAGACCATTCTGATCAATCAATTGATGAAATTTGTTCATGCATTGATCTGATCAACCTAACCGCAAAAATCTTCATTCAACTCCAATGCGGTCGGCAACCTTCCTGTCACTGGGACTCTGTAGCGTGCGCCCTTCGTTGAGCAGTTCCGCGCACGCTCACTTCGCACACCCTCACCCACCATGCCCTGTTGCATCCGCATGCTCGTGTCTGCATTAGTTTTGCCGCTCTGTTTGACGGGTTGCCCCAGTGGCCCACCATCAACCGGTGTCGGACAGGTCGTCGCGCGCATTGATGGCCGTGACCTGACAGTGCATCAGCTGAATCAACTGTTGAACAGCCGTCATGTCGCGTCCACAGGCGCCGCAATTCGGTCTCAAGCGCTGAATGCATTGATCGATCAGGACTTGCTTGCCGCTCGGGCGAAGGCTGACGGTCTTGATCGCGAAACAATGGTTCAAGCGGCCGTGCAGGCGGCCGTCAACCGGGCGCTGGCTCAAGCGCAAGCCGATCGCATCCGATCCCGCGTCGAGTCACCCTCTGCCAACGACGTGGATACCTACTATGACGCGCACCCTGAGCTTTTTCGAGATCGCAGAGTGTTCGGAGTCGACGAACTAGCGCTCCCAGGCGGGCGGGCAGATCCGGAAGGGTTGCTCGATCGTGTTTCGCGGGCCCGAGGGATCGATGAGTTGGCAGCCTGGCTTCGGTCAAAGGGCATTTCAGCAGCCAGACAACACGGTGTGCTCAGACCTGAAGATCTGTCCCCAGAGAATGCAAGCACCCTACAGCGGGCAGAGGTCGGCGGCATCGTCGCTCTGACCTCGGCATCAGGATCGACTCAGATCCTGCGCATCTTGAGCGCGACGCCTCAGCCGGTGAGCCGGGCGGACGCCCGCACTTGGATCGAGCGACGTCTCTTAGAGACCCGGCAACGCGAAGCACTCAACCGCGAAGTCGCAATGCTCAGGAGCTCGAGCAACATCGAACTGCTGGGTGAGTTTTCGCAGCAAGCTGAATTCATCAAACCGACCAGCAACCAGGAGCGCGCCGAACGCTCGGTCGATCGCGGAGTGGGAGCATTGAAATGAACACG
The DNA here is from genome assembly GCA_002386465.1 of Burkholderiales bacterium UBA4615. GTDB lineage: Bacteria > Pseudomonadota > Gammaproteobacteria > Burkholderiales > Burkholderiaceae_E > UBA4615. The sequence continues at coordinate 48,399 of DGIT01000117.1, read as the reverse complement.
GCTGCACAATCAGACTGGGGCGCGCGACCGGCCGAGATGCCCTTGTCGGGGTTTTTGCGACTCCTGTGGTCCAGACGAGGACTGTTTTCTCTCGTGGCCGCCGCCGTCCTGGCGCTGACCGCGCTCTTGCTTTGGGTCTGGCCGCCCAGCTATACCGCTTCGACCCGCGTTCTGCTCGAGATGGGTCGATCGCGGGAAGCGCTCACCGACGCCAGCATGCCCTCGCTTCTCACGCAGGGATATATCGGCACTCAGGTCGACATTATTCGCAGTGAACGTGTGGCCAAAGAAGCGGTGAAATCACTCGGGATCGCATCGAATGAAGTGGCACGTGAAATCTTTCTGCGTGAGACGGGCGGCCGGGGATCAATTGAGCAATTTTTCGCCGAGCGCCTGGCCGACCGGATCAAGGTCCGCCCCGCCCAACAAAGCAATATCGTCGAAATCGCATTCAAGGCTCCCGACCCGAAGTTCGCCGCCGACGCAGCCAATGCAGTGGCCCGTGCATACATCGCCACGCAGGTCGATCTGCGGGTCAAGCCAGCTCGGGAGTTCACTGAGTTTTTCAATCAGCAGGCTAAATCGGTTCGGCAGCGATTCGAAGTTGCTCAGCGCAAGCTCTCGGAATACCAGCGCAAGCACGGTATCACCTCGGTCGATGAGCGGCTCGACGTTGAAAGCAACCGGTTGCAGGAGCTATCGACACAACTGACACAGATGCAAGCGGTGCGATCCGAGTCGGGCGAAAAGGCGGGGTCTGCTGCTCGCGTCGGGACAAGCAGTGCATTGCCTGACGTTCTCAACAATCCGGTGGTGGCGCAACTCAAGGCAGAGATCGCGCGCGCAGAGTCCAAGCTTGCCGAGCTTCAGGGGCAGTTCGGGCCGCGCTACCCCCTTGTGGAGCGCGGCAAGGACGAGCTCGAGGGCTTGCGGCGACAGCTCAAGCAGCAAAGCGATGCGGTTGGCGGCAGCTTCTCAAGGCAACATGAAGTCAATCTCGCGCGCGAATCTGAGATCCGCACTGAGTTGGATCGGCAGCGCAAGAAGGTTCTGGACCTCAAACGTCAGCGCGACGAAATGGGTGTGCTCGTAAGGGACGTTGAGAGCACGCAGCGGTCACTCGATCAAATCACCCAACGGCTGCTGCAACACACAGTTGAAAGCGAATCACGGGGGGCCAACGTTGTGCAGCTTGACCCGGCGGTCGAGTCGCTCAAGCCCTCTAGCCCGAACGTCTTGGTCGTCAGCCTGGTAGGGCTCGTGTTGGCGCCGATGATCGCCACTCTGATTGTAGGCATTGCGTCTGTACTGGATCGGCGCGCAGTCAGTGCGGAGGACATCGAAACCGCCATGGGATGCCCCGTGATCGCCCGCGTCCCACGCTCCAAAAAAGTCAGCCGTGCAGACGCTCCGAGCCTCGTCGTGCGACTTCGCAGCACGCTGCGTGGTATGCGCCCGTTGCTTCCATCCCCAAAGACTTAGGCCATCCATGTTGAATCCTTCCAGGCTTATACGATTCAAGCCAGATGCCGAACATCGGCTGAGTGATCAGCCGAGCACCTTTCGCACACAGAGTGCGATCGATGATCGTGACGACTCGCCACTGAGCAGGCACAGCCAACGCCGCATTGGCGCGATCATGATTGATCTAGGCCTGATTGACATTGAGCAGGCAGGGCGAATCCTTGAAGTCCAGCGCGATCGCGGCGGTCGATTTGGCGACATCGCAGTTTCGATGGGCTATGCGAATACGGCGCAGCTCGCGCTCGCACTGGCGCGTCAGCGGGGCGTGCCGGGTTTGCTGCCCGGCGATTTGAGCCGGTTAAGTGAGGCATTACGAGCTGTTATGGACACCCCAAAGGTCCTGCAGGCCTACTCCGATGCCCGCACCCAACTGGAATTGCGCTGGTTCGACGACACGCCGGAACGCAGGCTGCTGGCAGTGATCAGTGACGCCCCTTCTGAAGGTCGCACGCTGACGACCGCAGCAATCGGTCTGCTGTTGGCCATGACTGGACGAAGAGTCTTGCTCATTGATGCGTGCGTCGAGGCACCGAACCTGGCTTCTCACTTCGGGCATACGAAGGCGGAATGGTCGCTCGTCGATGCTCTGAACAGGCCAGGGGAGCTCGCTGACGCACCAGCGTCTCTTGAGTTCCTTGACCTGACTGTTTTGTCTGCTGCACCAGGAGACCTTCCTCCCGACATCATCCCGTCTCGCGCATTCGCAGGCGTCATGACAGCAGCCGCATCACACTGGGACGCAGTGCTGGTCGATACGCCTGCATGGTCTGTGAGTCGCAATGCGTTGGCAGTCGCCGTACGATGCAGCGGCGCCTTGTCGATTGCACGCGTGGGTCGCTCGCGATTGTCCAATCTGGAAGGAATGAGGAGAGATCTGGCCGATGCAGGCGTGGAACGCGTCGGCGCGATGGCGCATCTTTTTTGATTAAGACACCATGTGAGCCCAACCCATCGTGGGTTGAGTCTTCACGCTTTACGGGCGACGACGCCTGCGGCTTGCGGCCGCAATCGCGCCAAGCCCTGCCATCATGAACGCCCACTCATGAGGCTCGGGTACAGCCTGGACCTGGATGTTGACGTCGACCGTCATGTCAACATAGTCGCCTTCAATTGAGCTGTTCATGCCGAAGCGCAAACCGTCTTGGTCCACTTGGACTTCGCTTTGATGAAGTGGCGCGCTGCGGGATAGTGGATCTGCAGCCATCATCGGCGCGACCACCGCGCTGGACAGAAAGTTGGCGGGTGTCTGGGTCATGCTCAGGACCAGACTGCGATCCATAGGCGGGCTACCAGGGGCTGGATCCTGTGCACCCATCACCGCATTAAAGTCGAAGGTTCCGGCAGACAACGTGGTCAGGTTCACCGTCAGAGCGCTTGAAGTCAGCCCGTCGCGCCCGATGAAACTGTAGGCGAGCTTCATCGGGCCGCTATAGGCGATCCGAAATCCAAGGCTCACTCCATACCCTGCATGCCAATCATTGAACGGGTTCGCGCTGCTCGGCGAAGTCTGTGCTCCGACTGCGCTTGGCAAATTGATACTCGACTGGGCAGCGAGAGGGCAGATTGCCAATGCCAATCCAATTGCCAAGCTCGCTCGTACTGATCGCCAATTTTTGCGTGTGGGGAGTGCCATGCCGACCTCTAAGAGTTGTTGCAGTGTGGCATCGACTTTTGAACGGGGAACCGCTTCGGAGTCATTGGGACTGGACCAATCGGATCAATTTTCATTGGTCGCTTCAGACGGAACCGGAAGGACGCCTCGCCAACCATGCCAGCGCTGCCACAAAGATCGCGAGCGCCGAATGCGGCAGAGGCACTTCTGCGCTGCGAAGATCCGATTCAACTTGAGTTGCCTGCATCACTGAGTCGATCCAGGTGGCGTAAGCGGACACCACCATGCCTCCGCCCACGCTGCCGATTGTCCCGGGCTCAGCTGGCATTGCGCGACTCAAGAAAGTATTGATCCCGTACACATGCAGTCTTCCAGAGTCAGTGACGAACGACGGGCTGCCGGAATCTCCCTGAACCAGGCTACTTTCGATGGCATTGCCCAGCCCGATGGCGCCCATCACGTTGACCGCTCCCTCGCCATCGAAATCAAACAAATAGACTTCCGGTAGCCCACTGCCGTCATCATCGGTGAGATAGCGGTCGGCTGAATTGCCTCCGACTCTCTTGACCGCTGGGTCGGCTGCAAGACGTGCCTCGCCGTTCCCAAGGCCACTACCGCCATATCCGACCATGCGAAACTCAAGCCCGACTCTGGGCGCTGCCCGGTGGATCGGGTACCAGTTCACTTCGGGAGGCAGCGCGGTGCTGAGCACAATCACCGCCAGATCGTCGTTCAGATTCGGAGTGTTGAAACCTGAGAACCCCGGATGAATAAGCACCTTTTCGACCTGCATCACCAGCGGTGTTGACGACAGATTGAATTGCACGCGGATGCGCGAGGGATCGGCATCGCCCACGACATGTGCGGCTGTCAGCACATGCCTGGGGCCAATCGCAACGCCGGAGAAACTCGAGGCATCGACCAATACCGCGCTGACGCCTGTCCAGGGTGAATCGGCCCGGTTGGCATCGACCCGCGCTGCTGGTGAGTCAGGAGTCAGCCCCGCCATCACTGCCTGAGCCCAGCCAGGAACGAACGCGATCAGGGCGAAGCTCAGTAGCCACATGAAGCGAATCTGCAAACTCCCCAACCGGCGACGATTCATGTGAGTCGGTCAAGCCTTGCGTCCAAGATGCAGCCCTGAGAGAGCAGCCAACGATACAGACCGACCCAGACTGCGTGCCCACCATGAAAAAGCAACTGCTGCGAATCCTCCCAGTAAGAGGGGCGCTACTGTTGCATGCAGCCAGTTGAAGTAAGCGGGGTTCACCTCGAGGACACGCAGTAGGCAAGCGATGCGCAGATCATTGGCAGCCAGCATCGCGGCAGGCAGCAGCAGAAGGCCTGCCACTCGACTGAGCCATGACGCGCTCCAGGAAAGAACAGCCGCTGCGCTCAGCAGGCACCACTCCAGACCTCCGCAACCATCGGTCACCACGACACGGGCCCGCATCGTACGCAGGGAAGCGCCTTCCGCCCACACAGGCGTCGCACCAAGCCATTCAGCCATGAGCTTGGCTGGCGCAATCACCAGATGCGAAACCATCGTCTGCCCTGCTGGCGTGCTGCGAACCATCACCCACACGCAGAACAGCACAGAGAAACAGACCGCGCACCGCACCAGCGTCAGGCAGACAGCCAAAGCCTTATCAGACGTTGCGCTGCGCAGGGTCAGTTGCCTCACCGACCAAGCGGTAGCCAATGCCTCGCACGGTCTCGATCATCGGCTTAGCACCAGCCTGCGCCAGCGAAAGGCGCAAGCGCATCACATGGACATCAATGACCCGCTCCATCACATCCTCGGAATCGCACAGCACACTCACGAGTTGCTGGCGAGTGAAGACGCGCCCAGGGGCGCCAACCAAGTGGGTCAGCAACTGAAACTCTACCGGGCGCAGCGAGAGCGTTTCCCCACCCACTCTGACTCGCTGGGTTTCATTGTCGAGCACCATTTCGCCGAAGCGCCTCTCGGCCTTGGTCGATGCCGCAGGGGCAAATGCGCTTGCGTACCGACGCCGGACTGCACGAATGCGGCGATGAAGTTCCACGACTGAAATAGGCCCTGGAATATAGTCATCGGCTCCCGCCTCAAGACCCATTGCGATATCAATATCGGTCTCTTGACGGCCCAGAATAATGATCGGGACACTGCGCGAGGCAGGGTACGAGCGCAGCAACTTCAGATATTGCACACCGGAGCGATCCGGCAACATCGCTCCGAGCAGGAACATCGAAACTGGGTGGGACTGGATGAAAGCTTCGGCATCCAATGAAGTCGTGACCGCATGGATGTCGACGTTCTCAGGGGTCAGCAACGGGCGCAGACGCGTTGCAAGATCAGTGCGAGGATCGATCAGCAGCACGACCGCACTGACAGTCGTATCTGCGGACACCCAGCGCGCCCCTTGTGATGAGGCCTCACCTTGCTCGTGACTGACGTGCAAGGCTTGGCCATTAAAGAGAAAATCTGTATCCGGTGACACAGCAGAAAACCTGATTATTCTTAGGCGCTCTGCGCACCCTGGCTGCGACGGCGCCTTGACAGCCCCGCAAGCAATGCCACACCTGACGAAAGCATCAGCCACTCGGCAGGTTCAGGAACCGCCGCCACAGAGGCGACGCTGATGACGTAGTCATTGAAGTCCTTGCCATCGGTCGGGAGACCATCTTCATACGCCAAGACCCAGTCCGAGGTTCCAGGCTTTGCGAAGCTCAGCACGCTGGATTCGCTGGCAGGGTTGAGTGAGTCGGCCGTGTAGCGACGGACCCCGCCGTTCTCGAAATAGAAGCCGAACTGCTTCGGGTCGACTGCGACGTTATTGAGGTTGCCGCACTGGATGATGACGCCGCAATCTGCCATGTCTTCAGGGAAAATCTTCAGCTGCCCTTGCGTGATCTTGATCGGCAGGGAATATCCGACCGGGGCGGCGCCCAGGAAGAGATCACGATGAAGCAAATTCGAGGCATCCGAGCCAAACCAGATGCCAAACTTGTAACTTGATGCGGCGGCACCGCCGTATTGGCCGATGATCGTCTCGAAGCCTGTACCGCTTGCGGTGGACGTCTTGAATACGCCTCGAACAGACTGATCGGATGCGGTCAGACCCCACCCGGCACCAAACTCGGCGTCAACGATCGACTGCAGGCTGGGCTGCCCCACTGAATCGATGATGGTGACCGGACGGTCGTTGACGTAGTTGACAGCCTGAGCAGATGCGCCCTGCGGGCCCATCGCGACCAGAGAAATCACTGAGGCAGCAAACGCCGCCTCAAGACGCAGAGAGACTGAAGACCGTCGAGCTCGGGTTGCCATGTATTGCTCCTGGAATTATTGCAACAACAGGAAGCGGGCTCATGCACGCGCTCCATCAGGTATGAGGCCTCAGTTTGAAGGTGGAACATGAACTGAAGCGCTGGCGGGTTACCCGCTCGATGATCTGAAATGCTCTGTGCGTACGGCTATTTGGAGCCGTTACAGTGCCTGATAGCGCCGGTCGCAAGAGGCCAGCACATCTGCGTATAGCCGCTTCAGTTCCCGATCCAGGCGGTCGGCCGAGAACTCTGACTGCCAGTGCAACCGGCCGCACTCCCCCATCGTCCGTAGTGCCTCCGGCGTGGGCTCCATGATTGCACTCGCCAAGGCCTGTGGATCTCCAGGCTTCACCAAGAGGCCTGTCTTGCCGTGCACGACCAGCTCTGTCAAGCCGCCCACACGAGTCGCCACGACGGGCTTGCCTGCACGCATCGCTTCGAGGGCAACCAGCCCGAATCCCTCCCATCTGGAAGGCACCACAACAAGATCGCAGCTGTTGTAGTAGGCCTGCAGTCGAGACCGCTCGATCCATCCTGCAAGGCCGACGTTCCTCGGCCAGTCGCGCTGGAGCGACTCACTCACCACAGCCCCGCCGGCGAGCCATGCATAGGCTTGGCCATCGAGTGCCTGCATGGCGTCGAGCAGCACATCGACGCCCTTCTGATGATCAAAGCGGCCCACAAAGAGCACGCGCCTGGCTGTGCCGTCCGGCCAGGCAGCATGTGGCCCATGAGAGGCCGGCATGCCGATGCCGTTGCGAATCGTGCGCAGCCGTGGGGATCGCAAGCCGCGGGTCCGTGCGGACTGATAGTCGTGATGCGAGATGCACACCGTGGCTGCATCAAAGCAGGACAGCGCACGTTCCACCAGCGCAGTGGCTGTTTGCTGCCAGCCGGAGACTTCGCGATCGAAGGCCCAGCCATGCGCGCAGTACACCAAGGCTGCGCGGTGTGTGGCCAACGCCTGCAGCGGCCTGATCGCCACACCTGCAAACGTGCCATGCACATGGATCACATCGGGACGCAACTGACTGTGCAGCGCCAGGAACCTTTTCGCCAGCCTGAGGACGTGTCGTCCGCGACGGCCGTCATGGACAAAGTGATGCGTCACAACACCAGGTGGCAGCGCGAGATCACGTGCATGCGCATCAGGAATCAGGACATGAACACGCCCCGCACCGAACGTGCGAACTTGTGCGGGAAGGATCTCGTCGAGATAGGAGGCCGTCCCACCCCGGAGGGTTTCGGCCACATGACAAATGAGCGGCTGCATCGGTCGATAGCGCTACTGCGTCATTCAGGTGCTTGCCAGGCTGGGGCGAGGTCTGCATCGCAGCTGCGCCGGTGAATGCTCGTCGCAATCGCACGTGCGCTATCCGACCATCGGAAGCGACTCGACCGAAGCCGGCCTGCAGCAATGAGCGCCGTGCGGTGATCACGATTCGCAACGATGCGCAACAGCGCGTCCTGAATCGAACGCTGTTCAAACGGGTCGAAGTACCAGGCCGCCTCAGCGCACACCTCCGGGATCGACGCGGCATTCGAGGCGATGACTGGGCATCCGCACTGCATCGCCTCAAGAGGAGGTAGTCCGAACCCTTCATAGACCGACGGGAATGCGAAGGCGAGGGCATGATCGTAGAGCGCCCTGAGTTCGCCGTCATTGACATAGCCGATCCTGCGAACTGCGGGGCTCTGCGCGATATCCTCGCCCCCGAACACCTCCGGGAGTGCAGCGCCCACCACTGCGAGTTCGACACCGGTTCCCTCGAGCACCTTGGCTGCCTCGGCTAGTCTGGCAAAGTTCTTGTGCGCGGCGACACTTCCCACCGCCAACACATATGCCTGGGGACGAAGATTCAGCCGTTCGAGCGTGGTGGGGTCGGGGACCACTCTGAGGATATGCTCGCCACTGCCGCCTGCCAGGGCCATTTGGTCGGTTGCGATCCCCCAGCACTGCTGCAATTCATTGCGTGAGAACTTTGAAATCGTCAGGATGGCGCTGGCTCGGCGACCAATGGCCGGCATCATGAAGCCATACGCCCGTCGAAAGACTGGTGAGAACACGTCGCGCAGGCGTGCTGTGGCGGCATCGTGAATCACAACAGATTGGCTGCGAACGATCAGGGGCGCTGTGTTGCACAAATTCAGCAGCCAACGCCCGCGCAACTGACCCGGCAGTGTGAACTGCTCCCAGACATAGCCTGTGGACTTGCCGGCACACCGGAACTTCACATGCTGCAAACCCTGTGGGGCAGGCGTGCCTTCAGGGGCGAGGATCTCGAACGATAACCCTCGAACCGCAGCGTCTCCTTGACCAATCAACACATCGAGCGCTCGAATGACTTCGAGCGCATAGCGATCGACACCGGTCGGCCGCCTGCCCAGGAATCTACCGTTGATCACCACAGCTTGCATGATCGCAAGCGTGAATCGGTTGCTCTGCAGGCGGATGACAGCAGCAGGCGAAGACGGCTCGCATTGATACGTTTGGGTTAACGCGCAGTCCGAACGGACTCGACGGACCAGTTCATTTCCTGACCACGGGCGGTAGCCTAACCAATACGTGGCAGAAACGCGCGCAGTTGTATCCGGCCAATCACCCGGGTGGGCTCAAACAGAAAGCTTGCAGCGATCGCGTTGAGCGCGCAGGCAATACTCATTGAAATGGCTGCCCCCAACGCGCCATAGTGCTGTGACAGCACCCATGAAAGCGGCAGCAGGGCCGTCAACCCCAGCAAGGCATTGGCAACATGCAAGTCGCTGCGTCCGATCAGATTGATGTAGAGGCCACGCATCGCGCCACTCGAAGTGAACAGCGACGACACCCCGAGCACCACAAGAACCCAGTAGGCTGCGTCCCAGGATGGTCCGTACACGAGCACCAGAAGTCTATCGCCCAATAGAACAAGCCCAGCCACATAGAGCACCGACAAGCCGGCATAGATGCGGCCAAGGCGAGCAAACAGCGCGAGCCGCGTCTGTTCATCACTGCGATCCCGCAAGACCTGGGGCAACGCGACCGACGAAACAGAGTTGGTGACCAGATCGAAGGCCATCACCAGGGCGAAGGCAGCCCCATACGCTGCCGCCTGATCGACCCCCGCAACCAGACCCAGCATCACAGCGTTGGCCCGTGTAAACATCACCGAAGCCAGCGAACCCAAGCCTTGGCGCAAGACATCCGAACGCCTCAGGCTGACTGCGGAAGGGTCTGGCTCCAGAACGGGTGCGGATTGAACTTCAACCCTTCCCGCCACTGTACTCAGGAGTACACACACGATCGCCGCTTCGAGTGAAATCACTGCGTACATCAGCGGCAAGGGCAGACCGGCATCAGCCACCAGCACCTTCGCGGCGAAGCCAACGCATAGTGCAGGCACCCTGATTCGGGAGATTCGAGATGAAGCACCATGGGCACGCAGACGCCATTCGCCGGCATGCCAGGGCAACTGCACAAAGGTCAGACTGCTTGCCCAAAGCATGTGCTGCAGGCTCGATTCCCCCGTCTGCGCAGACGGAGCCACGTGGCCATACAGCAATCCGGCACTTAACATCAGCATGCCAGCACATGCCGCGGTCATACACAGACCGCGCGTCAAAGACCGAACAAGGCGTGCACGCGCGACGGTATCAGTGGTGCCGACAAAGGCACGCAGAAACGGCACTTCCGCTCCAACCGAAATCGCGCCCAGAACGGTTTGCGCGATCGCCGAGACGAACACATAGAGTCCGAATCCTTGGGCGCCGTAGCACCGGGCGATCAGCGCCCCAGTCGCAAAGATTGACACGGCGAAAGCCGCGCGATCAGCAAAAACCCATGTGGCCTGACTGAACAGCTTCAATCAAACATCCAACGGTCACGGCTGCCCAGAGTGTCAACACGTCCGGTGCGTTCGCTCATGGCATAGGCCTTGGACACTGACGCAATCATTGACGACTGAGCCCGCTCACCTGATTCAGTCCGAGCCGCCGAGCGTGCGTGACGCCTTCGTTGAAGGCGACGAAAAAGTCCGGGATCGACGCCAAACTCTGGCGATGCATCGCCAGGCGCACCGCCTCTTTGGCGGACAGCAGACGCGAGACGGCGCCCCGACGACAGTACGCCATTGCACCAATGGAGAACACTTGCTCGCGTCCCAGGTTGGCCATGAGTCGCTCGCCTGTGGTCTGCGGTCCGTTACGTACGAGCGTTGCGGGCACAAACCATCCCTGGGCACCCTTGGTCATCAGATCGCGAAGAAACACGTTTTCTTCACCCAATCCAACCGGCGTGCCAATCCCCAAATGCTCGTTGAACCCCACCCGCTTCGCCCGGACGCGATCGAGATCAAAGGCGATCTCGCTCGAGACCACACGAAAGGCACTGCGTACTGAATGCGCTGTTGTTTGATCCGGGTATTCGCGCTTGGCGCAGTGTTCGGCATCGATCAGCGCAAACGTAATGAAGGTGGCCTCCGAGTGGAGTTGAAACGCCTGCGAAAGCGCCGTGTGCCAACCCGGAAGAAACTCGATATCGTCATCTGCTACAAGACAAAGCCGGCCTGACGCGTGGCGCAGGCAATGATTCCGATTGCGCGACAGGCCACGATCCGTAAAGCGCAACACCAAGACATCCTCGCGATCGGACAGCGCATCGATGCGATACCGTCGCCGCGACGGTGTCTGATGGGTGATCAGGAAACTCACCCCGGGGATAGGCTCAGGCAATCGGCTCGCAAGGTCCACGATGCGCTCTTCATAGGTGCAGATCAGCACCTCAATGGCAGAGCGAGACGTTTTCGGCGCCCGAGCGCTATTTTTCGAATGCATGGCTAAAGGCCTTGACGGCGCGTTGGGCTGCCCCGGTTGGCAACAACAGGCACACCCCGAGATAGCCGATATAAATAAATTTCTTGCGCAATGAGTAAGCTCGCCAACCCATGACCGATTTGCAGACTGTCGCGATCCCGGGCAGTCCATTCCAGAGCGCGACGCCCCGAGGCAGATCGTCCTCCAGGCGAGCGATGCACCAGGCTCGCAACAAGGGGGGTGAGGGCAGCGCAGGTCGGAACAGCGAAATCAAGCCCCGACGCCGCAGTGCTGCGAAAACCGCTGAGGTGCACTCCATCGTCTTGACAAGATTGGAAGACGCACGCGCATTGATGTTGCCGATCACACGCAAGGCATCGACGCCAGCAGGTCGGTCGACGCGGTAACTGCCGCCAGCTGATTCCAGCGAGTGAATCTGGCCGAAGAACGGTGCCATAAGGATGCACCAGGAATCGGCGCCACTTCGGAAGAGCGGCTCAGGATCAATAGGCATGACGGCGTCGACGAAATCGCGGGCAAACAAATTGCCGCTTCCAGGTGGCGATGCGTACAGGCCGTACCTGAGCACCGATTGCACGCACCCATGGTCTTGCAGTTCAGGCGGGTGCATTGCCCCGGTGGGCGCTCCTGCAGCGTCGATGACGCGCAAGGCGAACTGAACCTTCACCATACCTGGGCGCCAGCAACCGATGGCCCGCTCGACCGTGTCAGAGTCGATCAGATCGTCAGCATCCAGAAATAGAATCCACTGACCGCTGGCCCTGCGCCACCCGTGGTTGCAGGCGCTGGCTTGCCCTTGATTCGGCTGACTAACGACAGTCAGCCGAGGATCGGTCAATTCAGCCAGACGGGCCAGCGAGTCGTCGGTCGAGCCGTCATCGATCACGATCACTTCAACATGGGGGTAGCTTTGCTCGAGCGCTGAACGTGCGGCTTGCACGACATACCGACCATAGTTGAAATTGTTGATCAGGACCGATACAAGACCGGGCACCACGAGCCGGCTCACGGGCGGCCCTTCATCGTCGCGTTGCATGGATAGGCTCCAGCCTAAGTGCTGCACTGCGGTTGATCAGTCGCGGGGCGTCTGGTCCTGTGATCGGCTGCATCACGCCCGATACCCCCGCTTCAATTTGGATCGATGCCCGCCCGGGAGCATCCATGCGTATCGGTCCGATGACGGCGGATCCAATCCGATCAAGTCGTGCAAACACGATGTCGGAGCCATCAAGGGCTGGCGACAGCGTGGCAGACTCCAGGTGCAAAGTTCGGCAGTCTTCGAAAAGCATCGCCAGTCGCGCCCCGCCAGAGATCGCGATGCGCTCGAGTCGCACCTGCTCGCTATGGCGGCATTCAAGTGCCGGCACACCCGAGGCGTCAGACTTCACTCGCAAACCGGACAACCGCACTTCGCCTGCGGTATTCACAACGGACACCGCGCGAGTGAAGGGCGAGGACACTTCAATATCACTCAGTTGAACGCCGGTAGCATGATTGACCTCGATGCCGAAGCGATTGCCTGCGGGCGGTTCGAGGCGCCCGCCATCGACGATGCTCCCTGTCGCCAACTTCACCCCTTCCGGGCGCCGCGTCTTGTAGTGACCGTCCTGGGCAACCAGCACACCGCTGGACGCCGTTCGGGCAATCCGGAAGTCGGTGACACTGACCCGAGCCGTGCCCACGACGGCCAGGCCGCGCGCCCTGGATGCACGAATATCCAGCGCGCTGAGCTCAACATCGCCCCCGGGCGGCTTGCTGTCGTAGTCGACACACGCGACACCGTCATCGCCGGTGTCAGAGGTCATGAGCGCTCGCGCCTGCACCTGACGGCAATTAGCAAAATGCACGCCATCTGCGCCGCTTGAACTGACCCGGATCGTGTCGACCTGAACTTTGTGGCAAACATCAAAGTGCAGACCCGCACCGGGCGCGCCGTGTATGCGGGAGTGCGCGATGCCAACGTCCCCGCTGGCAACGAACATCACGCCTGCACCGAAGTGCGAGCGGGTCCGCGCCGCGCCTTCCCATGTCAGGTCGAGGCCATCAAGGAAGAGCTGATTGCAGTGCACGAAGCGCAATCCACCCTCATCGCGATGCATTGCCAGCAGTCTTGCCCCGGGCTCAAACGACAGGCGCCCGGACAACCCGTCCCAAACCTGCGGGTTACGCAGCGGATGGTCTCCAGAAGTCAGTCGCACGCGTGCCTGTGGATGCTTGAGAGCCCGAATCGCCTCGGAAAGCGAAGAGACGAGCGCCTCGGTACGCTCTGACGCTTGCGGGGTCCGGCATCCGGCTAGCGCCAAGCCAAGGTGCGCCGCACCAGCTCGCAATACAACACGTCGCCCGAGTAGGCTCATGGCCTGAGTCGATCCGCTGCGGGGCGAGCCAGCAACGCTGCAAAAATGAGCGCGAGTACGAACAGAAAGGAGCGGCTGTTACCCAGGTACCAGTAGCGGAACAGCTCGATCAGCGCGAGAAAAAACACGGGGAAAAGCAACCCCAGCACATTGCCGCTGTCCTGAAAGGCACGGTAAGCGCTTTGCGCCAGGGTGCCGGTGAGCGCCAGCAGCAGGATGCCTGGTGCAAGCCCGACATCGTAGAACACGCTGAACAGCCCGGAGGGATTGTTGAACTCAGGGTCTCCGAATCGCTCCAGGAAAGTGTTGGGCTCGACTTGCGTCAAGTAACGCGTGATCGGACCGAGCAGCACGGGAAACTTGTGCAGCCACTCGAGCAGATAGCTGAACTGGTATGTCGGCCAGTCGAGCACCGAGATCATCCCGGCGCCCGTATTGAGCGCTTGAAAATAGTAGTTGACCAGCCGCTGTCCGATGAAGCCCCAGTAGTCTGTTTCAAACTTCGAGTAGTGACTCCATGAGCGGAAGTATTCGCCTGCTCCGAAGATCAGTACCACCGCACCCAGCGCCAACACCGGCATGAGCGGCTTGATCCGGCCAATCCAGCCGCGGGCAGCGCGGTCTGAAAACCCCAGCCAAAATAGTCCGACCACAAATAAAGCCTCGAACACCGCCAACCGCTCGGCCCAGGCGAAAGAGCGAAACACCGTGAAAAATGCAAGCAAGAGCGCCAAGAACTTAGTCGGCCAGGTGATTGCATTGCGGCGGACGACCCAAATCTGATGAGACAGCAAAGCAAAGAATGCGAGACCCAGAGAAGCCAGACTGGCAATGCCTGCGCCGCGCTCCAGATTGGACCGCACGGCGTAACTGGACGCACTGGCGTGGCTGATGATGCCCAACCATTCCTGGGGTCTGAGCAAAATATCCTTGAACCAGTACACATAGCCGATGAGCGCCAAGACGCCCACGATCTGAACGAACCAGATTGGCGGCGCCAGGCCGCGCCAGCGGGGATTTCGGATACTGAACACATTGACGGGCAGCAACGTGCCATAGGCCAACGCCACCAATCCGGCGAGTCCGGCCAGGAAGGCTTCGCCATGGAAGAAGTTGAAGCCCTTGGCCGTGCTGAGCTGGAGCTGGAAGACATCGTTGAACAGCCACAGCGCCAGATAGAACGGAATCAAGCCACCCAGCACGAGCACTCTGGGGCTGAAGTACCAGGGCATCGGCCGCGGGATCTGCTGACCATTCATCTGGAGAGCCCGGCCAGGGTGTCGCTGACGACGGGCACCAGGAGCGCCTTGTGCTCGGTTGGCAGGGCGTCGACCAGTTCACGCAGAAAAGCACTTTGCAGTTCGTGAGAGCGCGCCACGCCATCTGTGGTGCGCACAATCTGCGAGGTCCGAACAAGAATGCCGTCTGGGATGCGTCCCTTCAGGCCCTCGCTCAGGATGTACAAGCGGGTATTCCAGGCACTGCTTGAGATGGTGTTTCCGATTCGCACCCAATAAAGCACGGGCTCGACCCGGCGTGGATGAGTAGCCACCATCGCGCGCCCTGAGGGCCCGGGTGAACCGATCGGTTCGAACGGGCGGTTGGTGGAGATCGTGAATCCCTGCGCGACGTAGCACAACTCAGGGCGATGAATCTTGACCTCCTGGCGCTGTTGACGACCCCACGCGAGCGCCAACATCACCGACTCACCCTTCACATTGCGATACGTGCGCATCAGGATCTGGTCATAGACCTGATCGGACAGGTCATCGTCGCCTCGCTTGAGCGCAAGGTTGACCTGCATCGCAGCCGTGGGCATATGGGTCCATTGCCCAAAGGCCTTTGGAATCGCTGCCTCCAGATCCACTGAGCCTGGTACGACCATCGAATGCGTCGGGGTCAGCCATGCCGCCAATGCGACCGCCGCACCCATGGCGACTGACCAGACCCAGGTCCATGCAGGAATGTGCTTGGCATTCATTTCGCCATCCGCCTACGGAAGATGTTGATCAGCGCGTCCAGCCCGAAGAACAGTGCAAAGGCCAGAACGATCTCGAGATAACCCGCTTGATCATGAAACTGCTGCCCGGCCGACTCGCCGAACGCATAAGTCACCCACATGAGCAGGCAGACTCGGGCGATGTTTGCGATAAATGCGATGGGCAGAACAGCCAACAACAGCACGGCGTTGTGCCAGAGGCCCGGATTACGCGCCAGGTAGACATAAACCAGGCCGATTCCGGTCAGTGAAATCATTGAGCTCAAACCTGAGCAGGCGTCGGCGATCAGAAGCTGATACTGCCCGATACTGATGACCACGCCAGAGCGCGCCACGGGAAACCCGAGCGCATACATGATCGACTCCGACACCATCGAGACCTGCTGCTTGAGCGGGACGAGAATGGCATCCAGCAATGAGCCTGGCAGAGGAATGACGAAGAGCAGAAAGAACAGCACGAACCACATGACCCGAAGGCCCGCCATGCCACGCATCGCCCAGATGACGGCGGCACACACTGGAATGATCGAACCAACCTCCAGAACGTGCAACTCCTGTGAGCGGCCAATCACGTAGCAGGCCAAGCCAAAAATGAACAGCAGCGTGGCTCGATATGCCGTGCCAGACGCAGATGGCAAGCTGCTCAGTGCCTCACGCTTGGTCCAGACCAGCCAGGCGCAAATAGCGAGAATGATGGGGCCCGCTGTGCCCCGTTCCTGGCTCCAGAAGGTGCGCGCCACCCCGATGAAGGTCGGGATGTACATCAGCAACAGACCGATCGCAATCGGCAGCACTGTGATCGGCCATGCGGCCGACAAGGTGGGTTGGGTAAGGGTTTTCATCAGCGTTGATTGAAGACGATGCCAATAGGAGGCCGCCCCAGGGCGCGCAGCCGTTCGACCAGTGCTCGGGTCCGGCGCTGCGGGCTGCCCCGTTTCACCACCACCACGACCGCCTCGGTTGCCAGCACTGCGAAGGTGAAGTCGGCGTAATGCTCGGCGGGTGGCGTGTCGACGATTGCGATCGCGGCACTCTGTGAGACCGCATCGAGCACCGTACGAAACGGATCACCGCTCAGCAATTCCTGCGGGTTAGGCGGGCGGCTTCCTGCAGCGAGCAGATGCAGATGAGGGACCGCTTCGACCGTCCTGATCATCGGACTCGACGTACGACCAGACAACCACGGAACCAGGCCATCATGTCCGGACTGATTAAACAGCATGTGCTGTCTCGGTCGACGCAGATCGGCATCAATCAGAAGCGTTCGCATCCCTAACTGCGCAAACACAACTGCCAGATTTCCTGCGATCCAGCTGCGACCTTCGCCGTGATCGGGGCTCACCAGCGCAACTGAGCGCGCGCCGCCGCGGTCGGATAGCCGACGCATCTCGAAGAGCATGCTGGTGCGCAATGAGCGCAGTGACTCAACTTCGTCGTTGAACGGATCGTGCGCCGCAATCAGTTCGCGCGATAACTGTGCGCCCATATCTGAACCGACCGCGAGCGACTCCTGCTCAGCCAGGGCTCGGGCAAGTGTGGACTCATCAACCAGCTTCAGCTCCACTGCAGCCTGGCCGAACAGCTGACCGGTGTTCTGCTGATGGCTCACGATGCGCTCAAGGCTGCTGTCGTCGATGGCCTTGATCTTGCGCATCACCTCGCCCAACTTCGCCCTAGACGCCACCTCTGCGTGCAGGCTGGCGCTGTTGTTAAACAAGTTGAACGACGGCTGCTCTGAGTGGGGGAAGATCGCTTCGGGTGAATTCATGATGAGCCTCCTGGGATGCGTCAATAGCGAGCGAGCGCTGGATGCGGGCTGCGCAGAAGCCGTCGCTTACGGACACCCACGTGACCCAACAGGGGTAACTCCGAGGCTTCGACCGCATCCGCTACGGAATGGTTTTTCCGATTGGGCAGCTCGGCCGCCAGTGCCGCGCTGATGGCAGCAAGACTCCCCAGGACCAGCGAGACAATCACGTTGACAATCATCAGCGGGGATGACGGCTTGGAAGGAGGCAGCGCGGCATCGAGAATCGACACGTTGGTCTGCCGAACCTGGCTCTCCAGGCCTGCTTTGCTTGAGCGCAGCGCCACTTCGTCAAAGGCGCGCTGTGCAGCTTCGACGTCACGGGTGAGCACCGTGAATTGATCCCGCTTGCTCTTGAGCTGGATCACTTTTTCGCGTTGAGACTCAAGCGACTCACGCAGATCAGCGACCCGCTGACGGGTCAATTCACTGGTCCGCCCGAGAGACTGCGATACGTTGACCATCTCGCGATCAACGCGTTGACGTATCGAGTCGACCTCCTCGGTGAGCTTGAGATTGTCGGGGTGGTTGGCGCCGAAATTGGCGCGTAACTCGGCGCGTCTTGCCTCAAGGCGACTCAACTCGGCTTTGAGCGATTGCACTAGCCCGTTCTGCTGAACTTCAGGCAACTCCGACAGACTGAGCGACCCGGCCTTCGCCGCCTTATCTGCAAGGGCAGCCCGGCGCGTCGTCTCGGAAGCCAATGCCTGCAACGAAACGAGCTGACTGGAGAGCTCCTGCAGGCGGGCATTTTCAACATCTAGCCGTTCATCTAGTGAAACGATCTTGGTCTCGCGCTGATAATCGCCAAGCTTTGACTGGGACGCCTCCAGATTTGAGCGAATCTTGGCCGTACGCTCGTCGTACCACACCGACTGCTGACGAGCCGGATCGACTCTCAAGTCCAGCGTTGTGTCGATGTAGGCTTGAGCGAAAGCGTTGGCCACGCCAGCCGCGAACCTAGGCTCCAGTCCGGAAAACGACAACTCCAGAATCGAGGACTCCCGAGCCGGCTTGACCTTGAGCTGCGTGAGGAGCAGCTCTGCAATCCATTCGCGCAAGGGACTGGTGGACTCGCTTCGGACATGCTCTTGGCGCAGCTCGGGGCTTTGCACCAGCTTGAGTGCATCCACCACACGCAGGGCTACACGTTGACTGCGAATCACGTCTATTTCGGTCGCCAGGTAGTTTCCAGACGCTTGCATCGCCATGGGCAGGCCGGTCACCGGATTAGCGAGCTTCAGGTCCACCATCACCAGTGCCGTCGCGGTGTATTTCTTCGGCCAGTACAACGTCCCGCCCACGCCTGCAGCAAGCGTCAGCAAAAACACCAAGAGCATCAGGCCGATTCGAGATTTGAGAATGCGCAAGAACTGGTTGAATGCCATGGTCAGAACACCGCTCCCAATCGCACGAGCACGGTGTGCGCCCGATAGTCGAAGTTGTTTTGATTCGAATTGCGATCCTCGAACCGCCAATCTGCCGCCAGCTCGAGTGTTCGCCACAACTGAATCGATAGCCCAGCCGTCAGAGCGACGATCAGATCCTGACGCGCGGGGACCTGCGCAAGGTCTGCGGCGAGGTTGTTCTGAAACTGACGATCAAGCAGGTCGATACCGGCCCGCAGACGCGACTTGCCGGTTGCAAACCAGGTGGCTGTCGCATTCACCCCGTTCAGCCGTGCATAACTCGCATTGATTTCGGCAGCGGCCGAGAGTTCGCTGCGAAGACCCGCATCGATGCGCCAGGCACCGCGTGGTTGCCAGACCAGTGTCAGATTTGCTCCCGGCCCCGTCCTTGTCTGGAGGCCCGGGGCATAGTAATCACGGTGTTGAAGCCCTACTCGCCCGGACAACAACGTGATTTCAGACACCTGCCATGTCATGCGCAGGCCAATGAGATCCTCGTCGTAACCGTTGTTCGCAACAACGGAACTGAGGGGCTGCTGCGTGAATTCGGCCGACTGGCGGCGCCAGACGAAATCAAAGACGCTCCCGGTTCGCCAGTCGTAGCGTGCGCCGGTCTCGAAATAGACGAGCTGGTAGTCCAGGTTACTGCGGGTACCGGGGCTGTTGTCGGTGGTCACCAGGCCGGCGCCAAACAACGCTGACCAGCGCGGTACGAGTTCTACCGCGGCAGTGGCGCGCACGGCGAATGTGTCGACGAACGGGCGGCCAGGAATCCTCGCGTCAGCAAACCCAAGGGTTTGTCTGGATTGGTTCACAGAGACGTCGAGCGCATCACGATCACGGTGCAAAAGCCGCCATCCGAGCAGAACGTCATGATCGAGGCCGTTGAGCTGAGAGTATTCGGCATAACGTCGATCTACAACGCTCGCCGAGGCGCGAAACACCTGAGAAGACCAGGGGCGCTCGATGAGCAGGCCCACGCTTGAGACCATCAGCACATCTGAGCGTGAATCGAGTCCGGGAAAGACGAACGTCTCCGGCAATCTGAACAGATTCGATTCGTACTGCAGACCCACCGACGCGCGCAGCAACAGATCGTCGCCACCGATTGCGTGGGCCGGAAAGGTCACCATCAGCGCCGCCCAAAGCAGCACGAGCCGGCCGAGCGAGCGCCGCATGTTCATCGCCATAGCGATCGGGTTCGCTGGCGATTCAGAAGGCCCGTGCATCACGAAGAACCAGGGCAACAGTGCGAAACATGATGCGCAGATCAAGGCCGAGCGACCAGTGGCGCAGGTATGCAAGGTCGTACTCAATGCGCTTGCGCATGTGCTCGATCTCATCACCGCCACGGTACCCGTTGACTTGAGCCCACCCGGTGATGCCAGGCCGAACCTTGTGGCGCACCATGTATCCGGAAATCAACTTGCGGTACCGCTCATTGACCGCCACTGCATGAGGCCGAGGTCCGACGATTGACATCTTGCCCTGCAGCACATTGAAGAGTTGCGGCAGCTCGTCGATCGAGGTCGCGCGAATGATGCGACCCACTCTCGTGACTCTCGAGTCGCCTCGGACGACCTGACGGTACTGCTGATCACCGTCTTCCGTGACGGTCATCGACCGGAACTTCCAGACGATGATTTCCTGACCATCGAGTCCGTATCGCCGCTGACGAAAAATGATCGGTCCGGCAGACTCGATTCGGATCAGTGCGGCGACGCCCAGCAGCAACGGCAGCAACATGACGAGCGCACTCAGCGAGACCACCACGTCCAACAGTCGCTTCGCCGTGCCGGAAACGCCCTGGAAAGGCGTCTCGCACACGGCGAGCACTGGGATGCCCTGCACCTCATCGACCCGCGCCTGAATCAGGTCGAACATCGTGATGTCAGGCACGAAATAGATCGAGGCTGTGGTGTCCTGCAAGGAGTTGAGAATCGACAGAATTCTCGGGTGACTGGACATGGGCAAAGTGATGTAGACAACGTCCGCTTGCTGCGCGCGAACCTGCCCGGGCAGATCGCTCACCTTGCCGCACAGCGCCGGCGGCTGGCCTGGATCGATGCGCTGCGGATCACGGTCATCGACAAATCCGCAGAACTCGAGGCCGAGGTGCTTGTTATCGGTAATGCGCTCGACGAGTGAGCGCGCAAGCGGGTTGACACCCACGATCAGCGCACGACGGGCATGCTCGCTTGCGATCGCTCTGACCGTACGTGCGAGTGCGATATGCCCAAACAGCACCGCAAAGGGGGTCGCCAGTGCCCAGGCGGCGAGCGCGCCTGAATTGAAGTGGCTCAGAAAGCCCCCTGAATAGCCAAACAACAGCAGCAAGAAGCAGATCAGCGGCCAAGTAGCGAAGACATCTCGAAAGAGCGTGCGGCGCCTGTCCAGAGCGTTGGCGCGACTCGGAAAACTCAATGCAAAGATCAGCAAAGACAACAGCGCGGTCGCGTTGTCGAATCGAGCTCCATGCACCCGCGTACACACCCAAAGTACGGCAATCGATATCAGCGGCTCAAGCAGAGCCAGGGCCGAACCAGCCATCGAGGATCTGGTCTGGCCAACAGGAAGGGAAGGGGCGATGTCCATCGGTTGCAGCACGTGATCTCAGAACAGGCTTTCACGCACGTAAATCTGGTCATCGGCACGGACCGGTTCATCCAGGCCTGCCTGTCTTTCCACCATTTTTCCATTGGTATCGCGACGCTGGATGACCACAGCATTTTCTCTGGCGCGCATGGTGAATCCACCGCCCTTGGCCAGTGCTTGCCTGACATTCATGTCGCGCTCTAGCGTGAATTGTCCTGGGCGCTGCACTTGGCCAAACACGTAGTAGTACGGCGCGCGGTGGACGTAGAGGGAGTCACCTCCTCTGACCTCGATGTCCTGGCTCATCTTTCCGCCTAAGTACAGGCTGGGCAGATCAATCTCCATGCGGACATCTTGCGACGGATCGCGGCGCACCAGGATCACGGTGTCTGCGCCGCCCGGCAAGATGCCGCCTGCGGTCGCAAGAATCTCGGTGAGGCGCGTGCCGCGTTGCTCGAGTGGATAGCGCCCTGGACGACCGACGCTGCCCAATACCGAAACCTGCTGGCTACGAAATTGAGTCACGTTCAGGGTGACCTGTGCGCGTTGGATGAACCCGCCATCCCTGAGGCGAGCGGCGATCAGTTGCTCCGCTGCGCCCGGCGTCAGCCCTCCCACGCGAACCGCCCCGATCAGAGGAAAGGACAGTTCTCCTGATTCTGAGATCCGGGCTTCCGTTGTCATGTCAGGGCTTTGAAACACCTGGATGCGCACGATGTCGCCCGGCCCGAGGGGATAGTCGGATGGGTTTGCCACGGCGCTCTGCATCACGACAAAGAACGACGCCAGGGCACACAGCATGGCGACCAGCTTGGCTTTGATAGAGACAAACATGAACGACCTCCGTCAGCGGCTTACTTCAGCGCAGCGGCGCTGCGCGAACCTGCGTCGGGCGCCGTTGCACCCGGAGCATTGCGAGTGGGTGTCTGGTTGACGGTGTTTGCAGCGAATTCACCCAAGTAGGTGACCTTTGCAGTCTCGTTCAGACGCTTCACCTCGGCGCTAATCATTTCCTGGCGTTTGCGCGCTGTCAGAAACTGTTCGATCAGCGGGACAGCCTTGTCTGCGTCGACAGGCGACTCCTTGAGATCGGTCAGTTGACCGATCACGACGCGCGGCGGCTGACTCCAGATCACCAGCTCGCCAGGACGGCGCTTGAGAAACTCAGGCAGCGCCGCCATGGGCAGACTTTCAGTGGTGCGGCTCACGCCTTGAACGATCGGCACCTCGATCCCCCGCGTGCGCAGGATCGTGTCGGCTTCGCGAATCGATCGTGCGCTCATCAGACGCTTCTGAATGTCCGGCCATTCTGCCGGTGTGCCGGGCAGGACGATTTCATCAAACCTGTAGACCCGACGCTTTTTGAAGAGCTCAGGATTGGCGTCATAGAACTCACGCACCTCTTCTGGCGTCGGCTTGGCGCCCTGCGAGCCGATACGCTCGATCGCCGCCCTTGCCAGGATGTCCCGGCGCGCAGACTCAAGTTGCTGGACCACTTGAGCGTCGCGGTCGATCTTGTTCTGCGCGGCGTACTGCACGAGGGTTTCCTGCTCGACCAGCCCGTTCAGGATCGAGAGTCGGGCTTGTGCGATTTGCTCACCCGAGAGATTGCCTGGCAGGCGCTGGGCCACATGGTTGATCTGATGAACCGACAACTCTTTCTCGTTGACCCGCGCAACGGCCTGCTTGGAGGCTGCGGAATCAGGACCTCCGCACCCGCCTAGTAGCGAGGCCAGGATCACTGGGGCGATCAGGATGCGAGGATGGGTCGCGAGCAGCGGGGTTCTCATCTGCGAGCCTTTCGGTACGAGAGCAATGTGGTTGCGATCAACCGGAGGGGCAGAGCCTCCGCTTGCTCGATTGCTTCGCTGTGACCGAATGGCCCGGCTTGTGTGACGGTTCAGTTCGCATTGGACCGATCGGATCATCCCGATCCTCCGGCCGGTTCATGCGTGACCTGATCCGATCACCGGATCGTCAGATCGCTCCGTCGATCGTCCACCTTGTCGCGGTATTCCTGGATGAGTGATTCGACCCGGACGCGCTTGTAACCAGAGAACGGTTCCTTGCCGATGAGCGCCTCGCCATAGCCCGCCTTGTCGATCGCGGACAGCAGGTCATGAGTGATGCCTGAGAGTGCCTTGTTCTGGCCTCGACATTCACGCAATTGCAGGTCAAGGTCTTTGGCGCTTGCCGCAGAACGGGTCAACAAGAGAGTTTGCTGCTCGGCATTCGCTTCTGCTCGCACTGCCCGCGCCGATTGGCCCTGCCGCTCCCTGTCCAATTCGGCCACCCTCGCCCGGTCGTCCCTCACATCACGGCGTGACTGTTCGAGTTCACGCCGTGATTGTTCGAGCTCACGTTCGAGCTTAGCCAGGGCTTCTTGTTTATCGCTCAGTTGACGGCGCAACGCCGAAGCCTGCGTCTGCTCGGCCTTGGTTCGTGCAGCCTCAGCGGCTCGCCCCTTATTCGCTGCAGCCAAGGCCTCATCCGCAGCGGACTTCTCCTGAGTCAGCTTGGTGTTGGCCTCCTTGAGCTCATTCTCCGAAGACTGCAGCTTGCGGATCAGCTCGGCCTGCCGCGCCACCGCAGGGTCTGCTTTCTTGGAGGCCTGCTGCGCCATGAGCGGGACAGGCGATAGCGCTGCGCAGCACAACGTCAGGACCACGAGCCGGTGTCGTGCGGGGTTCATGGGGTTCATGTTCAGAACCTCGTGATCAGGTCGATCTGGAACGTGTCGACCTTGAATTGCGGGCCTTCGATTTGCCGAGCAGACAACCACCTGAACCCTGCCATCACGTTTCGATCCAATCCGTAGTTGAACCCGAGGATTGCGCATCGCAGATTGGTGCCTCCAAGCCCGCAGTCAGGGTCGGTGAATGCATCCAGCGTGGCGTCTTTCTGAACGTTTCGAAAGGTCAGGCTGGACTGCCAGTCGTGGCGCTTGACCACTGCGCGATTCCCGACCGCGACCCGGAATTGGTATCCAGTCGTCCCCTGTGTGATTTCGCTGCCGCGCAGCCGCTCCCGGATGTCATCCAGGTTGAAACCGCGGTTGCGGATAATTTCGCCACTGACATCGATCAGGAACGGATCGAAGTGCGCAGCCTCGAATCCGAAGGTCAGGGCTTCAACGTTGAACCTGCTGGCCTGGCCCCATTTGGTCGCGCCGGCGGTGTCGTTGATGGGGTCGTTGATCCGATACAGGCTGTTGCCCTTCTGACGGAATCCGCGCTCGTACTCGCTGAGCGCATAAGCAGGCGTGCCGTAGTTCGTGTCGTCGATATAGCCTTCAACATTGTGATAGTCATAGCGCCCGAATGCGACGCGCATACCCCACTGCACCCCCGGGCGCCATTCAAAGCCAGCCTGCAGTCCCGACATCCAGCGGTCCTTGCCGAGAGATGACTCCTTGAGCATGAAGGTGCCAGCCACACCGATGACTCTCAGTGTGTTGCTGAACGAAAAAGCGCCCGAGGCGGCTGCGCCATCGAATCCGAGATCCGTTGCGAACATCATGTCGCTGCTGAAGTACGGATTGGGCATGCGACCGGCCGTGAACGCGAAATCGCTCGATGGTGCCCAACGCATGAAGGCGCGATCGATCTTGACCGAGAACCGGTCATTCGGGTCGCCTGAAGTCGACGAGGTGGATACCGGGCCAACGATACTGCCGGTGGAGAGGCGTACAGCGGAAGCCCAGTGATCGTTGATTTTGCCCAGCACAGCGAATCGTGCGCGCAGAGTCGGGCGATAGCGGTCCTCTGTGCTGTTCGTGAGGTCCGCGTAGTTGGTCCCCAATCCATCGGGGGCGTACAGCACAGATGCGGGGGCGTTGCCTGGCGCAAAATTTTCGATCTGGAACCGCGCTCGCAGGTCTCCCTCAAATCGCAGGCGATCGGTCCACTCGGGTAGTGCGCCTGGTTGACCCCAGCGCTCTACTCGAGCCTGAGCCAGCACATCTTGCTTGACCTGCTCCTTGATGTCACGCTTGACCGCTTCCGGGACGTATTGCACGCGTACGGGTTCACGAGGCGCGTCTGAACGTACACCTGGCAGTGCTGGCTGTGCAGCGATGGTCGCGGCACCGGCTGCAGCGGGCACAGCGGCCGTGCCGCGTGGGGTGACAGGGGCGCCCGAACTCTGGCGAGCGCGTGTCTTGGCGAGGATCTCGTCGGCTTTGACCCGGGACAGCGCCCCTGAGGCCACCAGCGCTTCGATCATCTCGGTCAAGGAGCCACGCAACTGCTCGAGGTCTGCACGCTCATCAGCGTGAACAGAAACAGGCGTCAAGGCCAGGCACAGGCTCGCAAGCAGGGCCGCCATTGCCTTTGTTTTCGGTGTCATGTCTTCACTCGGACAGGCTGGGTTGGTCGGGACGCACGGCGCGTCATCCAAGATCACGCAGATTCAGCAGAATCCACATCGGTTGAGGCATGGCGGCGGGGGGCGGTTCGCGAAGGGGCTTTGACGCCATCAGGCGTTCGCGAATCAGTTCGGACTGACGGTCGGTTGCATCACGCAGCTCCACCCGCTCGATGCGGCCGCTCTTGTCGACCCAGACCAGCACCGCAAGCTGCCCGTCACTGGCCTTCAAGTCGTTGACCCGGTTCAGCTCGTCGTTGACATGGCGGGTCAGCACGTCGCGGTAAAAGCCGTATTGGGCCCGGGTGATCGCTGTGCTTGCGCTACCGCTGCCCGTGCCGCCTCCACCGATCGTGGGTGCGGCATTCGTGAGGTCTCGCCCACCCGGGTTTGCCGCCAATCCAAATCCGTCTGACGCGCCACTACCGGTTGCATCGACACCCAGGCGTTCGGCAGCGGGCGCGGGCTGCTCCGCTTTGGGCTGGTCGACTGGCCGGGGCTGTTCAAGCTTGACCTCCTCCTTGATCTTTGGAGGCTCGGGTAGCTTCTCGGGCGGCTTGGGCGGCGGAGGCGGCGGCTGATTCGGGCGGACCAGCTGAATTTGCTGCGCACTCGGCTTGGTTTTCTTGGTGGGCTGATTGAGCTGATTCACCAGCAACCAGGTCAAACCCGATGCCGCCAGCGCCGCGGCAGTCCAGCCTACCCACTTGCGAGTCGAGCGCCGATCCGTGCGCTGATCATCGGTCGTCATAGTGTTCCCTGCAGCCTCGCGTTGAGACTTACTTCGTCAGACGCTGGGTCACCAAGCCGAGCTGGGTGATGTCCAGGCGACCGATGAGATCGAGTACTTCAATGACTTTTTCATACTGAACTTTCGAGTCGCCCTTGACCACGACAGGCAGTTCGGGATCGGCCGCCTTGAGCTGCGCGAGGCGTGTTTCGAGTTCGGCAATCGTGACGGGGTAAGCATCCAGAAAAATCTGGCCGGTCTCGTTGATGGTCACCGCCTTGGTCTTGGGCTTGGCCAGACTGGGTGTGTTGCTCGCTTTGGGCAGATTGACCTTGATACCCTGCACCGAGGCTGTCGTCATGATGATGAAGATCAGCAGCAGGACGTACGCGAGGTCGAGCATCGGCGTGACGTTGATATCGTCGTAGGGCTTGTTCTCTTGCTGAACCTGCATGGCATGGGCTCCTCGTTTCGGTCAGCCGATCAGGCTTCGTATCGCTCGCTGATGCGGCTGGTCAGTTCATCCGAGAAGATCGCCATCTCGTTGGTCAAATCCTTGATGCGCGAAGCAAACCAGTTGTAGGCGAACAGCGCCGGAATCGCGACCGCAAGACCCGCGACAGTCGCCAGCAGCGCTGCCGCAATGCCGGGTGCGATAGCGTTGATGTTGACGTCGCCGATGGCAGCAATGGCGGCGAAGGTGATCATCACGCCCACCACCGTTCCCAGCAGCCCGATGAAGGGGCCGCCCGAAATCGCGATCGTCAGCAGCACCATGAGACGGTTCAGTCGCGCGCCTTCACGAACCAGTGTCGCGTCGACAGCTGCTCGGATGGCGTTGGTTGCCTTGGGGCCGATCGCGGCAGCCGCCTTGCCGCTTGCGGCTGCGGGCGCTTTGGCGGCCTGGGTGTCGAGACGCTTGCGCAGCTCCACGCCGGCGGTCTCATACATGCGATACAGCGGCGAGGCCTCGAAACGGGAGTTCACAGCAGCCGCACCGGCTGAGCCCTTGCCAAATCCGGGCTCAAGGAATGCGTCCGGGCCGGCTTCGCGAAAGGCGGCCAGAAACTGCTGATTCGCCTTGGACACCCTGGACAGCTGAAGGGCCTTGGAAATCATGGTCCACAACGCAGCCAGCAACATTGCGGCCAGCACATAGATCGCGATCTTTCCGTCAAGCGTGAGGTTTTCGACAAGGATTTTGAAGTGGTCGGCTTCGCCGCCTTCGCCGTCCTCGGCAGCCAGCGCGACCATCTTGTTGTCCGGGCCCTGCGCCGCGCCGGTTGCGCGAATCCAGTCGGGTGAGCGAGCGACCTTGCTCACGGACAATGCATCCACGTCAACGGCTGCACCACCGCCGATGATGAGTTGTGCGGCCTGCGCAGGCAGCTTGGCGGTCAGGCCTGCCACCTCCGCCCCATCTACAAAGAGTGCCGCGCGTTCGCCCAGCACCAGGGTCAAATGACGCCACTGACCTCCAGGCAAAGGCGTAGAGCCCTTGGCAGCTGCTGCAGGGGCAGCACCTGCACCGGCCGCCCGAATGGACGGCACGCCGGCATTCAGGCTGACTTCGATGGTCGACTGAGCACCCTTGAGCTGGATCAATGAGCCGGTGGCCGATGCATCGGGTCGCACCCACAGGGACACCGTGGTGCCGTCACCACCGAGCGTCAAGGCCGAGCCGCCCGCCTGGATGCGGCCCGTCGCATCAAGACGAATGGCCTCGCCGAGCAAACCCTGAACTTGCGGCTTAGCTGCGGCCAGATCGACTTCTATCCCGTCGGCGCGCTCATTGGCCCCCGATTTCATCGCGTTCAGAACGATGCTGGTCACACCGTCACGGACCACTGGATCGTTGACCGCCTCGGCCGCGGGGTTGCCGGAATACAGCCAGATCGACGGCTCAGCGTTACCAGGGGCGAGCGTAGGCACCCGCACCCACAGCACGGCCAGTTCGTTGGCTGCGTCGTAGTACTCGATGCGATGCGGCAGGATCGCCTTGCCGTCGGCCGCCACCACACGCAGATCACCGCCGTCAGGGCGCGCCTTGGTGAAGTCGAAGTTGCCCGTGTGCAAGCGGATCGGCACCACAAATTGCGCCTGGGCTGACTTCAGGCCCGCGCCTGCGTCAGTCGTGTCGAGCACCCATCTGACTTTGTGTTTCCAGGCATCGGTGATCTGTGCGCTGACGCTCGAGGCGAAAAGGCCTGACAAGGCGATTGCCATGACGGCTACCGCGCGATGGATTCGATGAAGGGTCATGGCGGACTCAGGCTGCGGTTGAAGGCGATCGTGTGGACGGGGTCACTTGCTGCTGCGGCGCTTGCGATACGACTCTTCGCCGTCTTCAGCGAAGCCCAGAAACTCAAGGACAAGCAGGCGGCTGCGATTCTGTGTGCGGGGTTCGGTGCGTCCGTCGCGGTCGGTCGCGGACTGTGCTTCCGACGCCGTGGCCGCAGCAGTCGTATTCGATGCGGTGGCCAGCGACAGGTTGGGGGCGGCGGTGGTCGTCGGCACACCGGTGGCCGATCCCGAGAAGGAAATGTTGGCCGAGTTGCGCACCTCGGTTGCAAACAACGTGAGGTTGCCCGCCGAGCGGATGCCCGCCTCGCCAGCATCGATGAATCCCTTGGGAGCAAACAGGTCAACGTCGCCGGGCGCCGTTCCTGGCTTGGTGACGAGCACGCCGATACCGGACCCTTCCAGGACGCCAGGGAGTTCGACTACGACGTTGCCGTCCTTGTCGACACGCACCAGAGGAGGGGGCGCCGAAGTGGCCGTGCGCGATCCGCGACCGGCATCGATATCACCCAGGGCCGAGAACATCGTGATCCCGCCACCGCCTGCGGTCAGAACCCTCGATCGGTTCACTGAGGCATTGCCGCCCAGGGCAATGTCGATGCTGCCTTCGCCCAAGGTAAAGATGCCCAGTTGCGAGGCCTTCTTGAGGGTCGAAAGATTGTCAGGCGGGTTGGCCAGACCGACCCGCAGGTTGCCCACCATCGCGGACGCATCGGTGGCCTGGCACACGGTCCAGTCGCCACGGCAAACGACACCCGGCACGAGGAACTCGAGCTTGCCGCCGCGCTCGGTTTTGACCTGGCTGAACACCAGGTCGATATTTCCGCCGCCGTCTTTGGGGAACAGGGTGGACATCGCGTCATAGGCGGCCTGGAAGTTGCCATACGTGGGGTTGGCCTGCCCGTCGATCTGGGGTGCAGAGGCCACGCGGCTGGCTGAGCGCAACTCGGCATAGAACACCGCTCTGGCAAACGCATTGCGCTCGGTCTCCGGCAAGGCGCTGAACGCCTGCCAGGCCGCCTCAGCGGTCAACTGCGACTGCGACGGACTCGGCGATCGCGCGTTCACGAATTCGACCAGCAAGTCGGTGTAATCGCGTGGTCGATCCGCCGCATTCGATGGATCGACATAGCGCTTGAGGAACGCGCCATAGGCCGGGCCTTCAGGCAAGCCGGCCACCAGCGTCACCGATCCGCCGACATCCGGCAATGTGGCATTGTCCAGGTTGCCGCGGCTGACAATACCCACCGACGTACCCATCGAGATGTCGCGTCCGGCCGAGACCTCGAGGCGGCCGGGGCCATTGAGCACCACGCCGGAGTTGCTCAGCGCCAGGGCCTCGTTGATGGCCAGCTGAGTGCGGTTGCTGACGTCGCGCCCCGCACTGACCACGCTGACGTCGCTGTCGCGCAGGTTCTGGATCGTGAGCGAGACGTCGGTCACGTCGCGCCCGGCTTGCACTCGGGCCGGCTCGGCAAAAACGAAGCGCAAGCGCGACGCCGCCGCTGTAGCCGAGTCCGACTCGAGCGAGGCCGGCAGTGTGGTGATGTCCTGCGCGGCATACACACGCGAGGGGTTGGTGTCGTTGGCCCGGACCAGTCGGTCGGCGTGCGCCAGCGGCCGGGCCGTTGAGGTCGGATTGAGGCGACCAGCCGATACTTCGCTGTCGACCGACACACCGGTATGGGTCACGATCGAGGTGCCTGCCATCCTGCCCGGACGGCTCAGGCTGAAGGAGGTGAGCGGGTCGGTGTCGAGGGAGACCAGACTGCCCACGCCGGTAATGGAGCCGGCTGCGCCCAGTGTGATCCCGCCATCGGCAGCCGGCGCGAGGATCGCATTGGCGCTCGCCGGCAGATCGGTGGCCAGGGTGCCCGGCTTGCCGATGATTTCGACATCGCCGGCCAGCGAGGTGACCGCAAGCGTGGCAGGCCGAAGCGAGGTGATCCGCCCGAGGTCATTGACGTCGATCGAGACTGCGGTTTCACCTGCGACCGTGGCTGCGCGCAGCACAACGCCGGATTCCTGCAAGGTGGCCTTGCCGCCGATCGAGGTCAGTGCCACCGCAGACCGGTCGGTGTAGGTCGAGAAGTAGCTGCGGTTCTCAGCGAACAGTACCTTCGCGTTCGTCGCACGCTGCTCAGACAAGGTCGGGTTGTAGACCTGGTCGAACTGAAGGTTGCGACGCGCCTCGACCTGCAGTGCAGCGTCGCCCAGTCCGGCGATCGTTGCGTAAGGTGCGGTGGCAGCGCGCTCGAGCGTCTCGCCGGCCACCAGTCGCGCGGTGCCTTGCATGACCGCGAAACTGCCCGAGCGAATCGAGCCTTCGGCGCGGACGGTCAGATCACCCCCACCGTTGATCACTGGTTGGTCGAGCAGCGGGTTGCCAGTCAGGACCAGCCGGCCTGAGGTGCCGACCGAGGCCGACACGTTCTCGATGTTGCCCTTCGCCCGGATGACGATGTCACCGCCGCCGAGTGCGCCCACAGACTGTCTGAAGAAATCGAAGCGCGGCCACCAGGCGGGCGAGCGGCTGTCCAGAGCCAGGCCGTTTGCATCGGCCCTGCCCTGGCGGAACAGCCACGCACTCACCAGCGGATCTTGAATGGTCGAGGCGATCGAGCTGCCAGCCGTCAGGGTGATCGATCCGCCACCTTCGGTGAAATTTGCACGCGGATCAGCGGGGCTGTCATCCGGGTCATAAAGCGACTGAGGGTCGACAAAATTCGGGACGTCGGCTGCACGGCGGCCCGCGGTCATGATGGACGCCCGGCCGCCTGTGGTGCCGGTCACCAGTGCGGTCGTGGTAGCGCTGGATGTGCCCAGCCGGATATCCCGGGCCGCCGCCACGTCGATGCTGCCCGTGCCGGTGCGGATGATGCGGTTGTTGAGCAGGCGCACGTTGCCGAGCGCAGCACCCAGCAGCGGGTCGGTCGTGGCACGCACGGCCAGCGGGTCGGCAGCTGTCAGATCGGCACCCGCGACCAGCTTGAAGGACCAGGTGTCCTTGGCCTGCGTGTCAAAAGAAGCGCCCAGTGCGGTTGAGGTGGCGGCAGCGCCATTGAAGGCGGTTCCGGCAACGAAACCGTCGGTGAGCACTGCCGTGACCGCAGTGCCCGGCGTGGTGGATGCGCCATTGAGGACGAGGTCGCCGGCCGCCCGAAGCGTGAGCACGCCGGCCGTGTCGTTCGGCGTGACGGTGGTGTAGCGGCGCGTCGAGAAATCCAGCGCGCTGTTGACCGTCAGGCTGGCGGAATGGGTCGCGCCGGTTGCAGTGAGCTCAATCTCCGGTCGAACGCGCGCTGCGGCCTGGCCGGTCAATCCGGTCAGCGACAGCACCTGTGTCGCATTGTTGGCGTAGCTCTGTGCTTCGCTGAATGCCGTCGTCAGTGACGCCGAGGTGACGTTGGCATTGTTGGCAGACACGGTCTGCGCATAGGACTTGACGCCAGTCAGGTAAATGGTTTTGGCGCCGGTGAAGCTGCCCGCATCAGCCTGCAGGGTGGCTGCACCGACCGCCGAGCGATCAAAGCGCAACTCGATCTCGCCGTCCTGGGTCACGCCGTCGACATCGATCCGAGCTCCTCGAGCGAGCACTCCGCTGCGGCCATTAAGCTGCACTCGACCGCCCTCTTGCGAGCTGCCCTGCGCAATGATCGATGTGCCGGGCGCAAGCACGACTCGCGCGCCAGCGTTGAGTTCGACTTCGCCGCCCGATGGGCCGCTCGCATCCAGTCGGCCGCCTTCGAGGCGAACCGACCCTGAATCAGCGGTCAGCCTGATTTCCCGGGCTGCGATCACCGGAGTGCTGGCTGCGGCATCGGTACCGATTCGAAAATCACCGGTTCGTTGGCGCAGGTTCACCGCGGCGTCGAAGCCGCCGCTGCGCAACGATGCCGTCAGTTGCTCGGGTCGATCGATGGTCGTGGCATCGACTTCGATTTGCCCGCCCTGGCCGAGCGGGCCGCTCGCTGCGAGCACTCCCTGCAACGACACGGTTGCGCGCGGCGCGCTCACGACCAGCTGGCCGCCAGCCACGTCAGTGCGTCCTGAGGCGTCCATTCTGGAACCCGGTTGAGCCAGGATCGAGCCAAGCTGCGCGCTCAAGGTGACCGTACCCGCCGAGGCCGAGAAGGTCTGGTCGAACAGGTTCATCGACGCCGAGCCGACGTCGAGCCGTGCGGACCCACCGAGAATCAGTGACTGCCGCGTGGTGTCTGCGCCGGTCGACGAGATGGACAGTCGGCCAGACGGCAACCGGACAAGCGTGTCCACCGTCGTCGTCTGTCCACCCAAGCTCAGGCGACCGCCAGGCTGAGCCGCGGGCGCCACAACGCCCGGCGCCCCCGCAAGGCTGCTGAGGGTCAGTTGGTTGGCCGTGACCGACTGGGTGGCGCCGGCTGCGGTCAGCACCTGCGGCGTGCGCACGGTGAGATCACCCGCGGTACGGGTGGCGCCTTCGCCAGACAGGATCCAGGCGGATCGCGCCGTCGCATCGACACGAGCAAAGCCGGACAACGCCCGGCCGCCGGACTGGCTCAGCAGCTGACCGCTGTCAGGCAAGGCACCGGTGGCGGCGTCCAGTCGCAGTTCACCCTGCCCGGAGGCTGATACAGGCTGCAGGCTGGCGAGATCCGGGCCTCCCGACAAGATGATGCGCTGAGCGGTCACACTGGCCACACCGGCACGTGCAGGATCAGCCCAGGTCAGCGAGGGTGCACGCAGTTCAATGGCACCAAACGCAGCCGTGCCGAGCTGTAAACCTTCGGTGAGGTAGAGGGTCTCGCTCGCTGCAAGCATCATGCGCTCGCCCGATGCGAACGACTGCAGTTGAGCGCCACTCAAACGGGTCAGGCCAGACGGATTGCCGGCCACTGGGCCATCACCCAGCACCAGCCCGCGGGTCGACACGTCCAGATTGCGAGAAAGCAGTCGTACCGACGGGTCTTGCGCGATCCCACCCGGGGCATCGAGCATGACCGAGCGGGCCTGAATCGAGCTTCCAGCGGCCAGTTCGATCTGGGCCGACCCGCTGGCAGGGCCAGACCGGGTGAAGGTCGGCGTACCGCTCGAGACCGAGATCACCGCGCCGGTGGCTGGCAGCTGGTATTGCGCTGCCGACACGCCCGAGTCCGGCGCAGTCAACCGGGCATCGCGACCCAGCGCGATCCGGTCGGTTGCCGCCAACACAACATCCTCGGCCTGAATCGTGCTGCCTGCTTCAACCGTGACGCGAGCGGCGGTCGGCGTGATCAAGGTGTCGTCGCCACTCTGGCTGCGGCGTGCACCGATCAGCAGTCGGCCCGCGTTCAACCCCGACAGCCGAGCCGCGTCCAGGTTGATGGTGGTGCCCGATGCGGCGCCCGATGAGCCGCCCGCAGCGGCACCACCGATGACCAAAGATGCGCCGTCGGAAGACAACTCGAACGCACCGCGTCGGCCCGTGGTCGAGCCCTCGGAGCTCAGCGCGGAACCACCCTCGGCCAGCGCGATCGTCTGGCCCGGATTGAGGCGGATGGCCGCGTCGAGCTTGACCGAGGTGCCGCGTGCATCGATGGCCACCGTACCGGCATCCTGAGGTGCACGAATTGAGCCGGTGACATCGGCCTTTGCACCAAGGTCACGAGAGCCCAGGTCTGTGATGAATTCGGCATAACGGCGGATCTGCGTGCCACTGAGCACATTGACCGCCGTCCAGCGTGCGTCGCGCTCGTTTGACGACGCTGCGAAGCGTTGAGCCGCGATCAGACTGCTGCCATCAGCGAGCGTGGTCGGGCGGGGGGCTGAGAAGCTCACTGAGTCGGTCAATGCGACCGCGTAGGCGCCCGGCAGCAGCGCATAACGGGCTGGCATCAGGGTGTATTCGCCTTGCGGCAGACCGCTGCCTGCAGAAAGATAGATGCGGTCGCCGACTGACAGGGTCGGCCTGGTGTTCGTCGTCATGCCAGTAGGCAGTGCGCCACGAAACGCCGAGAGCGCACCCAGTGCCGAACCGCCGAGCGTCGGGGTCTCGGCGCGTATCTGGAAATCAAACGGCATGGCAGCTGAATAGCCAGGCACCACGGCAAACAGGTTCGGTCGCCGCAGCACGTCAGCCGATCCGCCGCTGCCAGCGATGAACGCACTGGCCAGCACATCGCCGCCACCCGACGCATCGACCACCGCCCCTTGCTTGAGGTCAATCGACGCGCCGCTGATGCGGACCTCCGGATCGAATCCGCTCAATGCCCGTCCGGTTGAGCCGCCATCAAACGGATAGATGATTTGTCGGCGATCCTGCGTGACGCCGTAGGGGACCAGCGTGTTCGCCGCTGAAACCGAGATCTCTGCCGTCGGGCCCGCCACCACCGATTCGCGGGCATCGATCTCGATCGTGCCAAGCGGCGCGCGCTGCACGCCTTGCAATTCGATGCGGTCTGCGCTCAGTTGCATGCGGCCCAGCGCCGACAGCGGTACCGGCGGCGACTCGGCGGCGGTACGCGCCGTGGTCAAGGTGGATTGGGGGCCGGCCAGCGCGATGCTGTAGCTCGACCCGGTCGTTGGGAAGATCTGGCTTGCGATCAGATCGACTCGGCCGCTGGCATCGAGACGGCCCACCGCATACGGAGGCACGCTGCCATCAGCCGCATTGGTGAAGATGCCCCGCAGACGCAGATCGCCTGCAGTCTCGAGTTTGGTGTTGCCGATACCCTGCAGCACGAGGCTGCCCACCAGGTCGAGCGCCTGCGTGCTGGCCACATTCAGTCGCGCCTCGCCCAGGCGGGTGCCCTGGGTCACCCCCACGGGGAGCGCCGCCGTGTTGCGACGCGTCCAGCCCAGCTCGACGTAAGGCGCCCGGATCGACAGCGTCGCCCGGCCATCGCCCTGAATGGCCGGTGCATCGATGGTGACCTGCCGGCGCGCACTCAGGCTTGTGTCGGCACCAAAGGTGAGTTGATCGCGCGCCTGCAACGCCAACCCATTGGCATCCAGGCGCTCCAGTGACGATCGCGCCACGCGCGTCTCGAAGACTTCACTTCCCGGCGCAGCAGTCGCATTGAGTGCCGCATCGACATCGGCACCGACGGCCAACGGTCCCGGCATCGCTTTCGCATCATCCACGATGCTCAGGCGCTCGAGTCGGATTGGCCGCGGCCCGATCGTGTTGTCGATCGCACCCTGAGCGACCTCGCGGCTTTGGCCGATCACGACGGTGCCCGATGCAGCATTGGCGCCGCCAGCAGCGACATCGATACCCGCTGCCATGACACCACCGTTGCCGGAGATCAAAGAGACTTTGCCGCCCGCGCTGGCCAGACTCTGCGACATCGGCCGTCCGTTGAGATCGGCGACGGTCCCGTCTACCTGCCCGACTGCGCCTCGGGCAACCACCTGCGAACCCGGCTCCATGACCAGATAGCCGCTGGGTGCATTGATGCTGACACTGCCTGCGGCCAGTACCGATCCGCCTCGTCGCCCGTTGGGCAGCGCCACCGTGGCATCGATGCCACTGGCATCAAGACGCGCGCCGGCTTGCACATGGATGCCCTGAGCGCCCCTGAAGCCGAGGTAATTGCTGCCGTTATCGAGGGTCAGCGATACCGACCCGCCGGGCGCCACCAGCGCGCCAGCCAGGAGCGCTCGATAGCCTGCGTCCAGTGCGATGCTGCCACCGGGGGCCACCTCGACGCGGCTTCGCGCGCCGACCTCGGTCGTGCCTTCCAGCGTCGACGACGCACGCAGAATGAACGAGGATGGCTTGAGCAGATTGACTGCTTGTTGTGTCGGTATCGCCTGTGCCTTGAGCGCCTCGGCACTGGTGACCGCACCGGTGCCCGCCTTGAACACCAGCGACGGCGGCACCAACCGAATGCTCGTGCCATCAGCAACCCGTGCACTGGAAAGACCGGTCAGATCGACCGAAGACCAGCCTTCCGAGGCGAAACGGCCCGCTGACAGCCATAAGCCGTCAAACGCGTCAGGGCGTGCGTCTGACACGAGAAGATCGATGGCCGAGGCTCTGAGGCTGGCTCCGGTGCCAAACCCGACTGCGCGCACCGGCGCTGCAAAGTCAGCGATGCGCGGCAACCCGATGCTGGCGGGCTCGCGCGAGGTCAGGCCGATCTGCAGCGAGCCGGCACGCCCCGTCGTGCGCACGTTGTTGGGTCCGAGTCGTGCACCGGCCGAGACATCGACGCTGCTTGTGGCATCGACCGTGAACTGGTTGTAGCCCTGCAGTCGCACCGAGCCTGCGTCCAACAGGTAGGGCTCGTTGCCAGCGCTTGTGGCCGCGGTCGATTGCACCAACCACTGACCTGCGGCGTCGATACGTGCACCTCGAACCGCCATTGCGCCGGAGCTTACGCCCGGGGTGTCTGAGCCGATGGGTGTGGCGGACAGATCGATGCCAGCGGACCGAACATCCTGATCGCTTCTGCGCAGCACCGTCTCCGCGCGGGCTCCCGGCACGGTCACTGACGACGCCACGTTCATGGAGGCGCCCGCGGCAGTGATGCGGCCACCCGCCGGCAGACTGAGGGGCGAGTCCGCCGGGATGGTCACCGAGTTGTTGCTGAACACCTCCAGCCGCGAGATGCCCGAAGCGCTCAGGCTGGCGACGTCGATGGCCTGCGTGGTTGCAGAGGCCTCGGTCCCGAAGCGCTCCTGCCGATCGCCGTCAATGGGGAATACAGCGGGCGGCATCGCACCGGGCGATTGACCCAGGACCATGGGACTGCGCACGATGAAATCCGGTTGCGTCAGCAGGAAGGCCTCGCGCTGCCCGAAGGTGACCAGACCTCCCAGCGCAGGCGCAGTGCGCTGGCGCGCGCCGCTGACGGTCAAGCCATCGACTGAACCGCCCAGACTGACCCAGGGCGCCACCAGTTCCAGACGCCCTGCGTTGTAGCCTTGCAGATAGCCCGGGTCGCGGGTCGCCACACTGCCGCCCAGCGCGAAGCTTCGGGTCACGCCCCAGCGATCATCGGTCTCGGTATAGGTGTTGGCCAACGTCCAGTTGCGATCGGGTGTCGCCGCACCAACGTCGACTGAACGGCTGCCATCGAACAGCCGGCTGGTCTGAAGCACTCCCGGTGTGAAAAGTACCGAGCCCCCTGCAAGACCAATTCGGGCACCCGGGTTGACCACGGCCTCGCCAGTAGAAGCCAGACTGACCGTGCCACCTGCAGCCATCCGCTCTTCCACTGTGCGTCGGATCTGCTGGCCGGCGACCGCATCCAGTGTGCTCTGTGAAAACAGGGGAGAACCGGTGCGGACATCGACCTTCAGAGTCTGCGAGGCCAAAGGCCCGGTCCGCAGAGTCGGATTGTCGGCCACATTCTCGCCGCTGATCTGCACATCGATGATGTTGCGGGTGACCGGAACACTGATATCACGCACGCCCGCCACGTCGACCGAGGCGCCGGCATCGACCACGATCCGGCCGTCCCCGACTGGGCGCACGGCCGCAACCGTGGTGTTATCGAAATTTTCATTGGCCACCGCGCTGACCAACCCGCCGGGTGCGGTGATCCGGGCGCCGGTGCCGGCTTCGCCGCCCTGCAGGTGAATGCTTCGGCCGGCCAGCCTGACTTCCGATGGATAGACGGCCTGACTGTCGAGCACCTGCTCGGTCTTGCCCTCTGCATCGATTCGGGAGCGCGGCAGCGCTTCGATCACGCTACCGGGCTCGAGGGCCACCGTGCCCGAGGCGGTGCTGTTCGGGCGACTGGTGGAGCCCAGCTGAAAGCGCGGGTTCGAGCGCGCAAACAGGTACACCGATCCATTACCGGTCGCAGCCGTGTCGGCACTGATACGCCCGGCATGGCGGATCGCCATCGCAGCCAGGGTGGTATTGCCCTGCGGTGTCTCGATCGTTCCTGTGTTCAGAATCGAGCCGAGGTTGCGCGCCTCGCTGCCTGCATCAACTTCAACAAAGAGGCCGCGAAAGGCCGCGCTGTCATCGGCACGGGGCGCAAAGAGATAGACCTTCGACCCGGCAGCCAGAATCACCTGGCCATCGGGTGAACGCACCAGGCCATTGTTGACGACCTCGCGGGTGCCCAGCAGAAACACCCGACCGCCGCTCGCCGACTGAATGCTGGCCGCCTGAACCAGCTCCTTGCCATCGGGCGCAGTCACGACCGAGCCGTCGAGTCGGCGCACCACACCCGACTGAACCTCAACACGTGCGTTGGGCGAGCCAGCCGCGGCGTCGAACTCGAAGGCTGCCTGTCCAGCGGCCATCGCCGTCAGGCCTTTGAGAAATGCGTCGTTTCGAATGCTCAGCGTCGAGGCGATGAAGGCTGCCGCATCGACCTGTGCACCCGGCTTGAACACGATGCCATTGGCATTGATCAGATAGAGCGCGCCATCGGCCACCAATCGGCCGGCAATTTCGCTGGGCTTGCTAGCATGGATCCAGTTCAGCGCCACCCAGCTGCGATTGCCTTGCTGGTCAAAACGCACTCGTTCGCCTCTGTCGACATTGAACTGCTGCCAGTTCAGCGTTGCTCTAGGCTGGTTTTGTCGGATGAGGAGTTCGCGAATGCCATCGGCCCCGGTGCTCACGCCAGCAGGCTGCGCGCCGACCCAAGTGGAGGTGCCGGGTGTGATCCGCGACCCTGCTACGGTGCCCGGCAGCAAGCCGGCGTTGGACTGTGCGTACGCCGGTGAGCGCAGCGATAGCGCTGCAATGCCAAACGCCAGTGCAGTCAGGCGCAGGGACGCTGCGTTTCTCATCAGAACTCCGCCACCAGTCGGAAATGCACGCGCACATCACCCTCGCGGGTGAAGGTCGCAGAGGTCAATGCGCGCGCTACATCGAAGCTCAGTGAGGCGCGTGACCACAGCCGCGATCTGAAGCCGACGCCAACACTGGCCAGCTTG
Source organism: Burkholderiales bacterium UBA4615 (assembly GCA_002386465.1). Taxonomy (GTDB): domain Bacteria; phylum Pseudomonadota; class Gammaproteobacteria; order Burkholderiales; family Burkholderiaceae_E; genus UBA4615. The sequence continues at coordinate 8,710 of DGIT01000117.1, read as the reverse complement.
AATCGGCTGGTCTGCTCAGGAAGCGGATCTCGGATCCGAACATCGCCCGCATCCAGGAACACCAGCGGCAAGAACGTGATCGACTCAAAGGGTTGGAAGTTTCGCCAGCGCGCTTCTACGCTGGCCAGCAAGCCAAGGTCGCCCAGCTGCTCGGAGTCGTAATAGCCGCGCACCGTAGCGGCCCCGCCAATGGCATATTGCTCCGACGGAATCAACGGCTGATTCGCATATTGACCAGCCACGCGGCCTCGAATCGACCAGCCGGCAAATCGATGCTCGTGGCTGAGATCGCTGCGGACTTGCACATAACTCGCACTGCCCTGGTATCTGCGCTGCGCGAATTCTTCTTCGTCATTACCGACGCCTCGGATCGACAGTCCCATGGAGACATCGGCCTGAGTCTGGCTCTTGTCGCGCGCCGCGATCGCGCTGTAGCCCACTGTGAAGGGCAGGTAGGTCACGCGGCTGAAGCCACTCTGCGCAGTCAGGTCGGCCTGGTCGAGCTGCTTGTGATCGACGCCCAGTGTCAGCGAGTGGAGCAAGCCATACCGTTCACGCAAGGGCTTGATATAGCGCAGACCGACAATCGACTGCTTACCGACCACCGTGATGCCACCGATCGAGGTGGGTGTGTCGCTGTTGGCTCGCACCGCATACAGCGCCAGCGTGGCATCGTCCGGGCCGCCAAGCGGAATCCCGTAGTTGAAGACACCTAGGCGCACCTGCGACGTGTCTTCAGGCGAGGTCACCAGCTGAATGCCAGCCGAATGTCGGCGTTCGAACAGGTTGTTGTGGCGCGCAGAAAGACCGAGGCGCAGGGGTGTGGTGTTGACCGCCGCGTTATTGTTGAGCTCGACCCCGACCGACCATGGCTTACGGTCTTCAAGTGTGAGGTCGACGTCCAGTTGCCCCACGCCACGGCCAGGTCGCAACATGGGGGTCGCTGTCAGAAGTCCGCTGCGATTGAGTGCCGCCAGCTCGCGCTCGAAGTCATTGAAGTTGGGCACGGTGCCTTGCGCAACCGAAGGGACTTGCGCGCCCACCCAGGCCGGCGAGGTGTACTTCGCATCCCGCACGCGCGTGCGCTCGACACGGGCCTCGACCACTTCCAATCGAACGATGCCATCGCGCACCTGCTGCTCGGGAATGAGCACCGACACGCCCAGATAGCCGCGGTCGCGATAGGCCAACTCCAGCGCTGCCCGCGCGCTGTCGACATCTGACAGGGTCTTGCCCTCACCCATGAACGGGTAGACCGCACGCTCGATCATCGCCTCGGACAGGACGCTGTTGCCTTCAACCACGAACTCGATGACATCGAAGCGAGCGTTGGATGCAGGTTCAGATGTTTGCGCAGGTGCCGGAGCCTGAGCTTGTGTTTGCGCTTGTGTTTGCGCCTGTGCGCGGGCAGGCACTGCCATCACAAGCATCGCGAGAGATGCAAGCACGGCAAGGCTGAACACACGACAAAGACTTAGGACAGGCATTAGGGTATGAACGCTGAGCAAACGGAATCCAAGGAGCGGGCCGAGTGTAGGAGATCGATATTGCGAATTCGCTCTGCCTAAGTCCCGATCGGAGTGGTCACTCTCAATCCGATTGATCCGATCGGCATCGCACGCCTGAACAAAAAAGGCCCCGAAAATTCCGGGGCCTCGGGAGCGGGGCCGATGGCCCCGGTTCAACCGAACACGTCAGACTTGGCAGATCACTCGCCAGTCACGTTGTAGGCGCGATTCGTCGGGATACCGCCACGGGTCCAGCGGATTTCGCAGCCGGTTGCGTTGCCGCTGGTGCCGTCGGGCAAGGTGACCGAGCCGGGGCTGGAGCAGACAGTGCTGGAATTCAGCGCATCGGTGATCGCCGTGACAATGCTTTGCGGCTCGTCGGCCAGCGCAGAGCGCTGGTTGAATGTCGCCTCGCCCACATAGGTGTAGAGGCCCGAACGCACGTTGATGCGGTCATCTACGGCTGCGTTGTCGGGATAGACACCGTCGATCCGGCCGAACGCGTAGGTGTTGGATCCTCCGTTGGGCTTGTTGGAGCTCTCGGCGCTGATAATGCCGATGGCGGGAATGCCCTGTGTGCTGGCCTGGGTCAGGCAGGCACGAACGTCCGAAGAACCAAGGTTCTCGACAAAGGCGATGGACCGGGTCACGCCTGCGGTCGCCGAGGTGTTGCCCTTCCAGTCGCCGCCTGTACCCACCACAGCATTTTCAGCTTTGGGAGCATCGCCGCCGAGGAAGAACAAGTTGGCCCAGGCCTTGGTGCCCGACGTGGCAGGGCGCGAGCACACAGCAAACTTGGTGGCGGCGGTCACGGTGCTCGGGTTGATACCGATCGCCGTCAGCGCAGCATTGCCGGTTGCGAAGTCACCTCGCATGATCGCGCGGATCACGGTTGAAGGCAGGCTCTGCGTGCTGCCGATGCCAACTGGAATGCTATTGGCGGTGCCGCCCAGCGCGGTCGCGAGCGCATTGCTCATGGCCACGTTAAATACCACACCATTGATCGGAGTGATCACGTTGCTTTCGCTGCTGGTGGCGTCCTGCTGAAGCGCCGAGTACAGGGCCGAGTAGCTGGCGAAGTTGCCGCCGAAAGTCGAGTTGAACTCACGATCCAGCGCGGCGGCCGTCGGCACATTGGCGCCAACGAAACCGCTCGGGGCGATATCCGATACGCCGACATCAGGAATGGTGGACTCGGCAGCGGTGGTGATACCGGTGCAAGTTTGGTTGGTTGCAGAAGCCTGGGTCGGGCAGGAGGAAACCTTCAGCTTGGGGGTTGCAACGCCCGTGCCGTTGTAGAGCACCGGCTGAACACCGAAGTTCGAGCCCAACGAGGTGTAGTAGAACACCGCGTTGCCACCGGTGACCGATGAGTTGCAAGCGATCGCGTAAAACTTCGAACCGTTGCTGAACTCGGCGAAGCCGCTCGGGCACATCGTCGATTTGACAACGTTGCGAACAATGGTTGCGGGGGCAGTTGCACCCGACAGGAAGATCTGGGTAGGTGCGGCGGCGGCATCGGCCGGCGAAATTGCCTGCGCGAATGCATTGCCGGACAGACCGAAGGCGGCGACGAGGCCTGCGCTGATAAGCGTACGGGTCATTTCTGATCCTTAGGGATAAGTGTTGTGGAGTGCGATTGGAATCAGGCGCGGGCGGCGCGGCGGCGGGCGATCATGCCCACCAGACCGAAGCCGGCCATCATGAAGGCCCACTCACCGGGCTCGGGAACGGCGGCCACAGCAGCGGTGTAGCTCAGCGTGCCGTCATTCGACAGCAGCCATGTCGCGACACCCGGGTCGGTCATGTCAGCAATGGCGGCGCCAGCAGTCGAGTAGTTGGTGACGCTTGCAGTGGTGGCCAGTGTGTTTTCAACCAGCGCGAAGCGGGCCTCGCTACCAATATTGTTGGCCGGTGCGAATGTCGCGGTGTACTGAGCACCAAAAAGGTTCTGCTTGCCAGTGCCGTAGTCAGCCGAGCCCGTACCTGAGTTCAGGCTGGAGCCATTGGCCTGTGTGGCATGCGTACCGAGCTGGTTCGTGGCGTTCAGGAAGACTGCTGTGTTTTGCAGACCGGTGTTCATCCGTGTGTCGTTGAGACGGTTGGTGGACGTGGTGCCAACCATGACGGTGTTCACCTTGTTGGTGGTCATCATGATTTGCTGGCCACCGGCGGTTCCCGAGTCGGCGTTGTTGCCGCCGTAGACGGCCCACTTCACACCTGTCGCACCACCTGCCTGGCTCAGGAAGCTGGTCCAGTTGCTGTCGCCAGCAAGGTTGAACAATTGGTTGGCCTGCGCTGCTGCGGCGCCCGGCAGGAACGAAGCGAACGAGAGTCCAGTGTCAAACGTGTAGGTGTAAGAAACACCGGCGCTCACTTTATTGGCGACCAAGTACAGCTCGCTGCCGCCGGCTGCGTCGTTGTTGGTGATGGCGGCGTGTGCCGCGCCGATGGATGCGATCGCGAGCATGACGGCGACCGCGGATTGACGAATGTGCATAGAGCCTCCAGAAATTGTTTGGGCGAGGCGAAGAAATTCGCTGCCTCAGGAAGAATTCTGGAAGTGCGCGATGAACTGGCGGTGCACGGTACTGCCTGTGCGCTGGTGCCTTCGGACTATCGCGTTGATGCAGCCAGCGCTAACGCCGGCTCAATGCTTCAGAATGAAGACGATTCAGCGGCTGGCTGTCACTGCAGCACTGCGTGGTGCGCGCAGGAGCGCCAACATGGCATCGTCTTGCCGTTGTGATGCGAGCATCACAGCCGATTGGCCGCTCTTGTCTACGGCGACAGGATCGGCACCCCAGTCGAGCAAGCGCTCGCAGGCGCGAAGTGCGCCGGTACGGGCGCATGCATGCAGCGCGGGGCCAGTACTTGGTTTTGTGCGCGATGCCGCGCCGGCACGCATGAGCTGGTCGATCGACCGTGGCCGATCCAGACTCGCTGCCCAGACCAGAGGCGCCAGAGCCGCACTGTCGGCCGGGGCCGGGGATGCGCCGGCACGCAGGAGTTGTTCGACCAGGTCGTCGCGCTCCCGCGCAATGGCAAGCGTCAGAGGCGTGTGGCCGGTTCGGTCGCCAAGATCAGGATGGGCGCCCCGCTCAAGCAGGAGGCGCACGATCTGCACGTGATCGTGGCGAATAGCCTCGGTCAATGCCGATTGGCCCTTGGCATTGACTGCATCAGGGCTTGCACCTTCGTCCAGAAGCTTGCGCACCGCATCGCGAGAGCCGCCGGGCACTTCGGCCACCAGACGCTCGGCAAGGAGGCCCGTGTCGCTGAGTGCGCGAAACAAGCCGCCGCGCGTCACGTTGGGCACCTCGGCTGCAGCCACTGGTCGGCCTGCGGCCCGCTGGACGACCACAGGCCCAGGCGGGCCGAATGGAGCATCCTGCTGCAGGTCTGATGATCCCATGCGCAATTCGCCGGCAGAGATCAGTGCAGTCTTGGCGGCCTGAGCGCTTGCCAGGTCGACCCACCCCACGGCAAGGGCTGCTGCAGCCGCGCAGGTCAAGAGTCGAGACATGGTCGGGCTCCCATACGCAACGAATGAATAACGTGCGATTGTGGAGCGCCACACAACGACGACGATGCAAGGGTGAAGCGTACCCAGCATGGCACGGGGCCGAACGGTATCGAGTGCAGAGCAGTGCTTAGATCAACCGGATCAACATTCCGAAGAGCCGTCAGTCATCCTACGAGCGATTGAGGCTGGTCAACCTGAGTCAGGCAAGCAGCCACATGCTGAGCAACACCGCGCGCTCGGCACGGCGGCCTCGTGCAACGAACTGCCGGTCGCTCAGCCACGCCCAGCGCGGATCGCCGGTTTCAAACCGCGGCTGGCCGCTGAAATAAACTTCTTCGGGCGGCACCGTCTCGCCGCGCAGCAGTTTCTCGTGGTTGGCGGGCGATGCGTAGCGCAGCGCCGTGTTGTGCACGAACACCGTCGCGCCGTCATCCAGTTCGATGAGATAGCGGGCATCCAGGTGGGCGGTGGTCCCGCCCGTGACCAGCTGAAAGTCGGCGCCGACCGGCAGGACACGGCCGCGCATCCGCGCACCCGTGACCTGGCCGCCGATGATCGGCACAACGCGGCGCACGCCAAAGGGTCCGCTCCCCGCGTCGATGACCTGGGCCACCTCGACCCGCAGATCACATAGGTGCTCCAGACGCGGTGGGTCCAGGGTGATGGGCGAATCGTCCGGTGAACTGCGTGCGGGGGATTGCGTGGCCATGTCTGCTCCAATAAAAAACGCCCGGCTAGGCCGGGCGCGATCTTCCTGAAGGGGCAAGCCTGACAGGCGGCTCTGCGAGGCAGGCCGCCCGACAGGTTCAGGCGTTCTCGCCTGCCCCCTCGACACCTGCTTCGGCTTCCGCCTGTTGCCGGGCCAGTTCATCGGGCTGCATGAACGCGGCCTCGGCTGCCGCCAGTGCCTGCTGCTCCTGAGCCTCGGTGGACTCTTTTTCGCGGCGCGCACGGTGGTAGGCCAAGCCTGTACCGGCCGGAATGAGACGGCCCACGATGACGTTTTCCTTCAGGCCACGCAGGTCGTCCTTCTTGCCCATGATGGCCGCTTCGGTCAGCACGCGGGTGGTCTCCTGGAAGGAGGCCGCAGAGATGAACGAATCGGTGGACAGCGACGCCTTGGTGATGCCCAGCAGGATGTTCTCGTAGGTGGCCGGCAGCTTGTCGGTGGCGATGGCCTTGTCGTTTTCGTCCAGGATCTCCGAACGCTCGACCTGCTCACCGACGATGAACCCGGTATCGCCGGGCTGGACCACTTGCACCCGTCGCAGCATCTGGCGAACGATCACCTCGATGTGCTTGTCGTTGATCTTCACGCCCTGCAGACGGTAGACATCCTGCACCTCGTCGACGATGTAGCGGGCCAGCGCTTCGATGCCCAGCAGCCTCAGGATGTCGTGCGGATCAGCCGGGCCGTCGACGATCATCTCGCCCTTGTTGACCACCTGGCCGTCGTGCACCAGCACGTTCTTGTCCTTGGGGATCAGGAACTCATGCGGGTTGCCGTCGAGGTCGGTGATGACCAGACGCTGCTTGCCCTTGGTGTCCTTGCCGAACGACACCGTGCCGGTGATGTCGGCGAGCATGCCGGCATCTTTCGGAGCACGCGCCTCGAACAGCTCGGCCACGCGCGGCAGACCCCCGGTGATGTCCCGGTTCTTCTGGGATTCCTGCGGAATACGCGCCAGCACTTCGCCCACGCCCACGGTCTGACCGTCGCGCATGGTGATCAGCGCACCCACCGGGAACGAGATGGTCACGGCGTGGTCGGTGCCGGCAATGCGCACTTCCTGGCCGGAGGCATCAATCAGTTTGACCTGAGGGCGCAGGCCTTTGGTGGCCTGAGTCCGGCGCTTGGCATCGATGACCACCAGAGTCGACAGGCCAGTGACCTCGTCGATCTGCTTGGCGACCGTCACACCTTCTTCGACGTTCTCAAACTTCACCGTCCCTGCGTACTCGGTGATGATCGGACGGGTCAGTGCATCCCAGGTGGCCAGGATGGTGCCTGCCTTGACCAGCAGGCCATCACCGGCCTGCAGGATGGCGCCGTAGGGCACCTTGTGACGCTCACGCTCGCGCGCGTTGTCGTCCTGGATGATGACCTCGCCGGAACGCGAGATCACCACCTGCTCGCCCTTGCTGTTGGTGACGTAACGCATGGTGGCGGTAAAGCGCACCGTGCCGTTGGACTTGGCCTCGATGCTGCTGGCCACGGCGGCCCGCGAGGCTGCACCGCCGATGTGGAAGGTGCGCATGGTCAGCTGCGTGCCGGGCTCGCCGATGGACTGGGCGGCAATGACGCCGACCGCCTCACCCGAGTTGACCAGCACGCCGCGGCCCAGATCGCGCCCGTAGCACTTGGCACACAGACCGTAGCGGGTGTCGCAAGACAGCGGGGTGCGCACACGCACTTCGTCGATGCCCAGTTTTTCGATGGCCTCGACCGCGTCTTCGTCCAGCATGACGCCGGTTTCGTACAGGGTCTCTTGCGTTTCGGGGTTGACCACTTCGGCCACGGTGACACGACCCAGAATCCGGTCGCGCAGGGCTTCGATGACTTCACCGCCCTCGACCAGCGCGCGCATGGCCACGCCATTGCTCGTGCCGCAATCGTCTTCAACCACCACCAGGTCTTGCGTGACGTCGACCAGTCGGCGGGTGAGGTAGCCGGAGTTGGCGGTTTTCAGTGCAGTGTCGGCCAGGCCTTTACGCGCACCGTGCGTCGAGATGAAGTACTGCAGCACGTTCAACCCTTCACGGAAATTCGCCGTGATGGGGGTCTCGATGATGGAGCCGTCAGGCTTGGCCATCAGGCCGCGCATGCCAGCCAACTGACGGATCTGAGCAGCCGAACCGCGTGCGCCCGAGTCAGCCATCATGTAGATGGCATTGAACGACTCCTGGTCGACTTCGTTGCCATGGCGGTCGATGACCTTCTGCACACGCAGCTGATCCATCATGGCCTTGCCGACTTCGTCGCCGGCCTTAGACCAGATGTCGACCACCTTGTTGTAGCGCTCGCCCTGGGTGACCAGGCCCGAGGTGTACTGCTGCTCGATTTCCTTGACCTCGTGCTCGGCAGCGGCCAGCAGCGTGGTCTTCTGGGGTGGCACGAGCATGTCGCCGATGGCAATTGAAATGCCTGCGCGCGTGGCCAGCCGGAAGCCGTTTTGCATCAGCTGGTCAGCAAAGATGACCGTATCGCGCAGACCACAGCGACGGAACGAGGCGTTGATCAGCCGCGAAATCTCTTTCTTCTTGAGCGCCTTGTTGATGAACTCGAAGGGCAGCCCGTGCGGCAGGATCTCGGACAGGATGGCACGGCCCACCGTGGTGTTGGCCCGGATGGGGCGCGCCGTGGACTCGTCGGTATCGCGATTGCGATCGTATTCGGTCAGACGCACCGTGATCTTGGTGCCGAGCTCGACTTCGCGGTTGTCATAGGCGCGCAGCACCTCGGACACGTTCGCGAACATCATGCCTTCGCCCTTGGCGTTGGTCTTTTCGCGGGTCGTGTAATACAGACCCAGCACGATGTCCTGCGAGGGGACGATCGATGGTTCGCCGTTCGAGGGGAACAGGACGTTGTTGGAGGCGAGCATCAGCGTGCGAGCCTCCATCTGTGCCTCGAGCGACAGCGGCACGTGCACAGCCATCTGGTCGCCGTCGAAGT